>NZ_WVUH01000022.1 GCF_017614955.1 Micromonospora echinofusca
GGCCGTCGGGGAGCCGGATCCGGGTCGGCGCGGGCAGTTCGTCGCGCCAGGTTGTCCCGAGCCAGCGGCGGTGATAGGGGCTGAACACCCGGTAGTGGTCGCCCCCGCCCGGTTGCAGGGTGCCCGGTTCGACGATGGTCAGGCCGGGAAAGATCGCCAGGTGCAACCGGTGCCGCTCGCACTCGTCCCGCAACCGTTGCTGGCGGCGGCGGGCGTACCGGCTGACGTCGGCGGAGACCGCCACCCCGTCGGCACCGCTTTCCCGGGCCAGCCGGATCGTCTCGGCGACCGGGTCGCCGTGCCGGACGACCAGGTCCCCGCCGATTCCGCGCAACGACGCGCGCAGGTCGGCGAGGCACTGGTGCAGGAAGCGGTTGCGGTTCGGCGAGATCGTGGCCAGCGCCGGGTCGAGCACGTAGAGCGGTACCACCCGGTCGAACCGTTCGCAGGCGGCGACCAGCGCGGGGTTGTCGTGTATCCGCAGGTCCCGGCTGAGCAGGACGACCGCTGTCCGGCCACCGCGCTGGCCGGCCCCGGAGCCCCGGTCCGCGCCGGAGCCGGCCGAGGTCCGTCCCACGTCCCGGTCTGCGCCGGAGCCGGTCGCTGTCTGTCCGGTCACCCGACGGCCAGGGGCAGGGTGGCCGACGGGCCGGGGACCACCACCGGCGTGCCGGTCGGGGTGAGCAGGGCTCGGCCGGCGACCGCCATCCGGCGACGCTGCGGCACCACGGCCCGTCGGGCGAAGACGTCGTAGCCCTGGGCGGCCACCTCGTCGAGGATCCCGCCGTAGAGGGCGTACGCGGTGCGGATGCAGGCCTGTGAGGCGGGCGAGAGCAGGGTCACCCCGGGGGCGGCGGCGAGGTAGTGCGCCTGGGCGCGGGTCACCTCGTACTCGATCAGTTCCCGGATGCGGTCGGTGGCCGCGCCCCGGTCGCGGGCGGCGACCAGGTCGTCCCGGGTGAGGTCGAACTTGTCGAGGTCCTCGTCGGGCAGGTAGGTGCGGCCCCGGTCGAGGTCCTCGGCGACGTCCCGGATGAAGTTGGTGAGCTGGAAGGCGAAGCCGAGCTGGCGGGCCGGTTCGCGCGCGGCGACCGGGTCGGAGCTGCCGAGGATGGGCAGCATCATCGTGCCGATGACCGCCGCCGAGCCTTCCATGTAGTCGAGCAGGTCGTCGTAGGTCGGGTACGACAGCACCGTCAGGTCCATCGCCATGCTCCGCAGAAACGACGCAAAGTCGGTCCGGTCGAGGTCGAAGGTGGCGATGGTGTGCAGGACTGCGGGGAGCAACGGGTCGTCAACCGACGCACCGTCGAGTCCGGCCAGGAAGCGGCCCGACCAGTCGTCGAGCCGTCCGGCCCGCTGAGCAGGGGGAAGATCCTCGGTACGGTCGACGATCTCGTCGGCGTACCGGGTGAAGCCGTAGAGCGCATGTACGTGCCGTCGTTTCCAGGCGGGGAGCAGCCTGGTCGCGAGATAGTAGGTGCGACCGTGACGTTTGTGCAGGTCACGGCAACGGTCATAGGCAGCGGCGAGATCCGTGTCCACCGGCCCTCCTCAAAAATCGACGCACCAATCGACGCAACTCGTAACCCTAGGGTACGCTCGGCCACATGGCCAACGACGCAGTTGCGGGTAACGCGCTCCGCGTGGCGCCGGTTCGGCCGGTGGACGCCGACGATCCGGTCCGCGAGGTGCTCGCCGCCTTTACCCGGGATCTGGTCCGGGCAGTCGAGGAGACACTGGGAGATTTCCTGACCACCGAGGTGGCGTCGCTCGCCGGGGTCGACCCGGCGCTGCACGACTTCGCCCGGACCGCCCACGACTGCGTGCTGGCCGGCGGCAAGCGGCTCCGGCCGACGTTCGCCTACTGGGGCTGGCGCGGGGTGGTCGGCGGGGAGGCCCCGCTGCCGCCGGTGCTGCCCGCGCTCGCCGCGCTGGAGATCCTGCACGCCTTCGCCCTGGTGCACGACGACGTGATGGACGCCTCCGCCACCCGACGGGGTCGGCCGACCGTGCACCGTTCGATGGCCGCCGCGCACCGGGCCGCCCGCCGGGCCGGCGACCCGGACCGGTTCGGGGAGGCCGCCGCCATCCTGGTCGGCGACCTCTGCCTGGTCTGGGCCGACCGGCTGCTCGGCCGCACCGCCGTACCGGCCGCCACCCTGCTCGACGTGCGCCGCTGCTACGACCAGATGCGCATCGAGACCATCGCCGGGGAGTACCTCGACGTGCTCGGCGAGCACGATGCGGGGAACTGGTCGGTGGACCGGGCGCTGCGGGTGGCCCGCTACAAGACGGCGAGCTACACCGTCCAGCGCCCGCTGCTGTTCGGTTCGGCGCTGGCCGGGGCCGCCGTGCCGGACGCCCCGCTGGTGGCCGCCTACACCCGGTACGGCCTGGCGGTCGGCGAGGCGTTCCAGCTCTGTGACGACCTGCTGGGGGTGTACGGCGACCCGGCCACCACCGGCAAACCCGCCGGTGACGACCTGCGTACCGGCAAACCGACGGTGCTGCTGATGCTGGCCCGTCAGCTCGCCACGCCGGCCCAGGCCGCCGAGTTGCGACGCCTCGACGGGGGCGTACCCGCCGACGAGGTGGACCGGTACGCCGAACTGGTGGCCGCCACCGGCGCGGTCGACCGGGTGGAAAAGATGATCTCCGACCGGGTGACCGGGGCGGTGGCCGCCCTGGAGGCCGCCAGCATGGACGAGACGGCCCGGTCGGCCCTGACCGGCCTGGCTGTCGCCGCCACGCACCGCCGGTCATGATGAGCACTCCCGGACAGCCGGTCATGATGAGCATTCGCAAGAAGGAGATGATCACGTGCGGACCGTGACCGGACGGACAGATCGGGTCGTGGTGGTCGGCGCCGGGCTGGGTGGCCTCGCGGCCGCGTTGCACCTCGCCGGCAGTGGCCGGCAGGTCACGGTGGTGGAGCGCGAGCCCGTGCCGGGTGGCCGGGCCGGCCGGCTGAGCGTGGACGGTTACGAGTTCGACACCGGCCCGACCGTGCTGACCATGCCGGAGCTGATCGCCGAGGCACTGGGGGCGGTCGGCGAGGAACTGACCGACTGGCTCGACCTGACCCCGCTCGACCCGGCGTACCGGGCGTACTACCCGGACGGCTCGACGCTGGACGTCATCACCGACACCGCCCGGATGGCGGCGGAGATCTCCCGGGTCTGCGGTCCCCGGGAGGCGGACGGGTACCTGCGCTTCGTCGACTACGCGCGCAACCTGTGGCACCTGGAGCGGACCGACTTCATCGACCGCAACCTGGACGCGCCGACCGACCTGCTCACCGGCAACCTGCTCAAACTGCTCGCCACCGGCGCGTTCCGCCGGCTGCAAACCAAGATCGGCCAGTTCTTCCGCGACCCGCGTACCCGGCGGATCTTCTCCTTCCAGGCCATGTACGCCGGCCTGGCACCGCACGACGCGCTCGCCATCTACGCGGTCATCGCGTACCTGGACTCGGTGGCCGGGGTCTACTTCCCCCGTGGCGGCATCCACGCGGTCTCCCGGGGGATGGCCGGCGCGGCGGAGAAGCACGGCGTGCAGTTCCGCTACGGCACGACGGTGACGCAGGTGGAGACCGCCAACGGGCGGGCCACCGGGGTGCTCACCGCCGACGGCGAGCGGATCCCGGCCGACGTGGTGGTCCTCAACCCGGACCTGCCGGTCGCCTACCGGGACCTGCTGCCGCCGACCCGGCAGCGCCGGCTGAGCTACTCGCCGTCCTGCGTCGTGCTGCACGTCGGCTCGAAGCAGGGGTACTCGCAGATCGCCCACCACAACATCCACTTCGGCCGGGCCTGGAAGGGCACCTTCGACGAGGTGATCCGGCGCGGCGAGCTGATGAGCGACCCCTCGTTGCTGGTCACCAACCCGAGCCGGACCGATCCGGCGGTCGCCCCGGCCGGCCGGCACACGTACTACGTGCTCGCCCCGGTACCCAACCTTGAGGTGGCGCCGTTCGACTGGCGCGGCGACCTGGCCCGCCGGTACGCCGACGACCTGATGCGCACCCTGGAGCAGCGCGGTTACGTCGGGTTCGCCGACGGCGTGGAGGTCTCCCGGATCATCACCCCGGCCGACTGGGCCGACCAGGGGATGGCGGCGGGCACCCCGTTCGCCGCCGCGCACAGCCTGTTCCAGACCGGGCCTTTCCGCCCTTCGAACCTGCACCGCACACTGTCCAACGTGGTTTTCGTGGGTTCCGGCACGCAGCCGGGTGTGGGCGTACCGATGGTGCTGATCTCCGGCAAGCTGGCGGCCGGCCGGATCACCGGGGGTGCCCGGTGACCGTGACCTCCCGGGAGGGGCACCTCGTCGAGCTGGTCGACCACGGCGGCCGGTCGCTCGGTGCGAGCAGCGTGGCCGACGCGCACCAGCCGCCGGGGCAGTTGCACCGGGCCTTCTCGGTGCTGCTCGTCGCCCCCGACGGGCGGGTGCTGCTCCAGCAGCGGGCGGCGGTGAAGACCCGCTTCCCGCTGCGCTGGGCCAACTCCTGCTGCGGGCATCCGGCCCCCGGGCAGTCGCTTGCCGACGCGGCCAACCGCCGGCTGCGCGAGGAGCTGGGGGTCGGTCCGGTCCCGCTGACCGAGGTGGGGGTGCACGTCTACCGCGCCGAGGATCCGGCCACCGGGCGGGTGGAGGTCGAGTACGACCACGTCCTGCGCGGTGAGTTCACCCGACCGGAGGAGCTGCATCCGGATCCGGCCGAGGTGGCGGACCTGTGCTGGGTCGACCCGGTCGAGCTGGCCGCCGACATCGACCGGCGCCCCGAGCGGTACGCGCCGTGGCTGGTCGGGGTGGTGGGCCGGCTGCTGCACCACGACGGTACGCCGACGGCTCCCGCCGGTACCGTCCCGACCGACCCCGCCGGGGCGGACGAGGCTTCGGAGCGGTCGGGTGGGCGATGAGGCGCTGAGCGCGGGGGCGGTCGCACGCCGGCTCGGCGTCGCCGTCACCACGCTGCGCACCTGGCACCAGCGGTACGGGCTGGGGCCGAGTGAACATGTCCCCGGCCATCACCGCCGGTACACCCCGTCGGACCTGGCCCGACTGGAGATCATGCGTCGGCTGACCGTGCAGGGGGTACCTCCGGCCGAGGCGGCCCGGTGGGCGCGCCGTGCCCCCGAGGTGTCGACCGCCCAGGTGTCGACCGCCGAGCCGGTGCCGGCCCCGGAGCGCCGCCGCGTCTCGACGAGCCGGGACGGCGGGGGGTTCACCCTGCCGGTGGGTCGGGCCGGGCCGGCAGCCCGGGGACTGGCCCGGGCTGCCATGCGGCTGGACTCGGCGGCGATGTGCGAGGCGATCGAGGCGGCCATCGCCGCCGACGGGGTGATCGTCACCTGGGACGGGATGCTGCGGCCGGTACTCGCCGCGATCGGCGAACGGCACGCGGCCACGGCCGGTCTGATCGAGGTCGAACACCTGGTCTCCCGGTGTGTCTCCGAGGCGTTCGCCACGGTGGCCCGGCGCAACCAGGCCGTCGGACCGCCAAGGATCCTGCTCTCCTGCGCCGACGAGGAGCAGCACTCGTTGCCGCTGGAGGCGCTGGGTGCGGCGTTGGCCGAGGCCGGGGTGAGCTACCGGCTGCTCGGGGCCCGGGTACCGGTGGAGGCGCTGACCGAGGCGATCAGCCGGACCGGGCCAGCGGCCGTGGTGGTCTGGTCGCACTCCCGGGCCACCGCCGATCCGGCTCAGCTCGTCGCGTTGCTGACCGTGCCACGTCGGCCCCTGCTGGTCCTCGCGGCGGGGCCCGGCTGGCGGGCGGACACCCTGCCGGCGGGTGTGGTCCGACCCACCGATCTCACCGAGGCGGTCTCACTGGCTCTGGCGGTCCGCGACTCACTGGACCAGTCGACAGCGGAATGATCGTCACCGGCTGGGGGATTTGAGGACGACTGTCCGCTTCTGCGGTCTGGGAGCGGTCGGCTAGCCTGTGGGGTCCACTTTCCCGAACCCCTCTCGGAAGAGTCGACGATGACCCCACGTGCCGCGTTCGCGGCCTGCACCGCCCTGCTCATGCTCGCCACGGCCGGGTGCGCCGACCAGGACCGGCCCGCCCGGCCGGCGGCGGGTGGCACCGACCCCACGGCGTCCGCCCCGGCGACCGTACCGCCGTCGGTGGCACCGACCCGGCGCCCGGCGCCGACCCCGACGGTCCGGCCGACGACGTCGCGTCGGCCCGCTCCGACGGCCCTGCCGCCGGGTCTGCGTCGCACCACCGGGGTACGCGGGGTCGCGCTGACCTTCGACGACGGTCCGCACCCGCAGTGGACCCCGAAGGTGCTCGACCAGCTCCGGGCCGCCGGGGTCAAGGCGACGTTCTGCGTGGTCGGTTCGAAGGTGCGGCAGCATCCGGCGCTGGTCGTCCGGATCGTCCGCGAGGGCCACCAGCTCTGCAACCACAGCTGGCAGCACGACGTCGACCTGGGTACCCGGCCGGAGGCGCAGATCCGGGCGGACCTGGCCCGCACCAACCAGGCGATCCGGGCGGCGGTACCGGGCGCGCGGATCCCGTACTACCGGCAGCCCGGTGGCCGGTGGACCCCCGAGGTGGTCGCTGCCGCCAAAGGGCTCGGCATGCAGTCGCTGCACTGGACGGTCGATCCGCAGGACTGGGCGAAGCCGACCGCGTCGGTGATCAGCAAGCGGGTGACCGACCGGGTCCGGCCCGGTTCGATCGTGCTGCTGCACGACGGTGGGGGCGACCGGAGCGCCACCCTGCGGGCCTGTCCCGGCCTGATCGCCTCGATCAAGCAGCGGTACGGCGTCACTCGCCTCAAGTAGGCGTAAAACGGGCAGCTTGCCCGGCAGGCCATACCGGTTTTGTCGTGGGGCCCGGCATCACGTATGCTTTCGAAGCCTCCGGCGGGGCCGGATGGGAGCAAGTCCGCAGGAAGTTGTCACCAGCAGGTGTGCAATGATTGCGGGGCCGCCCTCATCGTCTAGCGGCCCAGGACGCCGCCCTTTCAAGGCGGTAGCACGGGTTCGAATCCCGTTGGGGGCACGACCGGCGAAAGCCGGAGCAAGGCCGGCGCAAGTCGGAGCACGAGCAAGGTCCTGTGGAGCAGTTGGAGTGCTCGCCGCCCTGTCAAGGCGGAGGTCGCGGGTTCAAGTCCCGTCAGGACCGCAGCGCTGACCGCCGCGCGTAACCGCGCGGCGTTTGCGTTTCGGAGCAGGTGACCCTACCGGCAGCAGGTCCGGTGAGCGGGTAACATGATCCGAGCAACACCCGGCCAGGTAGCTCAGTTGGTACGAGCGTCCGACTGAAAATCGGAAGGTCGGCGGTTCGACCCCGCCCCTGGCCACATAGCCTTTCGCCGGGCTACTACAGCGCTGACCAGTGCAAACACTGGTCAGCGCTGTTGCATTTGTGGGGTACGTCACAGCTCCTCGGCTGTGCGCCGGTAGCTGTCACCGACTGGCCTTACCCGCTTGGTATCGCACCCGGATCGCACGACTGCGGATCACGCTTCCGGCGTACGCCGTTCCCTACCCGGTGCAATCCCGCCCGTCGTCGTCCCCCCGGCGCCGTCCCACACACCGTGGAGCGGGCCCCAGGGTGACGGCTGGAGCGCCCCACCGGATGAACGGTCCTGTCATCGTGGCCGCCGGTCTGCAGACTCCCATCGCCCTGTGCCGCATGCGCTCCGACCAACGCACCCGCGACCACGTCCAGCGCCGCACCACGAAGGAGTCGGAGGCAGATTCTCAACCCCGGCCCCGCCCGACCTGCCTACCGTAAGGACCCAGGACCCAGAGCCCACCGCGTTACTGCCCTTGCCAGGGCACAAATACCCAAACAGCCTCGGACTGGCTCCACTCCCACATCACGCAGGAACCCGGATATCGGAAGCGGGCGCTCCGCGTCGACAAACGGCAGGGCGACATCCGGGTACAACCGGACGGCGTACCGTTGCAAAGCTTGGCTTTCGTGACAACCCAGCCGGACCAACCTACCCCCAAAAGATCACCTCAACCTGGGTACCCGTCACGACTTACATGGGCCCTGAGACCCTCGGTGCATTGACGCCCAGGACCGGCCATCCGGCCGATTCTCCCCGCAACACCCAGAGTGCCTAATTGATTCACCGCCATCGACAGCAAGGATAGCCAAGGGGCCCGAAGGGGCAATTGCATCAATTGATATCGATGCGATTGCCTCGCCAGAAGAGAGAATGTCATGAGATTCTTCACGAGACGTACCCGCTTCCGCCGACAGCTCGCTTCGCTGGTCGCTCTGACCAGCGTCGTACTCACCGTGGCGGCCCTACCCGCTTCTCCGGCACAAGCGGGGAACGGCGGGCCATCCCTCCTGAATGCCGGCGAAAGCCAACCGTACTGCCTCTCGGTGGACGACCCGGTCTACTATCCCTACCTGTACCTCACCAAGGACTGCAGCCGGGGATGGCTGATCTATCGCTACGCCGACGGCACTTTCGCCATCGGGCTGGCGGGAGTACCTGGAGGCGGGTGCGTGGACGTTGCGAACAACAACGCGCAAACCGGGATGCACCTATGGCTCTGGCCCTGCAACGGCAGCATGGCCCAGCGGTGGAGGTCGAATTTCGCAACCCCCGGGTGGCGGTACATCGAACACGTGAGCAGCGGACTGCGACTTGAAGAGCGCTACGGGGGTACGGATTGGGGATGGGTCTCACTTGGGCAGCATTACGGAAACTGGAACCAAGTGTGGTATCACGACCAGTTGTACTGACCAACCCACCCGATCGGACTAGTGGTCGATCGTGTCGAGAAGGATGGTGAAACCCCCTCGGCTGGGGTGTCCCAGCCGAGGGTTCGCGATGCCGTGCACCTACCCGTCTGCGGTCTGAGCCCTTCGCCGGGCTACGGACGTCAGATCACTCCGTGCAAGACCAGCCGGAACGCCACGTACAGCGCCAGGGCGAGCAGACCGACCCGGGAGGACCATCGGCGCAGGGCCGGTCGCGGGGACGCCGCGAGCCAGAAGGTGACCGCGAGGTCCACCCAGACCAGGGTGTGCAGGTGGTCGACGGCCCATCCCCGCCAGCCCGGCTCCGGGCTGGGCGGTACCCCGTCGCCGACGAGATGGAACAGCGCCGCGAGCCCGAGGGCCAGCACCGCCAGGGTCCGCAGGACGGGGGTACGACGACGGGCCACCGCCTGCCGGAACGCGCCGAGGCGGTCGCGGAGGGATGATCCTGATCGGGCCGGGGACATGCCGCGCACTGTAGTGACTCCGGGCCAGCAGGGACGGCAACGCGAAAGTGTTCATACCGTCACCCGACCTGCGGGTACCGATGGACAAACCCCGGCCGGCAACGCTCCCAACCGGACAACTTGTCCCTTGGTCGCCATCGAAGCTGCACAGCCGGGCAGCGGGCGGTATGGTCCGGGCCTATGGGACAGGAGATCGTCGATCCGGTCGACATCCATCAGGAGGCCGACCAGTACTCGCTGCGCAGCACCCTCCTGGTCCCGGCGACCGCCGACCAGGCGTTCGCCGTCTTCACCGGCGCCCTCGCCGACTGGTGGGTACGGGAGTACACCTGGTCCGGACCGGACGCGCTGGCGGATCTCGGCATGGAACCGCACGCCGGTGGCATGCTCTACGAGATCGGCCCGTACGGCTTCCGAACAGACTGGGGGCGGGTGCTCACCTGGGAGCCGCCGGACCTGCTCGTCTTCACGTGGCAGATCGGCCCGGACCGGGTACCCGTCCCTAATCCCGCGCGGGCCAGCGAGGTGGAGGTCACCTTCGTCGAGGAGGGCCCCGAGCTGACCAGCGTACGGGTCGAACACCGGAACTTCGAACGACACGGCGAGGCCGCCGAAGGGTACCGGCAGGCCCTCACCGCCGGCTGGCACGAGCTGCTGTCCCGGTACTCCGCCTCGGTGGTCGCCGCCCAGCACCCGCCGATCTCCTGACGGCGCCCCGCGATCTGGCTGACGGCGCCCCGCCGACCCGCTCAGCGGGCCCGACCCAACTCCACCGGGGAGTCGGCGCGCAGACCGGTGGTGCCGCCCAGATCGGCCCGGCGCCCGGCTGCGGCACCCTGCGCCAGCCCGCCGCCGACCAGCCGTCGGGCAGCGGCGGTACGCAGCCGGGGATAGACCTCGGCGAGGCGCTGGTCGACCCGGGTCGACCGGTCCGCCAGCACCAGCGCCACCAAGGTGGCGGCCGGGCGGGTGGCGGCCTCCTCCTCGGCCGCCCGGAGCCGGGTGCCCACCTCGCGGGCGAATCCGGCCAGCCAGGACCGTCGGAACGCGGCGGGATGCTCGCCCCGGGGTACGACCGCAGCGGCGAGACCATGGGCGGCCTGGACCAGCAGCGAGGTGAAGAGCAGCTCCACCCGTTCCAGGTCGCTGGCGAAACCGAACAAATGCATGGCGTACCCGGTCCGCTCCCGACGCCGTACGCAGCGGCAGCGCAACGGGTCCGCCACGGCGGCGAGCAGTCCCGCCTTGTCCAGGGCGTACGGCGCGACGATGTCGACGGTCCGGTCACCGACCGGGTCGGTGGTGGGGTCCTGCGCGGCGAGCAGGGCCCGGTCCACGCCGTACCGGGCGATCAGTTCGGTGGCCTTGGCGGTGAAGAGGGCCGCCTCGGCCGGGCCACATGCCGGATCCTCCGCCTTGGCCAGCAGCTTGCGGACCCTGGCCAGCATCGCGTCCGACATGCACCAGAGCTATCACATCCGGTCCCGGACCGGTTCGGGGCAGCGCCGAAACCCATTGATCAGTATGCTCGCCACTCTGCGTCAGAGATCCGTCACGGGGGCTGGTCAACTCACTCGGAGGCTGGAATGTCACTGCCTGTGGGCCGCCTGGTGGCCACCACCAGTGTGGCGCTGTTCGCCACCGTCCTGGCCGCCCCTGCGGTGGCGGCGCCCGCCGCACCGACCCTGCCGACCACCCCGGTGGCCACCCTGCCGGCCCTGGCCGCACCCGCCGGGTCGCCGGACAACCAGGTCGGCACACTGACCACCTGCTACGGCGGGGCCGTGCGGGACTACTTCCAGGTGGGCGGTTGGGGAGGGCAGTCCGGCCCGTACCGGACGACGACCCGCTGCGGCGACATCAACGTGCGCAACGCCAGCACCTACGGCACGTACGCGTGCGTCGTCTTCATCGACAAGACCAACAACTGCAACTACTGGACGTACCTGCCGGCGAACTCGGGCTGGCGGGTCGCGGCCACCAACGTGCGGGACGGCGTCAACTTCGTGGTCCGCTTCTCGAACAGCAGCTACCAGTACGGCTCGCTGGTCTCGTACCACGCCTTCTGACCCGCACCGGGTGGCCGGGCCGGCCGACCCGGCTACGACGGTCGGTCCGGCTGCGGTCGACCGACCCGGGGCGCTCGTGGTGGTCAGTCGGTCCGGCTGCGCAGGGTCGCCACCACCGAGCCGGCCAGGGTGAGCAGGCAGTCCGGCAGCCGCCCGTCGGCGATGGCCGCACCGAAGAGCGCCTCGCCGGTGTCGGCGTCCCGGTTGGCGTACGCGCTGACGAACCGGGCCACCCAGCGGGTGTCGTAGGCCGCCTGGTCGATGCCGGGGAAGTCCAGCGTCCACGCACCCCGGGGCACGTCGTCCGGGACCATGGTCGCGGCCAGGCACCAGGCCACGTCGTACGCCCCGACCACGCCGGACCGGTCCACGACCGCGTCGAACGTGCCGACCACGGCCTCACTGTCGCCGGAAAGCGCCGAGTGCAACACCGCGGTCGCGTCGTCCAGCGTCTCCTGGGGTACGTCCGTCACGTGGCGAAGGGTATGCCGTCACGTCAAGCAACCATCAGCACCGACACACCGGTGACCGTGGGTAACCGCTGCTGGTTGATAACGGATTCAACGGCAGGCACGGTCGAAGTAAGGGGCGGGAGCACGCTAATGTGCGCAGCGGACCTTCGGGGAGGAAGGACGACCATGCTCGGATCACGCGGCACACGCGGCACACGCGGCGCTGCCCTGGCCGCCTGCGCGGCACTCATGCTCGGCACCACCGGGTGTGGGACGGAGGACAAGGCCGCACCGGCCGAGACTCCACAGGTCCGGCTCTACGGTACCGACGGCAACATGCAGAACTCGTTCGCCGCCGAGATCAAGGACCGGGTCGACCTGATCGACGGGATGAAGGGCACCACCCCGCTCACCCCGCTCTCCGACGACTTCAAGAACCGCATCCGGTCGGTCGACCCGAAGATCAGCGACTACCTCTACGCGGGCGAGACGTACGACGCCGTGGTGATCAGCGCCCTGGCCGCCCAGCTCGCCGGCTCCACCCGCCCCGCCGACATCGCCGCGCAGATCAACGGCGTGTCCAACCAGGGCCGGCGCTGCGACCGGGTGGCGACCTGCCTCCAACTCGCCCGCAGTGGTACGGACATCGAGTACCGGGGTGTGACGCTGACCCGGGCCGGTTTCACCGACGTCGGCGAGCCGGCCACCGCCAGCTACGCCACCCTGCACTTCGACAACGGCAAGCTCAACGACGCCAAGACCGAGTTCGTCGGCGCCGGTGACGAGTCGACGGCCAGCACCAAGACCCCGCCCAAGGGGAAGAAGGCCCGGCCCGGCAAGAGCGACCGCAGCGACGGCTCCCCGCTGAAGCTGGGTGGACTGCTGCCGAAGACCGGTGACCTGGCCCTGGCGTACCCACCGCTGGCCGCCGGGGCCGCCCTGGCGCTCCGGGAGATCAACGCGGCCGGTGGGGTGCTCGGCGAGCCGGTGGTCTGGATCGACGGTGACGACGGCACCAGCCCCCAGGTCGCCAAGGCCACCGTGGCCCGGCACGTGGCCGGCGGCGTACAGGTGATCATCGGGGCCGCCGCCTCCGGCGTCTCCCGTGCCGTGCTGCCCGACGTGGTCGACGCCGGCCTGGTCCTCTTCTCCCCCTCCAGCACCGACGGCGGGTTGAGCACCGTCGAGGACAAGGGGCTGTTCTTCCGTACCGCCCCGCCGGACAACCTCCAGGGGCGGGCGCTCGCCGACGTCATCCTGCGCGACGGTCCGCACCGGATCGTGCTGGTGGCCCGGAAGGACTCGTACGGTGAGGGTCTCCAGGCCAACGTCCGGGGCGAACTGGAACGCGCCGGCATCGGGGCGGACCGGGTGAAGCTGCTGACCTACGAGCCGCCGGCCGACGCCGAGGCCCCCAAGGTCGACTTCAGCGCGGGCGCCCAGGAGATCAAGGCGTACGGCGCGGATGCCGTCCTGGTCATCGGCTTCGGCGAGTCGGTGCAGGTCATCACGGCCCTCGCCGACGCAGGGGTGCAGATCCGGCACTGACCGGACCCGGCACGTCCGGCGGTAGGGCGGTGTGGCACGTTTCCGGGATCCGGGGCGGCCCGGTCCGGCCGTACCGTCCCTGGCGAACGGCCGGCGACGGAAGGACACCCCGATGAGCGACTTCACCGACCTCATGCTGGTCGGCGACGACGGCAGCGACCCCGCAGCGGACGGGCCCGGCCCGGAGCCGGACCCGTTCCTGCCCGACCCGCACACCGTCGTCACCTACCGGATGGACGGCTCGGTCGACGTGAGCACCGACCTCGACGGGGACGGGCACGTGGACCTGCGGCAACATGACGCGGACGGGGACGGCCGCGCCGACGCCACGTACGTCGACACCGACGGCGACCACCGGCTGGACGCGATGCTGCGGGACTACGACGACAACGGCTCGGTCGACGCGGTCCTCGACGACCGCAACGGCGACGGTCGGGTCGACGTGATCCGGCTGGACCTCGACCACGACGGCAGGGTCGACAGCAGCACGTTCGACCAGGACTTCGACGGCCGGCCCGACCTGTGGCTGCGGGACACCGACGCCGACGGGGTGGCCGACCAGGTCCGGACCGCGCCCGGCTACGTCGACCCGTACGCCAGTCGGTGATCCTCCGGTGGCGGGCCGGACCGTGGCCCGCCACCGGATGATCACCGGGACCGGCGTCGCTCCAGGAACTCGGTCATCCGGCGGCGCTTCTCCTCGTCCTCGAAGAGCACCGCCTGGCTGACCAGGTCGAGGTGGGGGTGCGCGGCCGGCGGTGCGTCCACGGCCAGTTTGGTCAGCCGGAGGGCCAGCGTGGAGCCCTTCGCCATCTCGTCGAGCAGTTCGTTCGCGCTGGGCAGCAGCCCGTCCGGCTCCTCGACCACCCGGTTGACCAGGCCGATCCGCAGCGCCTCGGCGGCGTCCACCCGCCGGCCGGTGAAGAGCAGTTCCTTGGCCCGTGCCTCGCCGACCAGGGCGGGCAGCCGGTGGGTGGCTCCGGCACCGGCGATGATGCCCAACCGCACCTCGGGCTGACCGAAGAACGCGCGGGCGGTACAGACCCGCAGGTCGCACGCGTACGCCAGTTCGGCGCCCCCGCCCAGTGCCGGTCCGTCCACGGCGGCGACGGTCGGCAGCGGCAGGGCCCGGATCCGGGCGAACACCCCCGCGTTGATGGCGGCGAGGGCGTCCAGCCGGCCCCGGTCCCGGAGCTGGCCGATGTCCGCCCCGCCGGCGAAGATCCCCGCCGTCCCGCCGGTCAGCAGCAGCAGCCGGGGCCGGGCCTCCAGCTCGGCGCAGACCCCGTGCAGTTCGGCCACCAGGTCGGCGTCGATCGCGTTGCGCTTCTCCGGCCGGTCCAGGGTCACCACCAGCCGGTCCGGGTACTCCTCGATCCGCAGGCCGCTCACTGCTTCACCCCGCCTTCCCAACGGTAGAAGCCCTGCCCGGACTTCTTGCCGAGCCGGCCCTGCGCCACCATCTCCAGCAGCAGCGGCGGCGGCGCAAACCGGTCGCCGTACGCGGCCTGGAGGGTCCGGGCGATGTCGAGCCGCACGTCCAGCCCGACCAGGTCGGTCAGCTCCAACGGGCCGACCGGGTGGCGGTAGCCGAGCACCATCGCCTTGTCGATGTCCGCCGGGCTGGCCACCCCGTCGGCGACCATCCGGATCGCCTCCAGGCCGAGCGTCACGCCGAGCCGGGAGGTGGCGAACCCGGGCAGGTCGCGTACCACGACGGGATCCTTGCCCAGCCGGCCGGCGAGCGCGACGGCCGCGTCGGTGGTCTCCGGCGCGGTGGCCGGGCCGACCACGATCTCCAACAGGGCCATGGTCCAGACCGGGTTGAAGAAGTGCAGCCCGAGGAAACGGTCCGGGCGGGCCAGTCCGCCGGCCAGTTCGCCGATGGGGATGCTGGAGGTGTTCGTGCCGAGCAGCGCCGGGGCCAGCTCCTCGGCGGCACGCAGGACGCTCCGTTTGAGGTCGGGCCGCTCCGGCACCGCCTCGACGATCACCTGCGGGCCGGCACCGACCTGGTCCAGCCCGGCCCGCAGGGTCAGCCGGTCCCGGGCCGACGACGCCTGGTCGGCGGTGGTCCTGCCCCGCTCGACCGCCCGGGCCCAGAGCCCGTCGAGCCGCTCGGTGGCGGCCTCCGCCCGACCGGGGTCGACCTCCACCAGGTCGACCGCGAAACCGGCTCCCGCCGCCACGTACGCGATGCCGAGGCCCATCGTGCCGGCTCCGACGACGACAAAACGATCGTTCATGGTGGCGACCCTATTCAGGAACGTTCGCGATGGCACGCATGGGGCCCTAGCGTATGCGGGTACTGCGGGGTCGACCGCTTTGCGTCGAGCCGCTGCGAAGCCGAGGAAAGGGCCACTGGACATGAGCGAGGTACCGGGCAGCAACACCGGTGAGACCATCGAGACCCGCGGTGACGACCGCGTCGACCTGCTGCGGGCGGACACCAACAACGACGGCCGTACCGACGTCTGGGTCTCGGACACCGACGGCGACGGCAAGGCCGACCTGTTCCAGTTCGACATCGACGGTGACGGCACGGTGGACATCACCATGTCCGACCTGGACGAGGACGGCACCCCCGACGAGGTGGTCGACGGTGACGGCGGCATCCCGCCCACCGCCACCACCCCCACCGTCGAGGTCTGACGGTAAGGAAGGGCCCCTTCTTAACGTTTTCGGTAGAGCAAGGGGCCCTTCTTAACACCTGACGCCCGGGCGGGCACCCGCCGACCGGACACCTGGCGCCCGGGCGGGCACCCGCCGACCGGACACCTGGCGCCCGGGCAGGCATCCGCCGACCGGGCACCCGCCGACCGGGCCCGGCGGCTCAGCGCCGGACGAACTCGGCCGGTACCGCCGCGGTCAGCCACACGCCGTTGGCGCTGCGGTGGAAGACGTACCCGGCGGCGGCCATCAGACCGGCGCGTACGGTCAGCACGGCCACCGACCCGCTGCGACGTCGCCCCACGGTCAGCGCCGTGGGTACGTCGGCCGAGAGGTGTACGTGCTGCCGCCGCCCCGGGTGCAGACCGGTGGCCAGGATCGAGGCCACGTTCGTCGTCGGGGTGCCGTGGTACAGCACCTCCGGCGGGGCGACCGCAGCCAGCCCGAGGTCCACCCCGACCCGGGCCGAGTGCCCCTGGCTGGCCCGGATCCAGGTCACCCCGTCCGCGCCGGTACGCAGCGCGAACCGCTGCTTGTCGTTGTCCGCCACCACCTCGTGCAGCTGTTCGCGGCTGACCTGCGTACCGTGCCGGGCGAGCGCGGTGAGCAGGTCGTCGACGGGTACCCAGCCGTGCGGGTCGAGGGTGACCCCGACGCTCTCCGGCGCGTGCCGCAGCACCCGGGAGAGCCGTTTGCTGACCCGGACCAGTGCCGCGTCCGTCAGTCCGCCAGCCGCCGCCTCCATCAGTCCTCCAGTCGTAACGTCGCCAGGTAGTACGGTGCGTCCGCATCGTCCACGTCGGTCAGTCGCCAGCCGGCACCCCGGACCAGACCGGCCAGTTCGTCCGGGGTGCAGACCAGGTAGTCGAACCAGTCGGTACCCAGCTCCCGGTAGCGCAGCCGCAGCCGCAGCTGCCCGCCGAGCCGGCCGGACCTGCGGTTGCGCTCGTGGTAGCCGGTGTGCACCGGGTCCGTGGTGCCGTACGGGTCGGTGCCGTGGGCGATGATCCGGGCCCCCGGGCGGGCCATCGCGGCCAGCGCGGCGAGGAAGACCGGGGCCCGGTCCCGCCCCTCGATGAGCCCCAGGTTGTTGCCGAGCAGCAGGAAGGTGTCGTACCGCCGGCCGTGGCCCGCATGTTCGTCCACGGTGGCGTGCACCAGGTCCCGTACGCCCCGGCGCCGGCACACCGCCAGCGCGCCGGCCGAGACGTCCAGCCCGGTGACGGGTACCCCGAACTCCTGGAGCCGCAGCGCGATCCGGCCGCCGCCCACCCCGATGTCCAGGGTCGCGCCCCGGACCCGGTCCACGGCCCGGTGGTCGTACGGCTGCCAGTGCTCGGGCCCGGCCAGGTAGTGCGCGGCCGGGGCGCCGTTGATCAGCCCGTCGTCCCGCTCGATGATCTCGATGACCGGCCGGGGGAGCCGCCCGCCGACCAGTGGCCGGGGGCCGATCCCGGTCTCCACCGCCCAGGCGTCGCGCAGCAGTTCGCCGAAGACGTCGCCGATCCGTGGTTCGCCGTTCATGCCGGTGACGCTATCCGGACCTCGGGCGGCCCGGCACGGCCATATTCTTGGCGGATGACCGACGTCGACCGGCTCGCTGCGGAGAAGTACATCCTGCTGACCACGTTCCGCCGGGACGGGCGGTCGGTGCCGACCCCGGTCTGGGTGGTCGCGGACGGGGGCGCGCTGGCCGCCTGGTCGGCGGCGGACGCGGGGAAGGTGAAGCGGATCCGGCGCAGCGGCGAGGTCACCGTCGCCCCCTGCGACGTCCGGGGGCGGCCGCACGGCGACGCGGTACCCGGGCACGCCACGATCCTGGACCGGGCCGGCTCGGACCGGGTACGTCAGTTGCTGAAGCAGAAGTACCGGCTGATGGGCCGGCTCAGCCTGCTGGGGAGCCGGCTCCGTCGGGGTACCGGGGGCACGGTGGGCATCCGGATCACCCTGCCCGACTGAGAGCACCGGCAGCAGGGCGGACGCTGACCGCCCCCGGGGAACGAAACAGGGGCGGAGGCTGCCCGTGAGCAGTTCCTCCGCCCCTGATCGAGGCTCGTTCGACTGGAGCGGTCCTCAGTCCCCTTGGCGCTGCTGGGGAATCTGTCCCTGCAGCAGGGCGCGAACCTCAGACTCGCGGTACCGGCGGTGGCCACCCAGCGTACGGATCGCGCTGAGCTTGCCGGCCTTGGCCCACCGGGTGACGGTCTTCGGGTCGACACGGAACATCGACGCCACCTCGGCCGGTGTCAGTAGCGGCTCTGGTTCATGCGTACGCGATGCCATCGGTCACTCCTCCAAAGGTACCTATAGACATCGGCCGGGGTCCCGCCGGCCGACGCGTCTCCCATGGTCCGGCTAGTCCCCGATGTCCGACATGGGCCGAACGGCCGAACGTCCCTGGATGGACGGATGAACCATGACCGATTTATACGACTTTTCTATGCCAGATTCCACCTTATTCGGACTCATGATCACGGTTCGTGACGCAATAGCTACGAACCATCTTCACCTTGGCGTAGGCATAACGCCTGATATGTACCTAGTTGCACCGCTCCAGCAACTGCACCGCCCGCCACCGCGCGACGAGTTGCTCATACGCGCGGGACGCCACCTCAGCGTCACCGTCGGCCAGCCCGGCCAGCCCGGCCGCGACCAGCTCCGGGGAGTCGTCCGCCGCCAGCGTCTCGTCCGGCAGCAGGTCCACCAGACCGCCGTAGTCCAGCTCGACCACGGAACGCGGGTGGAACTCCTCCAGCCACCGCGCCCCCTCCTCGACCGCCTCGGTGATCGGCGCCTCCCCGACGGACTTCTTCAGCACCGACAGCCCCCGCGAGGCCCGCCGCCGGGCCTTGGAGATCTCCGTCCGGTAGCGCAGCGCCCGCCGCCCCGGCTCGGTCACCAGCTCCCGCTCCTTCGGATCCACGAAGACGAACCAACGCAGCGGTACGCCCCAGGTGGCGATCTGTTCGTGCAGCCGGGGCACCCCGTGCTCCAGCACCCGCGCCCCGCTGCGCCAGTCCTCGACCACCTCCTTGGCCTGCCCGGCCAGGGTCGGCGGCACGAAGGCGTCGGCGAGTACCGGAGGCACGCCGTCCCGTGCGCTCAACGCCGCCTCGGCCACCCGGATCCGCAGGTTCCACGGGCAGATCAGCAGGGTGTCGTCGGTCTCCAGGACGTACGCCTCGTCCGGCAGGTCGGGTAGCCGGGTCCAGCCGGCACCGAGTGCCTCGATGACCGCGGTACGCTGCCGCCCCGGCCCGTCGAGCGGCGCGACCGCCCGCCCCTCGCTGACGTACCGACGCCAGAAGATCTGGCGTTCCCGGTCGAAGGCGGTCAACGGCTCGTACACGCGCAGGTATGAAGCGAAGAGCGACGGCACGGCGCGATCCTCCCACGAGAGCTGGCCCCGGTCGCTGGCGGCAGCCCGATCGGACCTGCACCAGCGGGCCGCAGGCGCCGGGACGACGGGATCGATATTAGGCTCGGCAGCACCGGCAACACCCAGCCGGCGATCCGTCAGGTTCGCGTCCCACAAGGACGCACCCCCACCCAGGAGCAGCCATGGGCGTCTTCGCCACCTCCGCAGACTCATCCGGTACCGGGCACGAGCAGGTCGTCTTCTGCCAGGACAAGCAGAGCGGACTGCGGGCCATCATCGGGATCTACTCCACCGCGCTCGGCCCGGCGCTCGGTGGTACCCGCTTCTACCCGTACGCCACCGAGGACGAGGCCGTAGCCGACGTGCTCGACCTGTCCCGGGGCATGGCGTACAAGAACGCCCTGGCCGGCCTGGACCTCGGCGGCGGCAAGGCGGTCATCTGGGGTGACCCGGAGCAGATCAAGACTGAGCCGCTGCTGCGCGCGTACGGCCGGTTCGTCGAGTCGCTCGCCGGGCGCTACTACACCGCCTGCGACGTCGGCACCTATGTGCCGGACATGGACGTGATCGCCCGGGAGACCCGGTACGTCACCGGCCGCAGTGTCGAGCACGGTGGCGCCGGCGACTCCTCGATCCTCACCGCCTGGGGCGTCTTCCAGGGCATGCGCGCCGCCGCCGAGCACGTCTGGGGCACGCCCACGCTGGCCGGCCGCCGGGTCGGCGTCGCCGGGCTGGGCAAGGTCGGCAAGTACCTCACCGGCCACCTGATCGACGACGGCGCGTCGGTGGTGGCCACCGACGTCAACGAGCGGGCCCTGGACTGGGCCCGCCGGACGTACCCCCAGGTCGACCTGGTCGCCGGCACCGACGAGCTGATCGCCACCGACCTCGACGTGTACGCCCCGTGCGCGCTCGGCGGTGCGCTGAACGACGACACGGTGCCGGTCCTGCGGGCGAAGGTCGTGGCGGGTGCGGCGAACAACCAGCTCGCCCACCCGGGGATCGAGAAGCTGCTCGCCGACCGGGGCATCCTGTACGCGCCCGACTACGTGGTCAACGCCGGTGGCGTGATCCAGGTGGCCGACGAGATCGAGGGCTTCAACTTCGAGCGGGCCAAGCTCCGGGCCACCCGGATCTACGACACCACCCGCGAGATCCTCCGGCTGGCCGACGCCGAGGGGGTACCGCCCGCGGTGGCCGCCGACCGGCTCGCCGAGCGGCGGATGGCCGAGGTCGGCCGGCTGCGCACGATCCACCTGCGCTGACCGCGTCCGCCCCGGAACCGGCGCCCCGGGCCCCGGGGCGGATGCGGCCCGGTTGTGCGGCGGGGCCGGGTCTCCGGGTGCCGCCGTACCGCGTACGGACCGGTGGGATGTGGTCGTCGTGGACCACCGCATCCCACCGGAGCCGGCCCGTCGGCCGGGCGCAGCACCGGCCCGGAGCCGGCCCGCCGGCCGGGTGCCGGAGAGCACCGCCGGGGGTGACCGGGCACACGGCCGGGGCCGTCACGGCCAGGCCCGGCGGCCACCCCTTACCCGGTACACTTCGTGGCGGCCCGCTCACTGCGCAGGCAGCACGACGCGCAGCGGCGGCCGACGGTAACCCGAGGTGCCGAACCTGGGCATCCCCATGTACCGTAAGAGCCACGAGAGATGCCTGACGTCATCGGGGCCCGCCTTCGGGCTGCCCCGAATTCTGTGCGAGGGGGTCGAGCCATGGGGCGCGGCCGTGCTAAGGCCAAGCAGACAAAGGTGGCCCGGGAGTTGAAATACCACTCCCCGAACACCGACCTCGCCGCCTTGCAGCGAGAACTCGGCGGCAGCGGCAAGTCGGACCGAGACTTCGACGACGACTACAAAGAGTATGTCGACGACGATGACGAGGATCATGACGCCGACGACGACCTGGATTCCTGGGGACGTCCGACCCGCTGACCATCCGGTCACCTGAGCACGCGGCGGTTTCCGCGTGCTCAGGTGTAGTAGTACACCGGGCGCCGGCGTGACAGTTGACGGCCAGGGGCCTGCCCACGGTCAGTGACCTGACCGACCGGCGGGACCCTGGTCGGACGTTTGCTGCCCGGCGGCCCGTTTCGGCGTACGTTTCCGGTTCGGCTGCTCCCGGTGTTCACCGTGGCCGGTTGTTCCAGTTGTAGAACGTCGGGATGTTCTCGAAGTGGTTCCAGGCGCAGACCGCGCCGGACCCGTCGCCACCCGTCGTCTCCGACCGGAGCCGTCGTGCCTGCTCCGCCTCGTGGAGCAGAGCGGTCAGTCCCGCAGCCGCGCCGCGTACCCGGTCGGCGATGCCGCCCGGCGGTCTCCCGTCCAGGCGGGTCGCCGCCTGGCGGCCGGTCTCACCGTGCTGCTCCCGGCTGGTGTTCTCGGGCATGCTCCAACACTCCCTCCAGTAGACGGATCTTGCTGTTGCGGCAGTGTTCGGTCTCCGTACCGTCGAACCGCCCGTGCTCGAAGTACCGGTTGGCGGCGTGGCCACCCCCGCAGAACCCGAAATAGGGACAGCCCGACCGGCACGCCTCGACCCCGGTCAGGAACTCCCGTACCCACGGGGTGACCGCCGCGTCGGCGAGGATCTCGCCCAGCGGCCTGGCCAGCACGTTGCCGCTGCTGAAGTCGCCGTACCGGGGGTGGGTGAACCCGGCCAGCTCCGGTGAGAGCAGGGTCACCGAGCCGTCGTGGCCGATCGTGGGGATCGGGTCCAGCTGCCTCGGCAGCACCTCGTCCGAGGTACCGTCCAGCACTGCGGCGGCGTACCGCAACGACCACTCGATCTCCCGCAGGTGGATCCGGGGCGCCCGCCGCCAGGCCGCCACCAGCTCGGCCCAGAACCCGGTCACCGCGTCGGCCGGATGGGCGTTGCTGCGGGTGTTCACCCCCTCGGCCTCCTCGATGTTGATGCCGAGGACGTCGCAACCGAGGTCGAGGAAGTAGTCGTACAGTTCGCCGGCCAGGCCCGGCTCCGGCCGGGAGACCACCGCCAGGGCGGAGAACGGCAGCCCGTGCCGACGCAGTGCCGCCACGCCCCGGCGGATCCGGTCGTACGCCGGCTGCCCGGAGCGGGTGACCCGGTCGGTGTTGCGCCACCGGGGACCGTCGACGCTCACGCTGACCCGCATCCGGTGCGCGGCGAAGAACTCGCACCACGCGTCGTCGATCAGGGTCGCGTTGGTCTGCACATGGTGCTCGACCGTGCCCTCGAACGGGGCCAGCAACGCGGCCAGGTGCTCCCGCCCGGCCGCCAGCGGCTCACCACCGTGCCAGACCACCGAGAAGCGCCCGGAAGCCGCCCAGGGGCGTACCGCAGCGGCCACCGCCGCAGCGACCGGTACCGGCATCCGCCGGTCCACGGCCCGGTGCGGCAGATAGCAGTAGACGCAGTCCAGGTTGCAGAGCGTGGTGGGCTGCATGACCACGTACGACGGCACGGCGGTGACTCCGCGCATGCCGGAGTGCGGCTGCCCAGCGACGACCATCGCCCTCCTCCCCCGTGCCTGAGGTGTCCTTCAGGCTAGGCGGCGGTGGCCACTCGGGTGAAGCCCCGCTCGGGTACTCGGACGACCGCCGCTGGCCCGGGGTTCCCTCCCGGGCCAGCGGACCGGATCAGCCGCGGGTGTGCTGGCCGACCATCTGCACGTTGCCGGAACCCTCGATGATCTCGCCGGCCTGCCAGGCCTCGACGCCCCGCCCGGTCAGGCACGCCAGCGCCCGGTCGGCGTCCTCCGCCGAGACGATGGCGAACATGCCGACCCCCATGTTGAAGGTCGACTCCATCTCCGGGTCGTCGATCCGGCCCTTGGTCTGGATCAGGTCGAAGATCGGCTGCGGCCGCCAGGTGGCCCGGTTGACCACCGCGTCCACGTGCTCCGGCAGGACACGGACCAGGTTGCCCGGGATGCCGCCACCGGTGACGTGGGCCAGCGCCCGCACCTCGGCCTCGGCGATCAGCTTCAGGCAGTCCTTGGCGTAGATCTTCGTCGGGGTCAGCAGCTCCTCACCGAGGGTGCGCTGCCGGCCGAACTCCTCGATCACCGTGTCCAGCCGCATCCGGGCCGCGCCGAGCAGCACGTGCCGGACGAGGGAGTAGCCGTTGGAGTGCAGACCGGAGGACTTCATGGCGATCACCACGTCGCCCACCTCGACCCGCTCCGGGCTGAGGATCTCGCTCTCCTCCACCACGCCGACACCGGTCGCCGAGATGTCGTACTCGTCCGGGCGCAGCACACCGGGGTGCTCGGCCGTCTCGCCACCGAGCAGCGCGCAGCCGGCGTACCGGCACCCGTCGGCGATACCCGCACCGATCTCGGCGACCTTGTCCGGTACGACCTCGCCGGTGGCGATGTAGTCGAGCAGGAACAGCGGCTCCGCGCCGCACGCCACCAGGTCGTCGACGACCATCGCCACCAGGTCGATACCGACCGTGTCGTGGATGTCGAGCTGCTGGGCGATCACCAGCTTGGTGCCCACGCCGTCGGTGGAGGAGGCGAGGATCGGGCTCTTGTACTTCTTGGTGTCCAACCGGAACAGGCCGGCGAACCCACCGAGGTCGCCCAGCACCTCCGGCCGGCGGGTCTCGCGCACCTTCGACTTCAGCAGCTCGACGGCCCGGTCACCGGCCTCGATCGACACACCCGCGTCCGCGTACGACACGGTCCGCTTGCGTACCGGGCGGCCCAGGCCACCCGTCCAGGGCTGGTGGCTGGCACCCGAGCCGCCGGTCGGGCCGCCTGTTGCGCCGCTGCGCTCAGTCACGTGCGTCACGGTTCTCCCCTTTTGTGGTTCTCGCGGTGCCCGGGATGGTGGCTGTCGAGACTCTCGACCGGTTGACCCACCGGCCCCGGTACGGGCCGCAGTGGGTCCTTGCTATGGGCGGTGCGATGGGTTGGCGCCGCCCGAGGTGGCGACGAGCGGGTCGGCGGCAGGCCGCCCGACCGGGTGGTCCGTGCTGTCCGGCGTCCGACCGGACACCCGCCGGCCCACCCCTTCGAGCACGTGCTTGCCGATCAGGTTCCCCGCCGGCAGCTCGATCGGGTACTCCCCGTCGAAGCAGGCCCGGCAGAGCCGCGTCTTCGGCTGCTCGGTCGCGGCGATGAGACCGGTCAGCGATACGTATCCCAACGTGTCGGCCCCGATGGACCGGCGGATCCCGTCGGTGTCCAGGCCGTTGGCCAGCAACTCCGCCCGGGTGGCGAAGTCGATGCCGTAGAAACAGGGCCAGCTCACCGGGGGCGAGGAGATCCGGACGTGGACCTCCAGCGCACCCGCCTCGCGCAGCATACGGACGATCGCGCGCTGGGTGTTGCCGCGCACGATCGAGTCGTCGACCACCACCAGGCGCTTGCCCCGGACGTTCTGCCGGAGCGGGTTCAACTTGAGCCGGATACCGAGCTGCCGGAGCGTCTGGGAGGGCTGGATGAAGGTCCGGCCGACGTACGGGTTCTTCATCAGGCCGGCGCCGTAGGTGATACCCGACGCCTCCGCGTACCCGATCGCGGCCGGCGTGCCGGACTCGGGGACCGGGATGACCAGGTCGGCCTCGACCGGGTGCTCCTTGGCGAGCTGGCGGCCGATCTGCACCCGGGCGGCGTGCACGTTCCGACCGGCGATGGTGGCGTCCGGTCGGGCGATGTAGACGTACTCGAAGAGACAGCCCTTGGGCTCCGGCGCGGCGAACCGGGCGGAGCGCAACCCCTCGGCGTCGATCGCGATCAGCTCGCCGGGCTCGACCTCGCGCACCACCGACGCACCGACGATGTCCAGCGCGGCGGTCTCGCTGGCGACCACCCAGCCGCGCTCCAGCCGGCCCAGCACCAGGGGCCGGACGCCGTGCGGATCGCGGGCGGCGTAGAGGGTCGACTCGTCCATGAAGACGAAGCTGAACGCACCCCGCAGCCGGGGCAGCACCTCCATCGCCGCAGCCTCGACCGAGATGTCCGGCTTGCTGGCCAGCAGCATCGTCACCAGGGCAGTGTCGGAGGTGGAACCATCCGAGTCGATCCCCCGCTCGGTCACCTCCCGCTCCAGCTCGGCGGTGTTGACCAGGTTGCCGTTGTGGGCGAGCGCGATGGTGGTGCCGGCGTTCGTCGCCCGGATCGTGGGCTGGGCGTTCTCCCAGGTCGAGCCGCCGGTGGTCGAGTACCGGGTGTGCCCGATGGCGACATGACCGCGCAGGCTGGCCAGGGTTGGCTCGTCGAAGACCTGGGCGACCAGCCCGAGATCCTTGTAGACCACCACGCCCGAGCCATCGCTGACCGCGATGCCGGCGGCCTCCTGGCCCCGGTGCTGCAATGCGTAGAGGCCGAAGTAGGTGAGGTTGGCCACCTCTTCACCCGGCGCCCAGACCCCGAAGACGCCGCAGGCGTCCTGTGGGCCGGGTCGCTCCGGGTCCAGGTCGTGGTTCAGCCGGCCGTCGCCTCGGGGCACCTGCCGCTCCCTCTTACTGGTCTGGACTGCTCGGGCGGGGATGAGAACTGATCAGGATTCAGGTCCGCTCGCGCGATCGCTTCGGATACGCACGGTGATCCGGGACCTATGCTCGACTGACAGTGTACGCGAACAGCTAAGGATACAGATAGTCACGATTTCGCTGCTTTCAGTTACCAGATCGTTTCGCTCCGTGCCTGCTAGAGGGGGAGGTACCCGGAGAGGTCCGCCCGGTTCCCGCTCACCTGAACACGACCCTCGGTAACCGCATCGACCCACTGGAGGCGCCCGGCCACCAACCGGAGCCAGGTGGCCGGATCGGTCTCCACGACGTTCGGTGGGGTACCCCGGGTGTGTCGCGGCCCGGCGACGCATTGAACTGCACCGAAAGGTGGAACCCGCACCTCCACCGATCGGCCGGGGGCGCGACGGGCCAGGTCCGCCAGCGACGCCCGTACCGCGTCCCGGAGCACGGCCCGGTCGGGGGTACCGCCCTCGTCGAGGACGGCCAACGCGGCGGCCAGCACCGAGGATTTACTGTGCGGAGAGGACACGACGGGACGATACGACTTCCTGATGGCGCGATTCCCGCTGGCCCTGGGTCGCGCCGGTCCAGCCGGACAAGGCATAGTTGCCGACGGTGTATTCGTACCGTGATGGTCTCCGGCCGGTGCTCCCCGGGCCGGGGAAGTCAGACCGGAAGGCGGTGGACGTGTCAGCACACCGACATGCCTGGAAGCATCGGGCCGGTGTGATCGCGGCGCTGGTGGTCAGCGCCCTGCTCGCGCTCCCCGCCGTGCCGGCGCAGGCCGACCCGCCAGAGGTACAGATCACCGCACTCTCCTCCGGCACGCTCACCAGCGGTCAGAAGGCGACCCTCAAGTTCCGGGTCACCAACAAGAACGCGAAGATGCCGCCGGACAACAAGGACTCGGTGACCATCCAGGTCGGTTCGTCGTTCGGCGAGCTGACCTGTGAGGGGCAGTGCGACTTCACCGACGAGATCGACCGGGAAGCCTCGAAGGAGTACACGGTCACCCTGGTCGCCGGGACCGTCGAAGCCGGGCAGACCAAGTCCGGCCAGGTACGGATCACCGCCCGGATCGGCGGGGACCAGGGGCAGGCCAGCCGGGACGTCACGGTCCGCGGCCCGCAGCCCGAGGTCCAGACGGTCAAGGAGGTCAGCGGCAAGGTCGTCGACGCCAAGGGCGACCCGGTCGGCGGGGCGATCGTCGGGCTGCTCGACTCGCAGCAGCGGCCCTACTCCACCACCACGAACAACACCGGTAACTTCCGGTTCACCAGCTCCACCGGCCCCATCACGCCGGGCGCCATCGAGATCGGCGCGAGCAAGGACGGCGAACGCGAGGTCAAGACGATCAACGCGCGCGCCGGCCAGAGCGTCACCAACCTGAAACTCACCCTGAAGCTCAACGCCCAGCCGACCGCGTCCGCCACGCCCGAGGCGACCCCGGAGGCGACCGAGGAGGCCGAGGCCACCCCGGAGGCGACCGAGGAGGGCGCCCAGGCGGCCCCGCAGAACGCCTCCAACGAGGATTCGGGCGGCTTCGGTTCCTGGCTCCTCATCATCGTCGGCGGGCTCTTCGTGGCGGTCGGGGTCGGCACCATCGTGCTGCTCTGGATGCGTCGCAAGGAGCAGGGCGACGGCGGGGACCCGGCCGACGCGATCCCACCGACCCGGAGCGGCGGTGGCGGCTACCGGGGCATGGACGACCAGACCCGGATCGTCCCCAGGGCGGCCGCCGGGGCCGGCCCGACTGCCGGTGGGCCTTCCCTGGCCGACGCGCCCACGATGATGCACAACCGCCCGCTGGTCGACGACGAGTTCCCCGACCCGTACGGTGCCCCGCTGCCCACCCAGCAGCCGACCGGTCCGGACTACAGCGCTGCGGCCGACAACTGGGCCGGCAGCGGCTACGGTTCCTCCGCCTCCGGCGGCCGGTACGACGACGCGGCTCCCACCCAGGCCGGCTACGGCTACGGCAACGCGCCCGCCTCGGGTGGCGGTGGCTACGGCAACACCCCGGCCGCAGGAGGCGGCTACGGCAACGCGCCCGCCTCCGGCGGTGGCGGCTACGGCAACGCCCCGGCATCGGGCGGTGGCGGCTACGGCAACCGGGACTACGGCGCGCAGTCCGGTGGCGGGTACCAGGGGGCGCAGTCCGGTGGCTACGGCGAGCGGTACGACGAACCGACCGGCCGGTACACCGGCGCGACCGAACAGTACGTGGCGCCCGCCGACCCCTACGCGACCGGCGCCTACTCGGCCGGGGACAGCGGCCGGGGCTACGGCCAGGACCAGTCGTACGGTCGTGGTCAGGAGCAGACCGGCGGGTACGGCCAGGGTGGCGGGTACGGCTCCGGGACGTCGACCGGCGGGTACGACAGCGGGCAGGGTTACGGTAGCGAGCAGGGTTACCGCAGCGGCGGCTACGGCCAGCGCGACTACGGTGCCGCCCCCGCCGACAGCGGCGGGTACGACCGCACCGGTGGCTACGACCAGCCGGCCGGCGGCGGCTACGACCAGCGGGGCGGGTACGACCGGACGCCGGAACAGCGGGGCGGGTACGACCGGACGCCGGAACAGCGGGGCGGGTACGACAACCGGTACGAGGAGGGCGGCTACTACGGCGCCCCGCCGCAGGGCGAACCGGACCAGCAGCCACCGCAGCACGACCGGTCCAGCCGCCGCTCGCTGAACTGGCTGGACGACTGATCCGACGGACGTGAACGGGGCCGACCGGTTGCACACCGGTCGGCCCCGTACTTCTTCTGTGGCAGCCACCACCCGTTCGGTGGGCCCCGCAACGGCTCAGGCTGCGGAGAAGACCCCGTTACGCAACACCGGCACCACCTCGGAGACGTCGACCTGCACCGCGATCTCCACGTCCCCGGCGAAGCCCGTCTCGGTCAGTTCCCGGCCCGACACGCAGCCGCGCACCGCTGCCGGCAGGTCCGGCACGCTCGCCAGGGTGGCGAGTGCCAGTGCCGCCTCGACCGAGAGCCCACCCGGCACCGCCGACAGTGCGTCGAGCACGGCCGCCGCCCCCAACTGGTCCTCGACCGCAGGGCGCAGGGTGCCGTCCGGCCAACGTTCCCCGGAGGCCACCACCCCGATCGGGGCGCGCGTCGACCCGTACCCCTGGCCGGTGAGCCAGACCCCGACGGCGCGGGCGTTGCGCAGCGACGCCGCCACCACCGGAATCCCGGTGGCGCTGGCCGCCGCGCAGATCGCGGAACCGTTGGGACTGGGCAGGACCAGATCCGGCACGACCGGCGCGGTACGCAGCGCGGCCGGGGAGAGCGACCAGGGTCGCTCCCCGCTCGTCTGCCGGCGTCCGACCGCCGCGACGGCACCGACCCGGCGCGCGTACTCGTCAGCCTGCTCACCCCAGGGGAAGGGGTGTACCCGCATGCCCCGGGCGACCGACACCTCCACCGCCGTGGTGAACGACAGGACGTCGACCACCACCAGGACGGCGCAGACCCGGCCCAGCTCAGCGGCTCCGGCGAGCCCCCAGTCGAAGCGGGCGCCGGAGCCGGGCTGAGCGTAGACCGTGTCGGGATGCACCAGGGTCAGTGCTGGGCGGGCGGAGCGGGGGTACCGTCCTCCGGGCCGCCGCCGTCGAACTGGTCGGCGTCGGGCTGGCCGGCACCAAGCTCGTCAGCGTCGGACGCCTCGGCCTGCACCACCGGCGACCCCACCTCGGGCCCGAACCCGACCTGCGGACCCACCGTCACCCCGGGGGCCTGCGGCCCCGCCTGGCTGACGTCGGCCTGCTCCACGCCCTCCGGTGCTGCGACCACCGGCGCCGCTGCGGGCTCGACGGCCACCGGCACCTCGGCCGCCTCTGGGACCACCGGCGCCGCAGTCGAAGCCGACCCGGCGACACCGGCACCAGCGGACGGTTCTGCGTGGTGGGCCGGCGCGTCGCCGACCGGCGCCACCGGCGTCGGGGCCGGCGCACCGGGCACCGTGGCGTCGGCGGCACCGCCGAAGAGCCGGGGCAGGGTCGAGGTGAAGGCGGTGAGCAGCTCGTCCAGACCGATCCGGAACTGCCCCTGCACCTCCAGCGCCCCGCCGGCCGGATCGGTGACCCCGATCGCCGCCCACGGCACGCCCCGCTCCCCGCAGAGCGCGGTGAACGCCTTCTCGTGGCCGCGCGGCACCGACACCAGCACCCGACCGGACGACTCGCTGAAAAGGTAGACGAACGGCATCGAACCGCCGGTGAACGCCTCCGGCAGCGCGATCCGGGCCCCGACGCCGCGCCGCAGGCACGACTCGACCAGAACCTGCGCCAACCCACCGTCGGAGAGGTCGTGCGCCGAGCTGAGGTGACCGACCCGGGCGGCCTCGGCCAGCAGATCGGCCAGCACCTGCTCCCCGGCCAGGTCGACCCGGGGCGGTACGCCACCCAGGTGCCCGTGCGTCACCCAGGCCCACTCCGAACCGGAGAGTTCCAGCCGGGTCTCGCCGAGCAGGAAGATCAGGTCGTGGTCGGTGCCGGCCCGGGGCGCGAAGCCCATCGGCACCCGCTCGGCCACGTCGTCCAGCACGCCGAGCACACCGACCACCGGGGTGGGGTGGATCGCCGCCGCGCCGGTCTGGTTGTAGAAGCTGACGTTGCCTCCGGTGACCGGGATACCCAGCTCGGCGCAGCCGTCGGCCAGGCCACGGACAGCCTCGGCGAACTGCCACATCACACCCGGGTCCTCGGGCGAACCGAAGTTGAGGCAGTTGGTGACCGCGATCGGCTTCGCGCCGGTCACCGCGACGTTCCGGTACGCCTCGGCGAGCGCCAGCTTGGTGCCCTGGTACGGGTCGAGGCGGGCGTACCGGCCGTTACCGTCGACGGAGAGGGCGACACCGAGGCCGGTCCGCTCGTCGATCCGGATCACACCGGAGTCCTCCGGCTGGGCCAGCACGGTGTTCCCCAGCACGTACCGGTCGTACTGCTCGGTGACCCAGGTCTTGTCGCACAGGTTCGGCGAGGCGATCATGCGCAGCACGGTCTCCCGGAGCGCCTCCGGGGTGGCCGGGCGGGGCAGCGTCTCGGCCCGGTCCGCCTGGAGCAGGATCAGGTCGGCCGGCTCGCGCATCGGACGGGCGTAGACCGGCCCGTCGTCGACCAGCGAACCCGGCGGCACGTCGACCACCAGGTGGTCCCGCCAGGTGATCACCAGCCGGCCGGGCTGCCCGTCGGGCTGGGCCGGGGTGACCTCACCGATCGCGGTGGCCCAGACCCCCCACTTCTCGGCGGTCTTCAGCACCGCTTCGAGCTTCTCCGGCTCGACCACCAGCAGCATCCGCTCCTGGGACTCGCTGGCCAGGATCTCGTGCGGCTCCATGGACGGCTCGCGCAGCGGTACCCGCTCCAGCCAGACCCGCATGCCGGTCCCGGCTGCGGCGGCGGTCTCGGTGAGCGCACAGGTCAGGCCGGCGCCGCCGAGGTCCTGGATACCGACGACCAGCTGGGCGTCGTACAGCTCCAGGCATGCCTCGATCAGCAGCTTCTCCATGAACGGGTCGCCGACCTGCACCGACGGCCGGCGCTGCTCGCTACCCTCGTCGAAAGTGGCGCTGGCCAGCACCGACACGCCGCCGATGCCGTCCCGGCCGGTCTTGGCGCCCATCAGCACCACGACGTTGCCGACCCCGGCGGCGGCCTTGTTCTGCAGCCGGTCGACCGGGAGTACGCCGACGCAGAGCGCGTTGACCAGCGGGTTGCCCTGGTAGCACGGGTCGAAGACCACCTCCCCGCCGATGTTCGGCAGGCCGAGGCAGTTGCCGTACCCGCCGACCCCGGCGACCACGCCGGGCAGTACCCGGGCGGTGTCCGGGTGGTCGGCGGCACCGAACCGCAGCGGGTCCATCACCGCGACCGGCCGGGCACCCATGGCCAGGATGTCCCGGACGATGCCGCCCACGCCGGTGGCCGCACCCTGGTACGGCTCGACGAAGCTGGGGTGGTTGTGCGACTCGACCTTGAAGGTGACGGCCAGCTCGTCGGAGACCCGGACCACGCCGGCGTTCTCCCCGATGCCGGCCAGCAGCCGGTCGCTCGGCGGGGCCTTCTCACCGAACTGGCGCAGGTGCACCTTGCTCGACTTGTAGGAGCAGTGCTCGCTCCACATGATCGAGTACATGGCCAGCTCGGAGTGGGTCGGCCGGCGGCCGAGGATCTGCCGGATCCGGTCGTACTCGTCGTCGCGCAGGCCCAGCTCGACGTAGGGCTGGAGCTCCTCGGGAGTGGCGGCGGCACCGTCGACGGTGTCCGGGCCGAAGCCACCGGCCCGGACCGGGGTGCGGCCCGCCGCTTCCGGGGCGGGTGGGGTGGTCATGAGGTCTCCCTCGCCGTGAACGGTCACGCCGGTACTCCTGTGAGGTGCTTGAGGACCGAGGTGAAGAAGCCGAGGCCGTCCAGGGACGGGCCGGTCAGTGCCTCCACGGCGTGCTCCGGGTGGGGCATGATGCCCACCACGTTGCCGGCGGCGTTGGTGATGGCCGCGATGTCCCGCTGGGAGCCGTTCGGGTTGCCACCGACGTACCGGGCGACCACCCGGCCCTCGGCCTCCAGCTCGTCCAGCGTGCGCGGGTCCGCGACGTAACAGCCCTCGCCGTTCTTGACCGGGATGAGGATCTCCTGGCCCGGCTGGAAGGTGTTCGTCCAGGCGGTACCGGCCGACTCCACCCGGAGCACCTGGTCCCGGTTGCGGAAGTGCAGGTGCTGGTTACGGGTGAGCGCGCCGGGCAGCAGGTGCGCCTCGCAGAGGATCTGGAAGCCGTTGCAGATGCCGAGCACCGGCAGACCGTCCCGGGCCGCCGCGATGATCGCCTCCATCACCGGGGCGAACCGCGCGATCGCGCCACAGCGCAGGTAGTCGCCGTACGAGAAGCCCCCCGGCAGGACGACGGCGTCGACACCGTGCAGGTCGGCGTCGCCGTGCCACAGTCGGACCGCCTCGGCGCCGGCGATGCGGACCGCGCGGGCCGCGTCGCCGTCGTCGAGCGACCCGGGGAAGGTCACCACTCCGACGCGGGCGGTCACGGGTGCGCGTCCACGGCGTCGTCGGTCACCAAACGGACCGTGTAGTCCTCGATGACCGGGTTGGCCAGCAGCTTGTCGGCGATCTCCCGGGCCCGGTCGAGGTCCGGTTCGCCAGTGAAGTCGATCTCGATCCGCCGACCGATCCGGACGGAGGAGACGTCGCTGACGCCGAGCCGGGGCAGCGCGTTTGCGACAGCCTGGCCCTGAGGATCAAGAATTTCGGGCTTGAGCATGACGTCGACGACGACGCGAGGCACGGGGCACTCCTGACTGTGTACGCAGTGGGTGCCGACCCACAGCGGGTGAGCGCAGCCAGCCTACCTGGCAGATACGGCCCTCGACGCACCGGCCGGCACGCCGTCCCGCAGGTTGACCCCGGGTACCACGCCAGCCACCGGCCGGATCGGGCCCACGACACAAGTAATCGAATTTTTTCAATTCGATCCTTGTGGATGGACTGCGGTTTTCCTAGCGTGTGGGGGCACGCCTCACGAAGGAGCCCCCATGCGCATCCGTTCCCTGCTCGCGCTGGCCGCCACCGCACTGGCCGGCGTACTCGCCACCTCCTCCGGCGCGGTGGCCGCGCCGGCCGGACCGCAGCCCATCATCGGTGGCAGCTACGTCTCGTCCGCCCCCTGGGCGGCGGCGGTGTTCAGCAACGGCTCGTTCACCTGCTCCGGCACCGTCATCGCCGCGCAGTGGGTGCTCACCGCCCGGCACTGCGTCAGCGGCTCGATGTCGGTCCGGGTCGGGAGCGTCTACTACGCCTCCGGCGGCACCACCCGTACCGTCAGCGCCTCGTACACCCGCTACGACCTCGCCCTGCTCCGGCTCTCCAGCACGGTCAGCACCAGCTACGTGACCCTGGGCGGCACCACCAACCCGCCGGTCGGCTCGACCAACTCGATCTACGGCTGGGGCATGACCTGCTACAGCGGCTGCGGCGCGTCCAGCCAGCTCAAGACCGCCACCGTCCAGGTGACCACGAACAGCGCCACCGACGCGTACGGCGGGCCGGCGATCCGCAGCACCGAGATCAGCGGCAACGCCTGGCGCGGCGACTCGGGCGGCCCGCAGTTCTACAACGGCCGCCAGGTCGGCGTCGCCTCCACCGCCGACGGCTACAGCATCCAGAACTACGCCAGCATCGCGGCCAGCCGCTCCTGGATCACCTCGGTGGCCGGCGTCTGATCTGTCCGGCCCGTACCACTTCGGGCCCTGCCATGCCCCCTGTACGACCGACGGCGCGGACGACCGGGACGACCCCCGGCGTCCGCGCCGCGTCGTTGTTCCCCGCCGGACCCGGTTCCCCCACGCCGTACCCGTTCCCGACGCACCGTCCCCGGATCCCGCGCCGTACCCGTTCCCGCCACGTCGCCACCCCTCCCGCCTGCCGGCATGGTTCCTCCCCGGCGCGCCGTTTTGCAGCATGCGACCAGGTGAACAAGCCTCACGATCCGCCCGCCGTCCGCCTGACAGCATCGGAGACGTGCTGGTCGTGACGACGGATCACCTGCCCGGGTACGAGATCCGCCAGGTTCTCGGCGAAGTGGTGTCATCGATGGCCAGGACGCGTAACCCGTACCGGGAGGGCGTCAAGAGCCTGCGTGGTGGCGCGTACGACCCGACCGCACCGGACAACCTGACCCGCTGGCGGACGGATTCGGTGAGCCGCCTCGGCGAGGAGGCCCGGCGACTGGGCGCGAACGCGGTGATCGGGATGCGCTTCGACAGCCGCGACTGCGGCGAGATGTGGATGGAACTCTGTGCCTACGGCACGGCCGTGATCGTGGTACCCAAGATGCCGGACACCATGCCACCGGACCAGCCGGTGGTGGCCGCGGAGACCGCGCACGTGGGAGAGTTCGCGACCGGTCCGTCCGGCGTCTCCGAGCCTGCGAGCGCCCCGGATCTCAGCAGCGCCGCCGAGACCCCCACTCCCCGCAAGAACTGACCCCGAC
>NZ_WVUH01000230.1 GCF_017614955.1 Micromonospora echinofusca
GGGGTGGACCGGGCCGGGCAGGCCGACGAGCTGCGGGCACACGGCGCCGACGTGGTGGTCCGCGACCTGGCCGAACTGCTCGACGGAGCCGACCGGTGATCCGGGAACGGGCCTATCCCGTCGAGCCGTGGCGGATCCGGGAGACCCGCCTCGACCTGGACGTCCTGGCCCAGTCGGAGTCCGTCTTCGCGCTCTCCAACGGGCATGTCGGGCTGCGCGGCAACCTCGACGAGGGCGAGCCGCACGGCCTGCCCGGCACCTACCTGAACTCCTTCTACGAACTGCGTCCGCTGCCGTACGCCGAGGCCGGGTTCGGGTTCCCCGAGTCCGGTCAGACCGTGGTCAACGTGACCAACGGCAAACTGATCCGGCTGCTGGTCGACGACGAGCCGCTGGACGTCCGCTACGGCGAGGTGCTCGCCCACGAACGGGTACTCGACCTGCGGGCCGGCACCCTGCGGCGGACCCTGCACTGGCGCTCGCCCGCCGGCCGGGAGGTCCGGGTGGTGAGCACCCGCCTGGTCTCCTTCACCCAGCGGTCGGTCGCGGCGATCAGCTACGAGGTGGAACCGGTCGACGGGTCGCTCCGGGTGATCGTCCAGTCCGAACTGGTGGCGAACGAGGCCCTGCCACCGCAGAGCCGCGACCCCCGGGTGGCGGCCGTCCTGGAGTCCCCGCTCCAACCGGAGGAGGAACTGAGCCGGGAGGCGGGCGGCCTGCTCATCCACCGCACCAAGGTCAGCGGTCTGCGGGTGGCCGCCGCGATGGACCACGAGGTACACGGCCCGGAGCGCACCACCGTCACCACCGAGGGGTACCAGGACTGGATCCGGACCAGCATCGGCTGTGTCGTGGAACCCGGGCAGGAACTGCGGGTGGTCAAACTACTGGCGTACGGCTGGTCCAGCAAGCGGTCCCTGCCCGGGCTGCGCGACCAGGTCGCCGCGGCGCTGACCGCCGCCCGGTTGGACGGCTTCAACGGTCTGCGGCGGGCCCAGCGCGAGTACCTCGACGCCTTCTGGGACACCTCGGACGTGCAGGTCGAGGGTGATCCGGAGGTACAGCAGGCGGTCCGGTTCGGCCTGTTCCAGGTGCTCCAGGCCGGCGCCCGGGCCGAACGCCGACCGATCGCCGCGAAGGGGCTCACCGGACCGGGGTACGACGGGCACTCGTTCTGGGACACCGAGACGTTCGTGCTGCCGGTGTTGACGTACACCCTGCCGGCGGCGGTCGCCGACGCCCTGCACTGGCGGCACTCCACCCTTCCGCTCGCCCGGGAACGGGCCCAGATCCTCAACCTGGCCGGCGCGGCCTTCCCCTGGCGGACCATCCGGGGGCAGGAGTCCTCGGCCTACTGGCCCGCCGGTACCGCCGCGTTCCACATCGCGGCGGACATCGCCGACGCGGTCCGGCGTTACGTCCAGGCCACCCAGGACACCCAGTTCGAGCGGGAGGTGGGGCTGGAACTCCTGGTGGAGACCGCCCGGCTGTGGCGGTCGATCGGCCACCACGACCGGCACGGGGTGTTCCACCTGGACGGCGTCACCGGGCCGGACGAGTACACCGCCGTGAAGAACGACAACATCTACACCAACCTGATGGCGCAACGGAACCTGTGGATCGCCGCCGACGCGGTGACCCGCTACCGCGACGAGGCGTTCCACCTGGGAGTGACCGACGAGGAGGCGGCCTCCTGGCGGGACGCCGCGAGCGCGATGAACATCCCGTACGACCCCGAGCTCGGTGTGCACCAGCAGGTGGAGGGCTTCACCCGGCTCCAGGAGTGGGACTTCCGGGACACCCCGCCCGACCGGTACCCGCTGCTGATGCACTACCCGTACTTCGACCTGTACCGCAAGCAGGTGGTCAAGCAGCCCGACCTGGTGCTGGCCATGCACTGGCGCGGCGACGCGTTCGACGCCGACCAGAAACGCCGCAACTTCCTCTACTACGAGCGGCGTACCGTCCGGGACTCGTCCCTGTCGGCCTGCACCCAGTCGGTGATCGCCGCCGAGGTCGGCTACCTCGAACTGGCCCACGACTATCTGCGCGAGGCCGCGCTGATGGACCTGCACGACCTGAACGAGAACACCCGCGACGGGGTGCACGTCGCCTCCCTCGCCGGTGCCTGGATCGCCCTGGTGGCCGGGTTCGGCGGTTTCCGGGACCACGACGAGGTGCCGTCGTTCTGTCCCCGGCTGCCGAGCAAGCTGGGGCGGCTGGAGTTCTCCCTGACCTGGCGCGGACTGCGGCTGCGGGTCGAGGTCCGGCCGCACGAGACGAGGTACGACCTGCGGGACGGCCCGGACGACGCCAGCCTGGAACTGCGCCACCACGGGGAACTGGTGCGCGTGATCTGCGGTGAGACGGTGACCCTGCCGAACCCGGCGGTCCGGCCGGCCGGACCGCCGCCCGAGCAGCCACCCGGCCGGTCCCCGCTACGCAAGGTGGAGGAGATCGAACCCTAGCGCCCACCACCGCCGACGCTCAGCGGGTGTCGCCGGTGGACGGCCGGCCGGCCCGGTCCCGGGGGGCCATCGCGCGCGGGTCGTCCGCCGTGCGGGCCATGGCCGCCTCGTCGGCCCAGTCCCGGTCCTGCTCCGTACGGCGTTCCGGGTCGCCGGTGGCCGACGCGATCTCCCTGGCCGACGGCTTGTCGGTGGTCGACTTCCGGGTACGGTCCTGACGGGCCATGACGCACCTCGCGATCGGTGTCGGTCGCTGCTGCCGACCAGTGACGGATCGACGCTGGCGGCGGACAGCGGGGTGTCGACGCCCCCGCCGGTCAGGGCGGTGCGGCGTCGTCCGGTCACCGCCCGGCTACCCGGGCCCCGGTGCGGCAAACCGCGCCGGTGACCGCATGCGGACGTCCGGGACGGGTAACCGGGACGGAACCGATCAGACGTCCCCGCCGGGCGACCCGCGCGGTGGACGCCCCGTCGACGGGAGGTTCGTGGTGGTACGCGAAGAGAGCCGGGCGACGCTCATCCCGGTCGACGGGGTGGAACTCCCCGCCGACCTGTCGGTTCCCGGGGACGCCACCGGGGTGGTCCTGTTCGCCCACGGCAGCGGCAGCTCCCGACGCAGCCCGCGCAACATGGCCGTCGCGCACGTACTGAACCGGGACGGCCTGGCGACGGTCCTGGTCGACCTGCTCACCGAGGCCGAGGAGGAGATCGACGCGGGTACCGCCGAGCTGCGTTTCGACATCGGGCTGCTCACCCGCCGGCTGGTCGGGATCGTCGACTGGCTGAACGCGCAACCCGCGCTCCGGGACGCCCGGATCGGCATCTTCGGGGCCAGTACCGGTGCGGCCGGTGCCCTGGCGGCTGCCGCCGCCCGGCCCGGAAGGGTGGCGGCGGTGGTCTCCCGGGGCGGCCGACCGGACCTCGCCGGCCCGGCCCTGGACCAGGTACGGGCGCCGACGCTGCTGCTCGTCGGCGGCCGGGACGAGCAGGTCCGCCAGCTCAACGAGCAGGCACTCCGGGCGCTGCCCGACAACGCCGAACTGCGGGTGGTACCCGGTGCCACCCACCTGTTCGAGGAGCCCGGCGCCCTGGAGGAGGTGGCGCACGCCGCCTCGACCTGGTTCGCCGGGCACCTCGTCCCCGGCCAGCTGATGCCCGGCCGGTGACCTGCTCCGTTCCCGCCGGCCGAGCGCTTTTGCCGACAGCCGCTGTCACCTGCCCGCTGCCGTTCCTGCCCGCCGCCGTTCCCGTCGACCGCCGTTTGCCGGTTGCCGGTCCGGGTAGCCCGTCCCATGCGCATCGGCATCATCGGCGCCGGCCGGCTCGGTGGGGTCCTGGCCCGGCACTGCGCGTCCGCCGGGCACGAGGTGGTCATCGCCAACTCCCGGGATCCCGCGACGCTCGCCCCGCTGGTCCGGTCACTGGTCGACGGGGCGGTGGCCGTCCGGGCGGACGAGGTGGCCCGCCGGGCGGACCGCCTGGTCCTGCTCGCCGTACCGTTCCACCGGCATCCGGAGCTGCCCACCGACGGGCTCGCCGGCAAGATCGTGGTGGACGCGACGAACTACCTGCCGGCGGTGGACGGTCCGTGGCCGGAACTGGAGACCGGCCGGACCACCTCCAGCGAACTGGTCCGGGACCGGCTCGGCGGAATACGGCTGGTCAAGACGTTCAACACGATGCGCTGGGACCACCTGCGCGACTACGGGCACGAGGCGGGCGCCCTCCAGCGGTACGGGATGCCGCTGGCCTCCGACGACAACGACGCCAAGCGGGCCGTCGAGGACCTCGTCGAACAGTTCGGGTTCGATCCGGTCGACACGGGCGACCTGGCCGGCGGCGGGCGCCGGCAGCAACCGGGCGGACCGGCGTGGCTGGCCGACCTGCCCGGTCCGGCCCTACGGGCCCGGCTCGGGGTGCCCGCGTACCGCTGACGTGGGCCCGTCGGGCCCGGTGGTGCGGGCGCGGGCCGCGCGGCGGGCCCGCCAGACCGTGTCCATCATCCGGTACAGCACGGCCACGATCGGCACCGAGACGAACGCACCGGCGATCCCGGCGAGCAGGGTGCCGGCGGTGACCGCCACCAGCACCACCACCGGATGCAGCCGGACCTGCCGCTTCATCACCAGCGGTTCCAGCAGGTTTCCCTCGATCTGCTGCACGGCGATGACCGCGGCGAGCGCCAGCAGCGCGGTCGTCGGGCCCTTGGCGGCGAGGGCGACCAGCACCGCGACGCTGCCGGCCACGGTCGCGCCGATGATCGGTACGAACGCGCCGAGGAAGGTGATCAGGGCGAGCGGGAACGCCAGCGGCACGCCCAGCAGCAGCAGCGCGGCACCAATGCCGATCGCGTCGATCGCCGCGATGACCATCGTGCCCCGGCTGTACGCGGTCAGGGTGTGCCAGCCGTCGCGGCCGGCGGTGGCCAGCAGGGACCGGCGGCTCTCGGCGGTCCGGCCGAGCGCCCAGCGCCACATCGAGCGGCCGTCCTTGAGCAGGAAGAAGAGCAGCACCACCACGAGCAGCGCCGACCCGAGCACCTCGGCTGCGGTACGGGCGCCGTCGACCGGGTCGGGGGAGCCCTGGCGCAGCCCCTCGGCGGCGCGCCGGGTCCAGCCGTCGAGCTGGTCGGCGGTGATCGGCAGGCCACCCGAGGTGAGGAACTCCCGGGTCCGTTTCCACCCTTCGCCCAGCTCCTTCGACAGGTCGGCGAACTGGTCGGCGGTGAGGGCCCAGACCAGCGTCACCGCGCCGGCCAGTACCGCCAGCAGCAGGAGCACCGAGGTGAGTGCGGCCAGCGCGGCCGGTAGCCGCAGCCGGCGCAGGGCGAGGGTCACCGGGTCGAGCAGCGCGGTCAGGAAGAGGGTCACCGCCAGCGCGATGGCCAGTGGGGCCAGCAGCACCGCGATCCGGCCCAGCACGTACAGCCCGGCGACGACGACCACCAGGCAGGCGCTCCAGACCACTGCCGACCGCACCAGCCAGGGAATCTGGTCCCAGGTCTGCCGGATCCCCGCCGGGGGCGGCGGCACCGCCGTCGGTTCCGTCATCGTCACTGTCCTCCGCTCACCGGATGGTCCCCGTGCCCGGGTCGTACCCGGCGGCGCCGGTCGTGACACCCGGCACCGTGGCGCGGTTGGTGACCGGGACAGTCACCGGTGTCGGCGCCGTCCCACGTCTCTTCCGTTTGCGCACCGGGCCGGCGGGAACGACTGACGGGAGACGAGCCGAGGAGGGTACGGATGAGCGACTTCATGAACAAGGCCAAGAATCTCGCCGACCAGCACGACAAGCAGGTCGACCAGGGGCTGGAGAAGGCCGGCGACACGGCCGACCGGCGGACCGGCGGGAAGTACGACGAGCAGATCGACAAGGGTGTCGACATGGCCCAGCGTCGTACCGGCGAGGGTGACCAGTCACCCCGCTGACACCCGGTGTTAGGAAGGGCCCCCTCCTATCGTTTTCGGTATAGGAGGGGGCCCTTCCTAACAGTTCAGAGCCGTCGGGCCGGGACTGTCACCCGATGTAGGCGAACGGATGCGGGTGGTCAGGATCGAGCGTGTTCGCTACGATCCGCAATCAGTGCATGACTCTTGGCTTGGTCCGGTGTCGCGCCCGAGCGGGTCGACCGCTGGCCGCAGACCCGTCCGGCCACCCCGCGTCTGCCTACGACAGGGAGTTCCGGTGTCGAACAATCCCCCCGTCACGACCACGCGCAGCTATCCGTTCCACGCCCCCGACCGGCTCGAACTCGATCCGCTCTACGCCCGGCTGCGACACGAGCAGCCGGTGACCCGGGTCCGCCTGCCGTACGGCGAGCCGGCCTGGCTGGTCACCCGGTACGCCGACGTGCGGACCGTGCTGGGGGATCCCCGGTTCAGCCGGGCCGCCGCCCTCGGTCGCGACGAGCCCCGGATCACGCCCCGCCAGATCGACGCGGGCATCCTGGCCCTGGACCCGCCGGAGCACACCCGGCTGCGCCGGTTGGCGGCCAAGGCGTTCACCGCGCGCCGGGTCGAGCAGCTCCGTCCCCGGACCACCGGCATCACCGAGGAGCTGCTCGACGCGATGCTGGCCGCCGGGTCCCCGGCGGACTTCGTCGAGTACGTCGCCACGCCATTGCCGATCCGGGTGATCTGTGCACTGCTCGGGGTGCCGGTCGCCGACCAGGACCGGTTCCACACCTGGTCGGAGGCGATCGTCTCGACCACCTCCCTGTCCCCGGAGCGGATCGACGAGTACCTCGACAACCTGTACGCGTACATGGGGGAGCTGATCGCGCAGCGCCGCCGGGAGCCGACCGACGACCTGCTCAGCGCGATGGTCCGGGCCCGGGACGAGAACGCCGACCGGCTCACCGAGCTGGAGGTGGTGCAGCTCGCCGCCGGACTGCTCGCCGCCGGGCACGAGACCACCGTCACCCAGCTGCCCAACTTCGTGTACGTCCTGCTGACCACCCCCGGTGCCTGGGAGCGGCTCCGGGCGGATCCCGGGTCGGTGCCGTCGGCGGTCGAGGAGCTGATGCGGTACGTCCCGCTCGGGGTGGCCTCCGCGTTCGCCCGGTACGCCACCGAGGACGTCGAACTCGGTGGTGTCCTGATCCGGGCCGGCGAGCCGGTGATCGGTTCGATCTCCTCCGCCAACCGTGACGAGTCGGTCTTCACGGATCCGGACCGGTTGGACCTCGACCGGTCGGTCAACCCGCATCTCGGTTTCGGGCACGGCGTCCACCACTGCATCGGGGCGCAACTCGCCCGGATGGAACTCCAGGTCGCGCTGCGGGCCCTGCTCCAGCGCACCCCCGAGCTGCGGATCGCGGTACCCGAGGCGGAGCTGACCTGGAAGAGCGGCCTGATCGTGCGGGGCCTGACCGGTCTGCCGGTGGCCTGGTGAGCGGGACCTGGCGGGTCGACGTCGACCCTCGTCGCTGTATCGGGACGGGGATCTGCGCCGGTGCCGCACCCGACCACTTCGTCCTCGTCGACGGGCTGTCCCGACCGGTGCTGAACGTGGTCGACCCGGCCGGGCCGGTGATCGACGCGGCGGACTCGTGTCCGATGGAGGCGATCACCGTGCGGGACGCCGACGACCACCGGCTGATCGCTCCGGAGCCGTGACCGGTGGGCACTGTCGCCCACGTCCGAGCTGGCGTACTCGCCGAGCCGGTCCGCCCGCACGCGTCGTCGGCCAGCGCGCGGTCAGCGTGCTGGATCTGTGCCGTGCGGAGGTCGCCGGCACGGCGGGCGGTTGGCGCATCACCGGGGTGCGGTGGACCCGACTGACCGACGGGGACCGTAACCGGGCCGACCGGTGGCAGCCGGTCTTCGCGGCGGACAAGTCCCGGTTGACCGGTGCGGGTGGCCCGTGCACCGTCGCCCCGTCCGAGTACGTCTTCTACGACTACGGGCTGACCGACATCGCGATCGGGCTGGTCGAGCAGGCGGGCTGCGCCTCGACCTCCGGTACCACCTGGGAGGACGACCCGACGTACGAGGCGGTGCTGACCCGGGGTTCGGGGTGCGTCGCGTACCGGGTGCTGGCCGCACCTCCTTCCACGACGTGCTCGTCGCCACCCACCCGGTCTGAACCGGCGGTTGTGGTTCCGCCGTGCGGCATGCCGTGCGGCGGAACCCTGTGCTGTGCGGGCGGCGGACCACGCGGCTGTAACAGGAGTTACGCATTGAGCAAAATCTATGGGTGCTGTAACGTCCGTTCCACGGTTCCGTGGTCTCTGGAGGTCCGCATGACCCCTGTCGCACCCGCCCCCACGACGTTCTCCCGCTCCCGGTTCCGGGCCCGATCCGCCCTCCTGCTGGCCGCGTCCACCGCGCTGACGATGGCACCGATCGGGGTGACCGCCGCGCAGGCGGCCGTCGACCGGGTCCGGCTGGGCAGTCCCACCGACGTCAGCCGGGCGAGCTGGTCCGGTCCGGCGTACACGATGAACGGTTCCGGCGGGATCGTCGCGGCAACCATGACCAGGGCGGTCGACGCGATCCGGGGCGGCACCGGCACGATCGACGTGACGGTCGTCGCCGCCTCCGGCAGCGGTACCCCGGAGTGCGACGACATCATCGGCCTGGCCGGGGTCAACTCCTGCACCACGTTGACCATGACCGCCGCCCGGGACGGGGACGACGCGCAGGCCAACACCGACATCCGGAACGCCGAGTTCGTCTACTTCGCCGGTGGCGACCAGTGCAACTACGCCGCCTGGAAGGGCACCGCCCTGGAGGCGTCGGTGGAGTCCGTGGTGGCCAAGGGCGGTGGGGTCGGTGGCGGCAGCGCCGGTCACCACATCAACAGCGACATCGTGTACGACGCCTGCGGCGGCAGCGCCACCTCCGCGATCGCCCTCGGCAATCCGTACGACCGGTCGATGACCTTCACCACCGGGATGTTCCGCTGGCCGAACTACGCCGACACCATCAACGACTCGCACTTCGTGACGCGGGACCGGATGGGCCGCACGATGGCCTTCGTGGCCCGGGCGATCAAGGACGGCCGGACCAGCGGCGGGAAGGCATGGGGGGTCGGGGTCGAGGAGGGTGCCTCGCTCTACGTCGACCGTAACGGCCTGGCCACCCTCTCCGGGCCGAGCGCCTACGTGGTGCTCGGCGACCACCAGCCGGAGGTGGCCGTCTCCGGTCAGCCGTTGACCTACTCGAACTTCAAGATCTGGAAGTTGACCAGCGGCCAGACCTACGACTTCGCCAACCGGCCCACCTGCGGCTACTACCTGCGGAGTGTGACCGCCGGGGTGCCCAGCGGCAGTCTCTACAGTGGCACCCCGGTCACCTCGTGCAGCCCCGGGGGCGAGGAGCCCCCGGGCGGCACCGAGTACGCCGAGGTGGAGCCGAACGACTCACGGACCGCCGCCAACGACATCTCCACCCGGACCTTCCCGCTCACCGTCACCGGTGACCTGAAGAGCGGCAGCGACCGGGACTACTTCCAGGTGACGCTGGGCAGCGGGCAGACCCTCTCGGTCGGCTGCGCGGTCCCGGCCGATTACGACGCCGACCTCTACCTGCTCAGCTCCACCGGCAGCATGCTGACCCGGTCGGTCAACGACGGCGCCGGGGCGGACGAGTCGGTGACCCTGACCCGGACGGCGTCCGGCTCGGCGACGTACTACGTCGACGTCGAGGCGTACTCCGGATCGGGCCCCGCCGACTACCGCTGCGCCGTCACGAAGTCCTGACCACGACCGGCCGGCCCGACCGGTCGTTACGCTCTGGCTGTGTCGTCATCCGATCTTGCCGATGAGCCGTTGCCGACCGGTGGGCCGACGTCACCCGACGCCTCGCGCCCGGCCGGCGGGTCCGGCGCGTCGCACCCGACACCGGCCGACGGGGAGCCGTCGGTCGGTGTCGGCGCGCTGATCCGCCGCCGGCTCGGCGAGTGCAGTCCGGCCGAACGTCGGGTGGCCCGCGCGCTGCTCGCCTCCTATCCCGCCGCCGGCCTGGGTACGGTCGCCGCGCTGGCCGAGCGGGCCGAGGTGAGCGGGCCGACCGTGCTGCGCTTCCTGACCCGGCTCGGCTTCGGCGGGTACCCGGAGTTCCAGCGGGCCCTGCGGGACGAACTGGCCGAGCGGGAGACCTCGCCGCTGACCGCGTACCGGGCTGCGGCGGAGGATGGCCTGCCGCCGGAGTCGGCACTGGCTCGGGCAGCGGGCAGCCTGCCGGACGCGGTCGCCGGGACCCTGACCGAGTTGCCCGCCGGTGAGCTGGAGAACGCCGTGCGCCTCCTCGCCGACCAGCAGATGCGGGTCACCGCCACCGGTGGGCGCTTCTCCGGGCTGCTCGCCCACTACCTGGTGCTGCACCTGATGCAGGTACGCGGCGGCAGTCGGCTGCTGCCGCTGGCCCCGGTGGAACGCACCGACATGCTCGCCGACATCGGTCGACGGGACCTTTTCGCGATCTTCGACTTCCGGCGGTACGAGGAGCCGACCCTGGCGCTCGCCCGGGAGGTGACCGGCCGGGGCGCCCGGGTGGTCCTCTTCACCGACCGGTGGCTCTCCCCGGTGGCCGGGTTGGCCGACGTGGTGCTGCCCAGCCGGGTCGACTCGCCGTCGCCGTACGACAGTTTCGTGCCGGCCCTGGCGCTGGTGGAGGCGCTGGTCGCCGGGGTGATCGACCGGCTCGGCCCGGCGGCCGGCAAGCGGCTGCGGCTGATGGAGCAGGCCCAGCAGGCGTACGGGGGGCACTGACCGGCGTCACAGAAAACTGCAACTTCATCCGAACCGCGGGCCCGGTCCGCCGGGCTGGTCGACGCGGTCTGCCACCCGGCCTCCCCACCTCCGCCGGTACGGCCGGAGGGTCGTACACCGACGACGTGATCCGGCCGGACCGGCGGGGCGGCAGGGGTCAGGCGGTGACGGCGTCGAGGGCCTTCTTCAGCGCGAGCGGCTCACTGGGGGTACGCGGGGCGTCCGCCCGCATCTCGATCATGCGGGCGCCGATCTCCTGCAACTGGTTACGACCCAGACCGTCGCGGACCTTGGGGAACCATTCCTGTTCCTCCTCCTCGACGTGGTGCAGGACGTTCTCCATCAGCACGGTCACCTTGGCGTCGTACCGTTCGTCGTCGGGCGCCATCGCGGCGAGTTCGAAGCAGAGCACGTCCGCGACGTGGTGCTCCTCGTAGGATTCGAGCACGTCGTCCTCAAGGTCGGGCAGGAGCCGGCGGACCTCCGGGTACATGCACTCGTTCTCCAGGTACGTGTGCACGGTGAGGGCCTCCAGGATCTGCGCCACGAGTTTCCGCTTCTGCGCGGTGGCGTTCTCCCCGGCGCCCTGGAACTCCCGGAACAGCCGCCGGATCTCCTTGTGGTCCTCCTTGAGCAGGACAATGGCATCAGTCGACATCGGAACCTCCGTGATCGGTGCGTCAACCGCCTTCGGTACCCCACGGCGAGCTGCGCAAACAGGGCGAGTCCGGCGGCCCGTGGGAGGTGCCGCTCCGGCCGATCCCCCGGTACGGGATACCTGGCGGGGGTACGGTCGCCGGGAGGAGGGCGGCATGGACCACCGGCGCGGCACGGACGACCAGCAGCACGGTACGGACCGCCAGCGGGGCGGCGCCGGGCACGGGCGGCAGGGCCACGACAAGCACGCGGGCCACGATCCGGCGATGTTCCGGCGGCGGTTCTGGGTCTGCCTGGTGCTGACCGTTCCGATCGTGGTCACCAGCCACCTGTTCGGGCAGTGGTTCGGCGGGCTGCCCGACCTGCCGGGCCGGCAACTGGTCGGGCCGGTACTCGGCTCGGTGGTGTACCTCTGGGGCGGCTGGCCGTTCCTGGTCGGTGCGGTCCGGGAGGTACGCGACCGGGCGCCCGGCATGATGCTGCTGGTCGCCATGGCGATCACGGTGGCGTACGTCGCCTCGGTGGCGACCAGCGTCGGCCTGTTCGACCTGGACTTCTGGTGGGAACTCGCCGCCCTGGTCACCATCATGCTGCTCGGACACTGGCAGGAGATGAAGGCCATCGGGCAGGCCCGGGGGGCGCTCTCCGCGCTGGCCGCGCTGCTGCCCGACGACGCCGAACGGGTGGGCGGGGAC
>NZ_WVUH01000231.1 GCF_017614955.1 Micromonospora echinofusca
GTTGGACCGTCGGAGAGGCGGTGGGGGACGTCGTCGGATCGGCGTTCTGGCAGCTCAACGTGGTGGAAAACGGGAAGTCGTGCACCTCGCCGCCGTTGTGCGTGTAGGTGCTGGCGATGATGTTGCCCTCGGTGTTGCTGGCGCTCAGATCGGTGACCGTGGCGTTCGGGGCGTAGATGGTGCCCTCCAGCGTGGCCCCGTCCGGGGTGAGGGTCACCGACGTCGCGGTGGGGAAGTTGAACAGGATGTACCGGGCCTGCGGCCCGCCGATCCCGGCGAAGTTCGGCACCCGCCAGGCGAAGTTGTCACCCACGTCGCTGGTGTCCACGTTGACCAGCAGGGGGGTGTCGGCGGTGGGCGGCGTGGCGAAGGTCAGGATCGCGATGTTGGCCAGGTCCGTCGCACTGATGTTCAGCACGTTGGTCTGTCCGGGCGTCAGGCTGACCACCGCGTTGCTGCCCGGCGGGATGGGGCTGGGCAGGACATCCCCGTTCGGGGTGCGCAGGATGAGCGTGTTCAGGCAGGTGCCGAGTTCGGTCGAGGTGTTGCGGAAGGTGGCGAACGCGCCGGCGAAGTCGATCGGTGAGGCGGGGCCGACACTGCTGACCGGCTGCCGGGTCACCAGCTCGATCCGGGGAAAGGCGTCGTAGTCGTTCACCGGCAGGATCCGGGTGTTGACCAGGGCTCCGTTGTTGTCGGTGTTCCGGACGAAGGTGCCGGTCAGGTCGCCGATCTTGGCATAGCCGTTCTGCAGGATCTGCAACCGGGTGCCGGGTACGCTGCCGGCGAAGTCGACCCGGCCGCCGACCACCAGGGCCGTCGGATTGGTGTCGCCGGGGACGATGAATGAGCCGGCGGTGTTCAGGGCCAACTGGTAGTTGCCGAACCGCAGGTCGCCGCCGACCGCCAGGGTGCCCTCGTTCTCGCTGTTCAGCACCGTGGCGTCGCCCTCGGTCATCACCGTGAAGCCCAGGGTCGCCGCGACCGGGTCGATCGGCCCGACCGGAGCGGCGCCGGACTGCGCGGCCAGCACGGCCATGGCCGCGACCGTGCCGGCTGCTCCTGCAGACGCCAGCAGCCGCCATCTTCTGGTTCTCTGGTCCATATGTCTTATCCCCCGTTATAAGGCATTTGTGCCAAATGCACAACGAGGGGAGGTCATTCTGGAAACGGGGAAGCCGGCCGCTCCAGCCGGTACGTTTGTCCGGCCGTTGGCCGGGAAGCTGCGGGCATGACGAAACCACGTGTGGTGATCGTGGGGGCCGGGTTTGCCGGTTACCACGCGGCGAAGACCCTGGCCCGGGTCGCCCGGGACCGGGCCGAGATCGTGCTGCTCAACCCGACCGACTACTTCCTGTACCTGCCGCTGCTGCCGGAGGTGGCCGCCGGCGTACTGGAACCGAGCCGGCTGTCCGTGCCGTTGACCGGCACCCTCGACGGGGTACGGGTGGTGATCGGCGAGGCCGACCGGGTCGACCTGCACAACCGGTGGGTGCACTACACCCAGCCCGAGGGCGATCCCGGCCAGCTCGCCTACGACCGGCTGGTCCTCGCGGTCGGCAGCGTCAACAAACTGCTGCCCATCCCCGGGGTCACCGAGTACGCCCACGGCTTCCGGGGCCTGCCCGAGGCGCTCTACCTGCACGACCACATCGTCCGCCAGATCGAGCTGGCGCAGCTCACCCGCGACCCGGCGGAGCAGTCGGCCCGCTCGACGTTCGTCGTGGTCGGCGCCGGCTACACCGGTACCGAGGTGGCCGCCCACGGTCAGCTCTTCACCGACGCGCTGGCCGCCCAGCACCCGCACCTGGACATCCGGCCCCGGTGGATGCTGCTCGACGTGGCGCCCCGGGTGCTGCCCGAGCTGGACCAGCGGATGTCCCGGACCGCGCAACGGGTCCTCGACCGGCGCGGGGTGGACGTCCGGATGGGCACCTCGGTGGCCGAGGCCACCCCCGACGGGGTACGGCTGACCGACGGCGAGTACGTCCCCACCTGCACCCTGGTCTGGTGCGTCGGGGTACGCCCCGACCCGTTCGTCGCCGAGTTGGGCCTGCGGACCGAGAAGGGCCGGCTGGTCGTCGACGAGTACCTGAACGTGCCCGGTTTCCCCGAGGTGTACGCCTGCGGTGACGCCGCCGCCGTACCCGACCTGACCCGCCCCGGCCAGGTCTGCACGATGACCGCGCAGCACGCCCAGCGACAGGGGCGGCTCGTCGCGCACAACGTCGCCGCCTCCTACGGGCAGGGCCGACGCCGGCCGTACCGGCACCACGACCTCGGGTTCGTGGTGGATCTCGGGGGCCGGGACGCGGCGGCGAACCCGCTGAAGGTTTCCCTCTCCGGGCTGCCCGCGAAGGCGGTGACCCGGGGCTACCACCTGCTCGCCATGCCCGGTAACCGGGCCCGGGTGGGTGCCGACTGGATGCTCGACGCCACCCTGCCCCGCCCGGCGGTGCAACTCGGCCTGATCCCGGCGAACGCCGTACCGCTGGAGAGCACCTCGCCGGAGGTGCCGGCGTACCGGCGCTGACCGCCACGGCACGGGACGCCGGGGGAGGCACCCCCGGCGTCCCGTGCCGGTGTCGGTGTGGTCGGGCGGCGCCCGACCGCCGGCCGGTGCGCCCGGGTCAGTCGGCGGTCCCGGGCTCCGGGGTTCCGCCGTCGAGGGCCCGGACCCGCCGCCGTACCCCGAACTCGCGCAGCAGGATCTGGATGATCCCGGCCGCCGGGATGGCGAGCAGCGCACCGAGGATGCCCGCCAGGTCGGCGGCCAGCAGGATGCTCACCAGCACCGTCAACGGGTTCAGTTGGACCGTCCGGGACAGGATCAGGGGTTGCAGTACGTGGTTCTCCACCTGCTGGTAGACCACGAAGAAGACCAGCACCACGATGCCGGCCCGGGGTGAGTGCAGGAAGGCCGCGCCGGCCGCCGCGATCGCCCCGATGGTGGCCCCGACCAGCGGTACCAGGTCGGCGATGCCGACCAGCAGGGCGATCACCCCGGCGAACGGCACCCCCATGACCACCAGGACGACGAAGGTCAACCCGCCGCAGATCACGCTGATCAGCAGGTTCCCGCTGAGGTACCCGGTCACCGTGCGGGCCGACTCCCGCCCGATGCGGCGCAGCCGCTCACCGTGTCCGTCGTTGACCAGGCCGACCAGCCCCCGGGTCAGCCTCGGCGCCTGGAGCACCATCAGATACGCCAGCACCGCCACCGTGACCAGCCCGGCCACCGCGGTGAACGCCCCCCGGACCACACCCAACGTCGGTTCCCGGAGCCGGTCGCCGTACTGCCGGACCTGTTCCTGATGGGTCTCGGCGTACCGGAGCAGGCCGGTACGGTCCAGCAGCCGGCCCAGTGGTCCCCGTCCGGCGCGGGCCTCGTCCAGGATCGTCGGTAGCTGGTTGGTGAACCGGGCCACCTCGTCGACCAGGGGGACCACGATCACCGCGATCAGGGCGGCGAGCAGGCCGAACGCGGCCAGGAAGACCAACAGGGTGGCGACGGACCGGTTGCGGGCCAGCCGGCGCTGGGTCCAGTCCACCGCCGGGTTCAACGCCACCGCGAAGAAGACCGCGACGAGCAGCCAGACCAGGACCCGCCGGGTGGCGTACACCAGCAGCAGCCCCAGTGCGGTGGCGAGGACCAGACCGATGGTGATCGCCACGCGACGTGCGGTGGTCCGGTCGTCGGCCCGTCCCGTCATCCCGCGCGGCTACCCGGCCGCATCGCCGGGAAACCAGCGGGACCGGCCGGGAACCAGCCGGAGCGTCGGGAGGACCGGGGCCGCCGGTCAGCCCCTGCGGATTCCAGGTCGCCGGTCAGCCCTGCGGGTCCCGGGCCGGCCGGGCACCGGCGACGAACGTGGTCAGCTCCGCGCCGTGGCGTAGCCCACCCGGCTCCGGGTCACGGGCCAGCCGCGACGCGAGCCGCTCCAGGGGCAACCGGCCGGCCCGGTGGTACCCGGCCAGCACCAGGTTGCCGTACCGCCGCCCGCCGAGCATCCGACGGGCACCGATCAGGCACACCTCGGCGAAGACCTCCCGCAGGGTGGCCGCCTGGACCCGGGAGAAGACCAGCGGCGGCAGGTCGGTGAGGTTGACCAGGTAGACGCCGTCCGGGCGGAGCACCCGGGCCACCTCCCGGACGAACTCGACCGTGCCCACGTGCGCCGGCATCCGGGCCGCCTGGTAGACGTCGGCCACCACCAGGTCGAAGCCGTCCGCCGGTTCGGCGGCCACCGCCGCCCGGGCGTCGGCCACCCGTACCGCCACGGTGGCGGGCAGTGCGGGAAGCTCCCGGGCCACCAGTTCGACCACCGCCGGGTCCCGCTCCACCACCACCTGGGCCGAGTCCGGCCGGGTGGCCCCGAGATAGCGGGGCAGGGTCAGCGCGCCGCCGCCCAGGTGCAGGGCGCGCAGTGGTACGCCCGCCGGTGCGCTCACGTCGATGGTGGCCGCGATCCGACGGACGTACTCGAAATGCAGGTAGGTCGGGTCGGTCACGTCGACGTAGGACTGCGGCACCCCGTCGGCCAGCAGGATCCGGCCACCGGGTCGGGTCCGGTCCGGTACCAGTGTCAGTCCGTGCTCTGCCCGCCCCACCTGCGGCAGGCTAGCCGAACCGGTGCCGGTCGCCGGGCCCCCGACCCGGCGGCGGTCCGCGTGCCGGACCGGTGCCGGTCGCCGGGCCGGACCCGGCCGGTCAGCCGGCGATGCCGCCGGCGGCCTCCTCGACCAGGTCGTCCAACCGGTGGGCCAGTTCGATGTCGGCCCTGGTCACCGTGTCCGCCGTCCGGCTGCGCACGGTGAGTACGGCGGTCGAACCGGTCGGTCGGCTCACCGTCGGCCCCCGCCCCGTCCGCTGCCGCAACTGCGCGACCTGGTCCAGCACCCGGTCCAGGTTCGCCGGGGGCAGCTCGATGGTCCGGGACAGCGCCCGGGTGTCGCCCGACCAGTACGGCAACTCGGCCAGTTCCTCCCGGATCTCACCGTCGGTGAGTCCGGCGGTCCGTCCGGTCGGCGCCACCAGGCCGCCGCCCGGTTCGGTCGTCCCGAGCAGTCCGCGCAGGTCGGCGGGGATCTCCAGCTCGTCGACCAGGTCGGGGTCCTGCTCCGCCAGGGCGGCCAGGGTCGCCTCCGCCTGGTACCGCGCCTGCTCGGGGGTCCGGCCGCTGATCCGGGCCACCTCGGACAGGAAGCCCGGCAGGTCGGGGCGGCGGCTGATGGTGGCCAGCGGTACGTCGTCGTGCAGTTCGGTGGGTACCGCGTCCAGCAGCCGGGCCTGGTCGGCCTCGTCCAGGGCGCGGGCCAGGGCCAGCACCGTCGCCTCCGCGGCGGCCCGCGCCTGGTCGAAGTCCAGTCCGGCCCGGCGACCCACGTCCCCGACCAGGTCCTGGTAGCCGACCGTGGTCACCTGCGGTCCGGCGGCCAGGTCGGGGTGCGGCCGGGGCCAGGTCCGCTCGGCGGGCGCCGCCGGGGGCGGTGCCGGGCCACCGCGGCTGCTCTGCGGCTTGTGCTGTCCGGCTGCCGGCGGACCGTCCCGTTTTGTCCGGTCCAGGTGCTCCAGTTGCTTCGACGCGCCCAGGGTGGCACCGGTCTCGCTGGGGCGCCGGCCCCGCTCCCGGGCCTGCCGGGCCAGGGCACGGCGGCGCTTGTTGTCACCCTCCATCTGCTTACGCATGTCCACCTCTCTCCGCTGGGTTCCCCGCCCGCCTTCCCGGTGCCCCAGGGGCGAAACGACGGTCCCCGGTCGCGCGCCGGTCGGCTGCCGTCGTCCGCCGACTCGTCCGCCGTCTCGTCCGCTGGTGTACCGGGAAGGGCCGCCGGATGATTCATCTCACCGGGGTGAGGGACCCTCACCCCCCGGGCGGCGAGCATCGAGCTGGACCGAAAGACTTCCGCGGCAACGGGAGGGCAGGTCACGCCATGAAGAGGATCGTCGACATCGTTCCGGCTCGACCCGGCTGGTACGCCCGCTGGCAGCTCACCCCAGGTGCCACCCGGTGCTACCCGGTGACGTTGTGGGCCCTGGTGGAGGACACCGACGCGGCCAACCGGGAGGTCATCGGGGTCGACGCGATCGGGCAGTGGCCCGGTGCGGACGACAACGAGGCCGGTGTGGAGTTCGTCCGGTACCTCTTCCAGGCTCCCGAGGCCGGCGAGCCGGACGACATCGACCAGCCCACCGACCGTGCCGAGGCCGCCGTACCAGCAACTGCGCCGCCGGCACCGCAACGGCAACCCGCACCCGCCTGACGGTGGTACGCCGAACCGGAGCAGGCCGAGGAGATCGTCACCCCGCCCGGCGGCCCGGTCAGGCCGGGACGGCCGAACCGTCGGAGTCGCCCTCCGGCGGGCGGGCCAGCAGACCGGCCACTCCGGTGATGTCGAGGATGGTGGCGAGGAACTTCGGCGTGTTGCGCAGGTGGAGGGCGGTGCCGCTGTCGTGGCCACTGCGCCAGGTGTGCACGATGATCGACAGACCGGTGCTGTCGATGAACGAGAGCCCACCGAAATCGAGGACGATGGTGCCCGGCCGTTGGTCGAGGAGGTTCTGCAACTCGGTGCGCAACGGCGCGATGGTGGTGAAGTCCAGGTCACCGGAGACGACGACCACCGGGCACCCGGCGTCGCTCCGGTCGACCGTCATCTTCAGCGGAGTGGCCTCCAGTTTCCTCCGATGAAGCACGACGACCATGCCCTTCCGAAACGCGCTGACCCTGGCAGCAGCAGACCCTAACGCACCCGGTACGAACCTGCTGGCCGAGCCCGACCCGCGAACGTGCCCGGATGGCAGGTTCGGGGATCCGGCGTAGGGTGGTCGAAAGCGGGACCACACCGGGTCCACGCCCGCCGGGGGACCGAGAAGGAGTGGGGGCACAGCTGGTGACTGCCACCCACGTCCGGGACTGGGATCCCGGCGACGGGCGGATCTCCACGTCGAATCCCGGCCGGGTGCCGACGCGGTCCGTCGGTTCCGGTGGTCCGTCCACGGACGCCGGGGCGGTCCCCCCACGCACCCACCTTGCGGCCGGGGTCTTCCCGCCCGACTGGTCCGAGATCGTCGCACACTTCCGGGAAGGTCTGCTGGTCTGCGCCCCGGACGGCGTGGTACAGCACGTCAGCCCCGGGGCGGCGCGTCTGCTGCCCACCGTCCGTCCCGGTGACGCCCTCACCGCCTCCGCCGTACCCGAGCTGGCCGCGATGGCGACCACGGGGGAGCGGGACGGCGACCTGACCCACGCCGGCCGTCGGTTGCGGGTACGGCGGGTGCCGCTGGGTGACGGCGGCAGCGGGTGGTACGTCGAGGACGTCACCGAGGCCGTCGAGCGGGCGGACGCGCTGCTCGCCGAGCAGTCCCGGTCGGCCTTCCTGGCGCGGGTCGGCGAGAAGCTGGGCAATCCCCTGCACCCGGACCGGGCGGCGGCGGCGGCCACCCGGCTCGCCGTGCCGACCCTCGCCGACGTGGCGGTGCTGGTCCTCGCGCCCCGCGCGGGTCGGGCCGGCTGGTTCCGGGCGGTCCGGGACGGTGCCGGTCCCGCCGTGGTCGACCGGGGGGTCCTCGCCGTCGGCGGGCTGCCGCCCGCGATCGAGCAGGCTCTCTCCGGTGCCGAGCCGCACACCGTCGACTGGCTGGTCGAGCAGGCGGCCGGGGCGGGCTGGCTGCCCGGTCCCGCCGAACCGGACCGCATCGCCCGGGTCGTGCCGGTACCCGGCGCGGCAGCCCCGGTCGGCGCGCTGCTGGTGACCCGGTCGGCGGACCGGCCCTTCGACGAGGGGGAGGAGGCGCTGCTGCGGGCCTTCGCCGCCCGCGCCGGGGCGGCGCTCACCACCGCCGTGCTGTACCGCGAGCAGACCCGGGTGGCGGACACCCTCCAGGCCAGCCTGGTACCGGTCGAGCCGGTGGCGACCCCGGGTCTGCGCTGGGGTACCGCCTACCGGCCGGCCCAGGCCGGACTGCGGATCGGCGGTGACTTCTACGGCACCCACGTCCTGGCCGACGGTGGGGTGCTGTTCTTCCTCGGTGACGTCTCCGGCAAGGGGGTGGAGGCGGCGGTCTTCACCGGGCAGCTCCGGCAGTGCCTCCAGGCGCTGCGCCGGGTCGAGCATGATCCGGCACGACTGCTGGGGCTGCTCAACGACGCGCTGCTGGAGACCACCCAGGCACACGGGCAGGGGCGGTTCGCCACCATGGTGGTCGGCGTCGCCCGGTCGACCCCGGACGGCGGTGCCGCGTTGACCCTCGCCGGGGGTGGTCATCTCCCGCCGCTGGTCCTGCGGGCCTCGGGGGAGGTGGAGACCGTGCCACTGCGGGGCATGCTGATCGGGGTGGTGCCGGATCCGCGGATCGGTCGGGTCGATCTGCGGTTGGCCCCGGGGGAGACGTGCCTGCTCTACAGCGACGGGGTGACCGAGGCCCGGGGTGGTCCCCTGGGCGGCGAGATGTACGGTGCCGAGCGGTTGGTCGAGGCGCTGACCGGCTGCCACCGGATGCCGGCGGCGGCTCTCGCGGAACGGGTGGAGCAGTTGGCCTGTGACTGGCTGACCGACGGCGACCACGACGACATCGCGGCCCTCACGGTACGGGCCGACGGCGGCGCCGGTTAGCGACGACCTCTAGGAGACCGCCCCAGTGGCATCGACCGACACCGCGACCAGTCATCTGGTGGCCGCCTTCCCCCGTTTCCTCGACTGTCTCGCCGAGGCGGACGAGTACGCGGCGGTCGACGTCGCCCTCGGCCTGCTCGCCGCCGGGGTCACCGCGGAGCGGATCCTGCTGGAGTTGGTGGCGCCCGCCCAGGCACAGGTGGGGCAGTGGTGGGCGAGCAACGAGTGGAGCGTCGCGCAGGAGCACGCCGCCACGCACATCAGTGAACGGGTGGTGGCGGCGGTCTCGTCGTACGCCAGCCCACGCCCGGTGCGTGGTCGGATCGTGGTGGCCTGCATGGACGGTGAGTGGCACGCCCTGCCGCCCCGACTGGTCGCCGAGGTGCTCCGGTTACGGGGCTGGCATGTCACCTTCCTCGGTGCCAGTGTGCCGGCTGCGCACCTGGTGTCGTACCTGCACCGGCACGACGTGCACGCGGTGGCCCTGGCCTGCGCGATCTCGATGCGACTGCCGCAGGCACACCGGATGATCGAGGCCTGCCAGCGGGCGGACGTGCCGGTGCTGGTCGGCGGACGGGGGTTCGGGGTCGACGGTCGGTGGGCCCGACGCCTGGGGGCCAGTTGGGCGCCGGACGGCCCGACGGCGGCGTCGCTGCTGGCGGACGAGTGGTCGTTGGCCCGTCCACCCGAGCCGGACCTGGCCCACCTGACCGACGACGAGTATCCCGCGCTCTGCCGCCGTCGGGCCGAGCTGATCGAGAGCGGGCTGGCCGACCTGCGGGAGCGGGTCCCGGCGGTCGGGGCGTACACGCCGGCGCAGGTCGACTCGACCACCGCCGACCTGGGGTACATTGTGGACTTCCTGGCCGCTGCGCTGTATGTGGACGACGCGGGTCTCTTCACCGAGTTCGTCGACTGGCTGGTGGGGATCCTGGCCGGTCGCGGGGTGCCCTCGGCCGCGGTGGTACGCACCCTGGAGCACTTCGCGGGGCTGCTCCGGGACTTCCCCCGGGCGGGGCGGTTCCTGGCCGAGGGGCGGGCGGTGGCCGAGGCGCCCGCCGCCCTGTCGGGCGGCTGAGCCGGGCCGGCCAGTGGTGGTCCATCCAGCGGTCCGCCCTATACTTGCTGCACTGCAAGCATCTGCGTGCGGTGTGAGTGAGAGGGACTGCCGTGACCTTCACCGTCTCGTACGTGCTGCGTGACGCGGTTGCCTGCCTCCGGCTGGAGGGTGAACTCGACATGGCCGCGGCACCCGAACTCAACGCCGCGATCGACCGGCTGCACGCCGACGGGCGGTTCCGGTTACTGGCTGATCTGGCTGGCCTCACCTTCTGTGACTCCAGTGGGCTCGCCGCGTTCGTCCGGGGTGACAACCAGAGCGCCGCAGCCGGGGGCTGGTTGCGGTTCACCGGGGCGCACGGGCGGGTACTGCGGGTGTTGGAGATCAGCGGACTCGCCGAGGTTCTCCGGTACGACGGGGATCCGGACATGTCCGCCCCCACCGCGCCCGGCGACCGCTGATCGGTTACTTTCTCCGGGATCGGGTGGCCGTCCGGGGGTTCTCCCACCAACGACAGAGGCAGGTAGTCATGGGTGCAGGTACGCCGAGCCCGGTTCGCATCCTGGTGGTGGACGACGATCCCGGCGACGTGCTGATGATCGAGGAGGCGTTGGAGGACTCGGACGTCGACAAGGTCATCGACGTGGTCGGCGACGGCCAGGAGGCGATGGAGTTCCTGCGGCAGGAGGGGCGGCACACGGAGGCCCGTCGGCCCGACGTCATCCTGCTGGACCTGAACATGCCCCGGATGGACGGCCGCCAGGTCCTCGGTGAGGTCAAGAGCGACCCCGACCTGCGGACCATTCCGATCGTCGTACTGACCACGTCGAACGCGGACACCGACATCGTGGGCAGTTACACCCTCCAGGCCAACGCCTACGTCACGAAGCCGATCGACCTCGACGACTTCAACGACGTGGTACGCCGGATCGACGAGTTCTTCGGTCGGGTCGTGGTCCTGCCCAAGCGGGCCTGACCGGGTCCGTCCGGCCGGTTCGGTCCGGTTGGCGTCGGCCCGCCTGGCCGGTCGGCGACGGGCCGCGCGGGATCCCGGTTCGTTGTCGGCAGGTGGTGCGGGGCCTGGTGTCCGGGAAGGCCGACCCTGCGGATGACGAACATTTCTCTCAAACCGCCCCCGGTTGTCGGCGTGCTGGCGAGGATTCCAGGTGGGAAGGGAAACTACCGGCTGCCTGGGGGGCGAAAGCATGCGGTTTTCCGTGGTGGGGATCGGTTACGACCAGCACCAGGTTGATTCGTGCCTGGACGACCTCGACGCCCGGTTGGCCCGGTTGGCCGACCGGGCGCGGGCCGGCGCGGCGGACCCGACACAGCTGGACCTGATCCGGCAGGAGGCCGACCGGCTGCGTGACCTGTTGGGTACCGGCTCGGAGGCGGCGCGCCCCCAGGCGCTCGACGACGCCGAGGCGGAGGCGGAGGCGATCCGGGCCCGGGCGCGCACCGAGCTGATGACCGCCCAGGAGGAGGCCCGGCAGTTGCGCGAGCAGGTCTACGCCGAAGCGGTGCAGGCCCGCCGGGACTTCGAGGCGGCGCTGCATGCCCGGCGGCAGCGGGAGGCCCGGGTGGACGAGGTGCTCCGCGCGGTCCGGCTGGTGCCGGTGGACACCCCGACGGCGGCGGCCGGCGCGGCCGGTGGTGTACCGGCGACCCGGGGCGCGGCGACCCGCAGCGGGCGCCTCCCCGAGGAACCGGCGGACCGGAACTCCAGCCGGATGCGGTGAGCCCGCCCCCGGGAGCGGCCGGCGGGCCGGTCAGGTCAGCGCGCCGACCACCGTGCTGGCCCGCTCCTCGTGCTGGGCGTAGGCGTCGGGGAAGGCGGAGACCTGGACGGCCTGGGCGGCACCCGCGACGCTCATGTCCTGCCAGCCGACGATCTCCAGGAGGGCCAGGTAGAACTGCCGGGCCGCGTACGCGGGGCGCATCAGGTCCTCGACAGCGCCCCAGCCGCTGCTCGGCCGTTGCTGGAACAGGCCGACCGAGTCGTGGTCCGCACCGCTTCCCTGGTGCGGGTGGTCGAACGACTCCGGTACGTAGTCGTTCGCCAGGTTGTAGAGGTTGCTCTCCTGCATCGCGGTCGCGATCGCGACGATCAGGCCGCGCCGGGGCAGGTCGAGCCCGCGACCGACGTCGACGATCACCTTGGCGTTGTCCATCTGGGCCTGGGTGAGACCGGCGACCGGTTTCGGTCGGGCCGGTCGGGCCGGCTTGCGGGGTGCCCTGTCTCTTATACCCATCTGACGCGG
>NZ_WVUH01000232.1 GCF_017614955.1 Micromonospora echinofusca
GGGTGGGGGTGGCCTCGTTGCTGGTGCAGGCGGTGAGCAGGGCGCCCGCGCCGATCGCGGCTGTGCCGAACAGCAACCGGCGACGCGACAGGTCACGACTGTGCTGGGTCATGACGACCTCCTGGTATCGGGGGTGGTGAGGGGCGGAAGAGGGTGCACGGGGCCGGGCGGACGTCGCAGGAGCCGACGTCGCCGGGAGGCGTTGCGGTGGTCAGACCTTGGCGGCGGTGGGCCGGTTGCGGCCGAGGAACCGGGTGAGGCTGCCGAACTGGAACTGCTGGATCAGGACGGCGGCCACGATGATCCCGCCCTTGACCATGTTCTGCGCCTCGGTGGAGAGGCCGTTGATGGCGAACAGGTTGGTGATGGTGGAGAAGATGATCACGCCGAGCAGCGAGCCGACGATGGTGCCCCGGCCGCCGCTGAGCAGCGTGCCGCCGATGATCGCGGCGGCGATCGCGTCGAGTTCGTAGAGGTTGGCCATCGCCGCCTGGGCCGAGGTGGCCTGGGCGGTGAGCATGATCGCGGCGATGCCGCAGCAGAGCCCGGAGAGGGCGTAGAGCAGGACGGTGTGCCGCTTGACGTTGATCCCGGCGAGCCGGGCCGCCTCGGGGTTGCCGCCCACGGCGACGGTACGCCGGCCGAAGGTGGTCCGGTTGAGCAGGACCCAGCCGGCGGCGACCACGATGGCGAGGATGTAGACCAGCAGCGGGATGCCGAGCAGCTTGGCGGCGGCGATGTCGTTGATGGTGGTGTTGTTCGACACCTGGGTCTGCTTGTCGGAGATCTCGGCGGCCAGACCCCGGGCCGCGACCAGCATCGCCAGGGTGGCGATGAACGGCACCAGCCGACCGTAGGAGATGAGCACCCCGTTGACCAGGCCGACCGCGAGGCCGACGGTCAACGCGGTGAAGATCATGCCGCCGGCGCCGAAGCTCTGGGTGGCGAGCGTGGTGGCCCACACCCCGGCCAGGGCGACGATCGCACCGACCGAGAGGTCGATGCCGCCACCGATGATCACGAAGGTCATCCCGACGGTGACCACGCCGACCACCGAGGCCAGCTTGAGGATGGTCAGTACGTTCTCCCAGACCCAGCGGGAGTCACCGTAGAGGTCGGGCCGGGTCGCGATGCCGATCACGATCAGCACCACCAGTACGCCGATCAGGCCGAGGTTGCGCCGGGCCCCTTCCCCGGCGTCCCCCCGCCACCAGGAGAGCCGGCCGGCCCGGGTGGCGCCGTGGGCCACCGCCCCGTGCCCGGTCGGTCCGGCGGGCGGCGCCGGGTCCGGCAGGTCCGCTGTCGGGCGCGGCGCGTCCGCAGTGGGGGTCGCACTCATGTGTACCGTCCTTCGTCAGTGTCTGGGGGCCACGCGGGCGCGTCCGTCGCGCTCACGCGGGCACTCCTTCCATGAGGGACCCCGCCATGACGAGGTCGAGCACGGTGTCTTCGTCCAGTTCGCCGGCCGGTGCCTCGCGTACCACGTGGCCCTCCCGCATCACCAGGACCCGGTCGGCCAGGCCGAGCACCTCGGGGACCTCGCTGGAGACCAGCAGCACCCCGACCCCCCGGGCGGCCAGCGCCCGGATCACCTGGTACAGCTCCGCCCGGGCACCCACGTCGACCCCCCGGGTCGGTTCGTCGAGCAGCAGCAGCCGGGTGTCGCCGAGCAGCCATCGCCCGACCACCACCTTCTGCTGGTTGCCGCCGGAGAGGGTGCGTACCGGCCGGTGGACGTCCCGGGGGCGCAGTTCCAGCGTCCCGGCGATCCGGTCCGCCTCGGCCACCTCCCGCCCCGCCCGGGTGAACCCGAGCCGGGCGTACCGGCTGAAGGTGGCGAGCGTGACGTTGCGGTAGATCGGTTCGCCGAGCAGCAGGGCCTGGCTCTTGCGTTCCTCCGGGGCCATGCCCAGCCCGGCCCGGACGGCGGCACCGACGCTGCCGGGGCGCAGGGCACGACCGGCGATCCGCACCGTGCCGGTGTGTGCGCGCCGGGCACCGAAGATGGTCTCCAGCAGTTCGGACCGGCCCGAGCCGACCAGCCCGGCGATGCCGACGATCTCACCGGCCCGGACGCTGAGCGAGACGTCGGCGAACTCGCCGTCGCGGCCCAGCCCGTCCACCCGGAGCAGTTCGGTCGACTCGGCCGGGGCGGCCGGGCGGTCCGGGAAGACGTACTCGATGGACCGGCCGGTCATCCGGCTGACCAGGTCCCGGGTGGGGGTGGTCCGGGCCGGCAGGTTGGCGGCGGTGGTCCGGCCGTCCTTGAGCACGGTGACCCGGTCCCCGATCTCGCGGATCTCCTCCATCCGGTGCGAGATGTAGATGACCGCGATGCCCTGGGCGGTCAGCTCCCGGATGATCCGGAACAGGTTGCCCACCTCGTCGTGGGCCAGCACCGCGCTCGGTTCGTCCATGATGATCAGTCGGGCGTCGTGGGAGAGCGCCCGCGCCATGCTGACGATCTGCTTACCGGCGGCGGGCAGTTTGCGGACCGCCCGGCCGGGCGGGATCTCCGGGTGGCCGAGCCGGCCCAGGATGTCCCGGGTACGTCGGGCGATCTGCCCCCGCCGGACGAACCCGAGCCGGCGGGGTTCGTGCCCGAGGAAGGCGTTCTCCGCCACCGACAGGTCCTCGACCAGGTCGAGTTCCTGGTAGATGGTGGCGATGCCGGCGCGCATGGCGGCCTGCGGGTTGGCGAAGGCGACCGGTTGCCCGAGCCACTCGACCCGCCCCGAGTCCGGGCGGTGGGCGCCGGAGAGCACCTTGATCAGGGTGGACTTGCCGGCGCCGTTCTGGCCGAGCAGGCAGTGCACCTCGCCGGCCCGGACCTCCAGCTGCACGCCGTCGAGGGCCCGTACCCCGGGGAAGGTCTTCACCACGTCGGTCAGCCGGAGCACGATCTCGCTCGTACCGGATCCGGTCGTCGGGTCGGTGGTCATGACGCCTCCCCGAAGGCCACGTCGCTGGCGAGTACGGCGGCACCGGCGACGCCGGCCCGGGGCCCCAGCTCGGAGAGGACCACCGGCAGGTTGCCGGTGGCCAGCGGCAGGGAGCGGCGGTAGACGACGCTGCGGATCTCGGCGAGCAGCACGTGGCCGAGCTGGGCGAGGCCACCGCCGATCACGATCATCGACGGGTTGACGAAGCTGACCAGCCCGGCGAGGACCTCACCGACCCGGCGACCGCCGTCGCGGATCAGCCGGATGCAGGTGACGTCCCCCTCGACGGCGCCCTCGGCGACGTCGCGGGCGGAGAGGTCGCCCCGGGCCGCGAGCCGCTCGGCCAGCGCGGGTGAGGCCCCGCTGCGGGCGGCGGCCAGGGCGTCCCGGGCCAGGGCGGCACCACTGAACCGGGCCTCCAGGCAACCGACGTTGCCGCAGGAGCAGACCGGACCGTGCCCGTCGACCTGGATGTGGCCGATGTCCCCGGCACAGCCGTCGGTACCCCGGTAGACCTCACCGGCGAGGTGGATGCCGCAGCCGATCCCGGTGCCGATCTTGACGAAGAGGAAGTCGTCCACCGAGTGGGCCACCCCGCCGTGCCGCTCGCCGATCGCCATGATGTTGACGTCGTTGTCGACCACCGCCGGGCAGCCGTGCTCGCGGGTGAGCAGCTCGCGCACCGGGAAGCGGTCCCAGCCGGGCATGATCGGCGGGGAGACCGGCACCCCGTCGCGGAAGCTGACCGGGCCGGGCACCCCGATCCCGACCGCCGCCAGCCGCTCGTACGCGCCGTCGACCCGGGCCTTGTGCAGCAGCTCGTTGACCCGGTGCAGGATCACCTTCGGGCCGGACCGGATGTCGGCGACCTCGGCATAGGCGGCGACCGGTTCGAGGCGGCCGTTGACCACCTCGACGTCGACCGAGCTGGCGCCCAGGTCGACGGCGGCGAACCGCAGTTCGGGGTTCAGCTCGACCAGCGTGGAGCGGCGACCGCCCCGGGAGGCGGCCAGCCCCGCCTCGGCCACGTAGCCGAGGCCGACCAGGCGGTCCAGTTCGGCCAGCAGACGCGGCCGGGGGATCTCCAGCCGGTCGGCGAGCTCGGCTCGGGACACCGCACCGTGGTCGCGCAGCAGACGCAGCAACCGCAGGTGCAGTGGTTCGGCCGTACGCACCGGAACCTCACCTCCGCTTCGGACTCCTGACACACCGGCGAAACATCGGTGTGTTGTGTCCGACACAGTAGGAGGCTTACGTACCGCGTGTCTAGAGCTTCAGGCGATCCGGTGCCAACTTTTGTTAGTACGAACAAAAGATGTGTCCGCGCTGACCGATCGGCTGACTACCGCCCGTCATGGCTGCCCTGTTTGCGCAGCTTGCGGTCGTCGCGGAGTTGGACGTAGGGCTCCTCGTCGGCGGGGTGTCCCGCCGAGATGGCCCGGCTCCGCTCCAGCTCGGCGTCCAGCTCGGCGCCGAGCAGGATCGCGATGTTGCTGAGCCAGAGCCAGACCAGAAAGATGATCACGCCGGCCAGCGCGCCGTACGTCTTGTTGTACGAGCCGAAGAAGCTCACGTAGAGGGCGAAGAGCCCGGAGACCGCCAGCCAGATCAGCACCGCGACCACCCCACCCGGGCTGACCCAGCGGAACCCGCCGTGCCGGGCGTTCGGTGAGGCCCAGTAGAGGATGGCGAACATCAGGCTGACCAGCAGCAGCAGAACCGGCCACTTCGCGTAGTCCCAGACCGTCACCGCCGTCGAGCCGATGCCCAGGGCACCACCGACCTCCTCGGCGAGCCGGCCGGTGAAGACCACGATCAGGGCACTGGCCAGCAGCAGCACCCCGATGACCGCGGTCACCCCGACCCGGATCGGCAGGGTCTTCCAGATCGGCCGCCCCTCCGGCACGTCGTAGATGCTGTTCGAGGCGCGCATGAACGCGGCGACGTACCCGGACGCCGACCAGAAGGCGCCGAGCAGACCGAGGATCGCCACCAGTCCGGCCGTACCGCCGCTCTGCTGCGCCTGGTCGATCGCGCCCTCGATGATCTGCCGGACGTTCTCCTGCGGTACGACGTCGTCGATGGTGCCCCGGACCTCCTCGGTGGTTCGGGGGCCGAGCAGGCCGAGCAGGGAGACCAGTACCAGCAGACCGGGAAAGATGGAGAGCACCCCGTAGTAGGTGAGCGCGGCGGCCCAGTCGGTCAAGCTGTCGTCGCCGAACTCGCGGACGGTCCGCCGCAGCGCCGCCTGCCAGGACGCGCCGGACAGGTCGGTCGGGCTGTCCGGCCCCGCGTCCGGACCCGGCGGGCGTACCGGCTCCGGGTCGGGGGCGGCGTCGACGCTCCGGTCGCCGTTCGTCCGGTGGTCGGCGGGCTGTTCGGTGGCCATCGGCGGGTCTCCTCGCAGATCGGGTACCCGTCCCCTATGCCCCCGGCCGGCACGCCCTATGCCCCGCCCCGCTCGTCGGTCGGCCGTCAGCGGTCGGCGGTCAGCGGTCAGCGGTAGAGCAGCCGTCCCATCCGTCGACCGGCGACGACCAACCCGAGTACCAGCACGCCGAGCAGGTACAGCACGTCGAGCAGCAGCGACCAGTCACCGGAGCCGGTGGTGATCCCCCGGGTCAGGTCCACCGCGCGGTACAGCGGGGTGACCTCGACCAGCCAGCGCAGCACCGCCGGGTACGCCTCGGCCGGTACGAAGGTGCCGGAGAAGAGGAAGAGGGTGAACTGCACGAAACCCACCAGGTCGAAGTCCTGCCAGCTACGCATGTAGGTGGAGGCCGCCATGCCCAGGGCGCCGAAGGCGAAGCCGATCAGCACGGCCGCCGGGAAGGCGGCGAGCGCCCGGGTGGGCGTGGTCAGCTCCATCGCCACCATCACCCCCAGGAAGGCGGCGGAGTAGAGCACCCCCCGGGCCATCGCCCAGCCCAACTCCCCGAGGGCGATCTCGAACGGCCGTACCGGCGTCGCCAGCACCCCGTCGTACAGCTTCATGAACTTCATCTTGGCGAAGAAGTTGAAGGTCGTCTCCGCCAGCGCACCGGACATCGCCGACGCCGCCAGCATCGCCGGAGCCACGAACGCGGCGTACGGGACGGTGCTGCCGTCGGGCAGCGGCAGTTCCCCGATCAGCGCGCCGACCCCGACGCCGATGGAGAGCAGGTAGAGCAGCGGCTCCAGGAACCCGGAGATCAGCACCACCCAGTACGACGACCGCAACGTGGCGATGTTGCGTTCGGTCACCGAGGCCGAGCGGCGGGCCACGGCGGTCAGCCCGACCAGCCGGGGCAGCAGAGCGCCTACCACGGACCCTCCTAGAAGACGAGCCGACGGCGGAACCGGGCATGGGCCAACCCGCAGCCGACCAGCGCCCAGGCGGTGAGGTAGAGCAGGTGACCGGGGAGGGACCAGGTCGGCGCGGTACCGAGCGTGGCGGCCCGGGACAGGTCGACCGCGTGCCACAACGGTGAGAGGTACGCGAACCCGCGCAGCACCACCGGCAGCGACTCCACCGGGAAGAACACCCCGGCGAAGAGGGTCATCGGGATCACCCCGAGGCGGATCAGCAGCGCCAGGTAGTTGTCGCTGGGGATCGAGGCGGCGAAGGCGAAGACCGGGGCCGCGACAGCCAGCCCGAGCAGCAGCATCAGCGGCAGCGTGGCCAGCGCCCAGGGCGAGTGCAGGGACCCGGCGACCGCCGCGACGGCGAGGAAGACCACGCTGCTGATCAGTACCCGGACCAGCACGTACGCCAGGTGGCCGCCGAGGATGTCGGCCACCCGCAGCGGTGCGGCGGCCTGCCCGGCGTAGACCCGGACCCACTCGAAGTTGCCCAGCACCGGCCAGGTCGACTCGGCCACCGCCACCTGGAGGGCGGTGGAGGCGATCAGCCCCGGCACCAGGTAGTCGAGGTACGGCACCCCGGCCACGCCGCCGTCGACGTACGCCCCGACGCCCAGCCCGAAGCCGACCACGGTCAGCAACGGCAGCAGGAACGACGACAGCACACTGCCCCGCCAGACCCGGCGGTACCCGATCAGGTGGTACTCCAGTACCGCGAGCGCCGGCCCCACCCCGGCCGGTCGCCGTCGCGGTGTCTCCACGGTGTCCATCAGTCGACCAGGGTCCGGCCGGTGAGGTGCAGGAAGACGTCCTCCAGCCCGCTGCGCCGGACCAGGACACTGGCCGGGGCGAGGGCACGGCCGTGCACCTGGGCCATCGCCGCGTCCCCGTCGGCGACGTAGAGCAGGATCCGGTCGGGCAGCACCTCGACCCGTTCGCCGATTCCGTCGAGCTTCCCCGCGACGTCCTGCTGCGAGTCGACGACGAAGCGCAGCTCGACCACCTCGCGGGTGGAGTACCGGTCGATCAACTCCCGGGGTGAGCCCTCGGCGACGATCCGGCCGCCGTCCATCACCACGAGACGGTCGCAGAGCTGCTCCGCCTCGTCCATGTAGTGGGTGGTGAGCACCAGGGTCACGCCCTGCCGCTTGAGCCGGAACAACCGTTCCCAGACCAGGTGCCGGGCCTGCGGGTCCAGCCCGGTGGTCGGCTCGTCGAGCAGCACGAGGTCCGGGGAGTTGACCAGGGCGCGGGCGATGGTCAACCGACGTTTCATCCCGCCGGAGAGCGGCTCGACCTTGCTGCCGGCCCGCTCGGTGAGCTGGACGAAGTCGAGCAGCTCGGCGGCCCGCTGGGCGGCGACCCGGCGCGGGATGCCGAAGTAGCGCGCGTAGGTGGTCAGGTTCTCCCGGACGGTCAGCTCGGGGTCGAGGTTGTCGAGCTGGGGGCAGACCCCGAGGCGGGCCCGGATCGCCGGCCCGTCCCGGCGCGGGTCCATCCCGAGGATGCGGAGTTCCCCGGCGGTGGGCGGGGAGACACACCCGATCATCCGCATGGTGGACGACTTTCCGGCACCGTTGGGCCCGAGGAAACCGAACGCCTCACCCGGACGCACCTCGACGTCGATGCCGTCGACAGCGGTGAAGTCGCCGAACCGCTTGACCAGTCCCCGGGCCTGGATGAGTGGCTGCGCAGTGGTCACCCGCCGACCCTAGACGGACCCCGGGCCGGACGCCGCCCCGTTTCGCCCGACCGGCCACCACCCCGGACAGCCCGGCCGAGCGCCGCCCGACCACTCCGCTCCTTTGCTCTGCTTCAATCCCGGAAACAGTGACTCACCGTGCTCGGCAATCGAGCCGACGACAACCCGAGTGATTCACATTCCCGCAGCTCAAGCGGGTGTTTCCGCTACTGAAGCAGAGCAAAGGCGGCGAGCAGGGCGGGCGGGCCAGCGACGGGCGGCAACCGTCCGTGACGAGAGCCGGTGACCCCCTCCGACCCTCGCCGCGAACGGGGCGTCCCGATGGCCACCCACCCATTGAGGGTCGCCTACGGCCCTCTTTCCACACCGCAATCGGAAATCATTACCGGAAGCGCCCGGGGGGTCGGATGATAGCCCTCGCCATTCCGTGCCGGTACACCCCAGCGACAGCACCGCAACCCCTGTTCTTCCGCCTCGACGTACCCTGCTGAGGTGGCCGGACACCCACCGGCAACCTTTGCCGCGCAGAATGTTTCTCATTTTTTTGATCACGCTTACGTAAACATCAACGGCAATGTTCCTCTCGGCTGGTCAGAGGCGTATCGTGCCGCTTCGTGTCGTCTACCCGATCTTCCGAGGGCCCCCTCCCGACCGATCCGGAAACGGTGGTTACCCCGACCGCCGCCATTGTCGGGAGCGCGGACCGGGCGGACGGGACCGACCGGGAACCGACCCACCGGGTCACCGGTGACGCGGTGGCCCGGGCCACCGCCGAATCCCAGGAACTGGCCGCCCAGTTCGAGGAGGAGAAGCCCGGTCGGGTGCTCACCGGACCGGTCGGCGTACTCCTCACCACCACCGCCCTGGCCGTCGCACTGCTCACCCTCTGGCAGGTCTTCCGGCCGCTGCCCCAGGGCAGCAAGTTCTACCTGATCATCTTCCTGGCGGGCGTCCTCCCGTTGGTCTTCCTCGCCTACCCGGCCGGGCTGCGGCTACCCACCGTGCTGCGCCGCCGACCGGAACCGGCCCCCGGCGACGGCACCACACCCGCGCCCGGCCGCACCGGACCGACCGTCCCCGACTGGGCCCTCGCCCTGCTCGCCCTGGCCGTCTGCCTCTACCCGGTGGTCCCGGTGACGGTGACCGGCGCCAGCGGCGGCTACGACGCCTTCCTCAACCGGCAGGGGCTGCTCACCCCGGTCGACGTGGTGCTGGGCACGCTGCTGCTGCTCCTGCTGCTGGAGGCGTGCCGGCGGGCCACCGGCTGGGTACTGCCGGCGGTCTGCCTGCTCTTCCTCGCCTACGGCTACTACGGTGGGCTGCTGCCCCAGACCTGGCCGGTCGCCCACGCCGGGCTGGACTTCGACCAGATCGTCGACGCCCTCTACAACTCCGACAGCGGCTTCTACGGCACCCCGCTCGACGTGGCCGCCTCGTACATCGTGCTGTTCACCATCTACGGGGCGGTCCTCGACGTCTCCGGCGCCGGACGGTTCTTCGTCGAACTCTCCGCCGCCGCGTTCCGCCGGTCCCGGACCGCCGCCGGCCGCACCGCCGTCGCCTCCGGCTTCCTGCTCGGTACGGTGTCCGGCTCCGGCGCCGCCACCACGGTGAGCATCGGCGCGGTGACCTGGCCGATCCTGCGGCGGGCCGGCTACCCGGCCGAACGGGCCGGCGGCATGCTCGCCGCCGCCGGGGTCGGCGCCATCCTGTCCCCACCGACCCTCGGCGCCGCCGCCTTCATCATCGCCGAGTACCTGGGCGTGTCCTACCTGCGGGTGCTGGCCTGGGCCACCATCCCCACCGTCCTGTACTACCTGGGCATCCTGCTCTCCGTCGAGATCGACGCCCGGCGGTACGGCGCCCGACCGGTGATCATCGACGTGGCCTCGCCCTGGCGGCTGCTCGCCCGGTTCGGCTACCACTTCGCCTCGCTCTTCGTCATCATCGGCTGCCTCGCGGTGGGCATGACCGCGACCCGGTCGGTGGTCTTCGCCACCCTGCTGGCCGTCGCGCTGTCCTTCCTGGACCGGGCCCACCGGCTCACCCCGCGCCGGCTGGTCACCGCCCTCGCCGCCGGGGTACGCGGGGTCCTCGCCGTGGCCGCGGTTTGCGCCGCCGCCGGCATCATCACCGCCACCACCACCAAGACCGGGCTGGGCGTGCAGGCCGCCGCGATGCTCGTCGACGCGGCGCGGGCCCTCGGCGACGACCCGACCGTGGTCCTCGTCCTCACCGCCGTCTTCGCCGCCGTCGCCCTGACCCTGCTCGGGCTGGCCGTCCCGGTCACCGCCTCCTTCGTGATCGGCTGGGTGATCATCGGCCCGGCCCTGCTCGACCTGGGCGTGGCCGCGCCCGCCGCCGCGATGTTCGTCTTCTACTTCGCCGTACTCTCCGAGGCGTCACCGCCGACCGCGCTCGCCGCCGTCGCCGCCGCCGCGGTCACCGGCGGCCGGCTGGTGCCGACCATGTGGCAGACCCTGCGGTACGCGCTGCCGGCCTACCTGGCGCCGATCGCGTTCGTCGTCACCCCGGCCGGTCTCGGGCTGCTCGCCATCGGCGGCCCCCGGCAGATCCTCTTCGCCACGGCCGCGTCCGCGCTCAGCGTGGCCGTCCTGGCCGTCGCCGCCGGTGGCTGGCTGCCCGGTGTCGGACCGGCCGGTACCCCGGAACGGGTGCTCGGCGTCCTCGCCGGCCTGGCCCTGCTCTGGCTCGAACCTGTCCCCGTCACCGTCGGCGCCGCACTCGCCGCACTGGTGGTGACGGGATGCGTGATACGACGCGGAGCCGCCGCGAGAACCGGCGGCCCGCAGGCCGGGAACCCGGCGAACCTGAGGGAGGAAACCACGTGAGGCGAACCAGCGTACGACTCACCGTCGTCGCCAGCACGCTCGCACTCGTCGCCGCCGCCGGCACCGGCTGCGGCGGCCGGCAGGACAGCGCCGCCAAGGACGACACGTCCAGTGAGATCACCTGCAAGGTCGAGAAGGACACCCGGGTCGGCATCGCCACCGGCAACGCCACCGGCGTCTACTACGTGGTGGGCAACGCGCTGGCCAACCAGCTCTCCGGAGCCACCGGCGGCAAGCTCACCGGTACCGCCGCCGAGACCGGCGCGTCGGTGCAGAACGTCGAACAGCTCGTCGCCGGCAAGTACGACGTGGCCTTCTCCCTCTTCGACACCGCCGTCAACGCGGTGCAGGGCAAGGGCAGCTTCACCGCGCCCCAGCCGGTCGAGGCGCTGGCCCGGATCTACGACAACTACACGCAGGTGGTGGTCCGGGCCGACGCCGGCATCACCTCGGTCGCCGACATGAAGGGCAAGCGGATCTCCACCGGGTCCCCGAAGTCCGGTACCGAGGTGATCGCCAACCGGTTGCTCACCGCCGCCGGACTCGACCCGGCCAAGGACGTCCAGGCCCAGCGGCTCGACCTGACCAAGACCGTCGACGGCATGAAGGACGGCAGCATCGACGGGCTGTTCTGGTCCGGCGGGCTGCCCACCGGCGGCATCACCGACCTGTTCACCACCGCCGGGGACAAGGTGAAGTTCATCGACATCAGCCCGCTGCTGCCGAGGATGACCGAGCTGAACCCGGCGTACCAGGCGGGCACGATCAAAGCCGACGTGTACGCCACCACGGCCGACACCCCGACCATCGTGGTGCCGAACGTGCTGCTGGTCCGCAAGGACCTCGACGCCGACGTCGCCTGCGCGATCACCCGGACCGTGTTCGACAAGCAGGACGCGCTCGTCCAGGCGAACCCGGCGGCGAAGGGCATCAGCCTGACCACCGCCCGCAAGACCGAACCCGTCGGCCTGCACCGGGGCGCCACCAAGGCGCTCACCGACCTCGGCGCCAGCTGACCCGCAGCCGGGCCCGGGGTCGTCCCACCCCGGGCCCGGCACCGCCACAC
>NZ_WVUH01000233.1 GCF_017614955.1 Micromonospora echinofusca
GTTCCCGGCGGACCAGGGCGGCCTCCTCGGCGAGCGCCGAGGCGTCGTCCGGAACGACCACCGGCGCCCAACCGGGTGGCAGGTCGGGGAGCCCGTCCGGTGCGCCGCCGTCGCATGGTCCGGGGTCGTCGGGCGTGCCCATGGTCGCCTCGCCTCCCTCGGTCGTCGTCCCCGTCGGCTGCCGTCGTCCCCGTCGGGGTACCGGTGGTCTGTTGCCAGCGTCCCGCACCGGGGGCGCCGGCCGCCAGGGTTGTCGGTGAGGTTCCACCGGGGCTGCGGAGAATCGCAGTGTTCGGCGGGCCCGGAACGGTCGGGCTACGATAAGTGGAGCGCATCGCCCCAGATCCGAATTTCTACCGACCCGGCCACGGCTGCCTGTGGTTCACCCATCACAGAGCGTGTTCAAATCATCGATTTGACTACGTGTCAAGCTGAAGAAATACCTCTCACAGGGCCCCTGAGCTGCGCTAACGATCAGGCCTGCGATGGGACATTGGTGCCTGAGCGTGTTACCCTAGACACAGCGAAAGGGGTTTCGAACCTATGGTTTTCAGTGTCGGCGAGACCGTTGTTTACCCCCACCACGGGGCCGCACTCATCGAGGCGATCGAGACTCGGGTGATCAAGGGCGAGCCTAAGCAGTACCTCGTTCTGCGGGTTGCTCAGGGTGACCTCACCGTCCGGGTGCCCGCCGAGAACGCCGAGATCGTGGGCGTTCGTGAGGTGGTCGGCGAAGAGGGCCTGGGCAAGGTCTTCGACGTTCTCCGGGCTCCGCACACCGAGGAGCCGACCAACTGGTCGCGGCGTTACAAGGCCAACCTGGAGAAGCTGGCCTCCGGTAACCCGCTGAAGGTGGCCGAGGTCGTCCGCGACCTGTGGCGCCGGGAGCGGGAGCGGGGACTGTCGGCGGGTGAGAAGCGGATGCTCGCCAAGGCCCGTGACATCCTGGTCGGCGAGGTCGCGCTCGCCGAGAAGAGCACCAAGGACGAGGCGGAGACGTTGCTCGACAAGGTGCTCACCGAGGCCTGAGTCGACCGGCATCACCATCCCCACCCCGTTCCAGACAAGTCCGAGGACCGCGACGTGACCGTGCAGCTCAACCCGCGCGGTGACGTCGCGGTCCTCGTTCCTGCGGCCGGTGCCGGGGTACGCCTCGGACCGGGTCGCCCCAAGGCGCTCCGCCTGCTGGCCGGCGAGCCGCTGCTGGTGCACGCGGTGCGCAGGATCGCCTTCGTGCCCTCGGTGCGTACCGTCGTGGTGGCCGCCCCGGCCGACGAGGTGGACGCGGTCCGCGAGTTGCTGGCCCCGGTCGCGCCGGTGCAGGTCGTACCGGGCGGTGCCGAGCGGCAGGCGTCGGTGGCCGCCGCGCTGGCCGCCGTACCAGCCGGACCGGAGATCGTCCTGGTGCACGACGCGGCCCGGGCCCTGACCCCGCCGATGCTGATCGACTCGGTCGCCGCCGCGGTCCGCGCCGGCGCCGCCGCCGTCGTTCCCGTCCTGCCGATCGCCGACACGGTCAAGGAGGTCACCGGCGACGACGTGGTGCTCCGCACGGTGGACCGGTCCCGACTGCGGGCGGTACAGACCCCGCAGGGCTTCCGCCGGTCGGTGCTGGCCGCCGCGCACGCCGCCGCCGCCGACCCGTTGACCGACGACGCCGGACTCGTCGAGCAGTTGGGCGAACCGGTCACCTGCGTTCCCGGCTCGGAGCACGCCTTCAAGATCACCAGACCGTTCGACCTGTCCCTCGCCGAGCACCTGCTCGCCGAGGCCCGCAGGCAGCAGACCCGGATCGTCTGCCCCTGACCGGTACGGCCCGACGCCGGGCGGTGACCCGCCCGGACCGGGTCGGCACGCGGCGTACCCTCTCCTCATGATCGTTCCTCGGGTGGGCATCGGGACCGACATCCACGCCTTCGACGCCGACCGGCCCTGCTGGCTGGCCGGGCTGCACTGGCCGGACGAGCCGGGCCTGGCCGGGCACTCCGACGCCGACGTGGTGGCCCACGCGGCCTGCAACGCCCTGCTCTCCGCCGCGGACCTCGGCGACCTGGGTTCGAACTTCGGGGTGGCCGAGCCGGAGTGGGCCGGCGCCTCCGGGGTGACCCTGCTCACCGAGACCGCCCGCCGGGTCCGGGCCGCCGGCTTCGAGATCGGCAATGTGGCGGTCCAGGTCATCGGGGTACGCCCCCGGATCGGTACCCGCCGGGCCGAGGCACAGCGGGTGCTCGGCGAAGCGGTCGGTGCCCCGGTCAGCGTCTCCGGGGCCACCACCGACGGCCTCGGGTTCCCCGGCCGGGCCGAAGGGCTGGTCGGCATCGCCACCGCCCTGGTCTACCCGACCCCGGCCCCGTCGGCCTAGGCTCGCCGGGTGTCCAGCGACGCCACCTCCGACCAGTCGGCCACCGACGGGTACCTCCAGCGCGCCCAGCTCCTCGCCGAGTTGGGCCGGTACGACGAGGCCGCCGCCGAACTCGGCTACGCCATCGCGCTCGACCCGGCCAACGCCACCGCGTTGACCATGCTGGCCCGGGTGCACCTCGCCGCCGACCGGCCGGACGCGGCCCTGGAGAGCGCCGACGCGGCGGTCGTGGCGGCCCCGTCCCGGATCGACCCGCTGGTCGCCCGGGGGCTCGCCCTGACCGACCTGCGGCAGTTCAAGGAGGCGGCACGGGTCGCCGACGAGATCCTCGCGCTCGGTCCGGACGACGCGTACGCCCAGCGCAGCGGCGCGGCGATCCTGGCCGGGGCGCGGAACGGGCAGGCGGCACTCAACGCGGCCTGGCGCGGGGTGGAACTGGCCCCCGAGGAACCCCAGGCACATCTGGTGCTCGGCCTGGTGGCGGCCCGGCTGGAGCTGTTCGACCTCGCCGAGCGGGCCTACCGGGAGGCGCTGCGGCTGGACCCGGAGCTGGCCGAGGCCCGGCACGACATGGGGGTGATCCGGCTCGACCAGCGGCGGTACGCCGAGGCGCTGGAGCATCTGGCCGAGGCGGCGGCGATCGCGCCGGGCCGGGTCGACGCCGGCCGGACCATCTCCGCCGGGCTGCGCCAACTGGTCGTCTACGGCGCCGGGTACTCGCTGCTGGCCACCGTGCTGGTGGCGTTCCTGGCAGCCGGCAACGGCATCATCTCCCGACTGGCGGCCGGGCTGACGGCGCTGGTCGGCGGCCTGCTGGTGTGGCGCTGGGCGGCCGGCATCCCCAACCTGACCGGCACCATCCTGCCCGGCCTGCTGCGCTCCGACCGCACCCTCGCCCTCGCGGTGTACGCGGTCGCCGCCGCACCCGCCCTGCTGCTGCTCTACGCGCTGGTGGGTACGCCGTGGCCGCTGGTGCTGGCGATCACGGTGGCCGCCGTCGCCGAGTTGGCGGTGCTGGCCCGCCCGGTGGCCCGCTGACCCCGGACGGGGCGGTTCAGCGGCGGGCCCAGGTCCAGGCGTACCCGGTGTCCTCGCAGCGCTGGGCCGCCTCGCAGAGGTCCAGCGGGCGGAAGGTGTCCACCATGACGGCCAGCTCGTCGAAGAAGTCCGCACCGATGGCCCGCTCGACGGCCCCGGGCTGCGGGCCGTGGGTGAACCCGGCCGGGTGCAGCGAGATGGAACCCTGCCCGATGCCGGAACCGCGCCGGGCCTCGTAGTTGCCCCCGGTGTAGAAGAGCATCTCGTCCGAGTCGACGTTGTGGTGGTTGTACGGCACCGGGATGGCCTCCGGGTGGTAGTCCACCTTCCGGGGTACGAACGAGCAGATCACGAAGTTCGGGCCCTGGAAGGTCTGGTGCACCGGTGGCGGCTGGTGGATCCGACCGGTGATCGGCTCGAAGTCGTGGATGGAGAACGCCCACGGGTAGAGGTGACCGTCCCAGCCGACCACGTCGAACGGGTGGTGGGCGTACGTGTAGCGGGTCCAGGCGGTGCCGTCGCCGCCCGGACGACCGGTCCGGGCGCGGTGCCGGACGTACACCTCGACGTCGGTGCCGTCGACCAGCAGCGGCTCGTCCGGCCCGCGTACGTCCCGCTCGCAGTAGGGGGAGTGCTCCAGGAACTGGCCGCGTACCGACAGGTACCGCTTGGGCGGGCCGATGTGCCCGGTCGCCTCGACGGTGAGCAGCCGGACCGGTTCGGTACCGGTCGGTACCAGCCGGTGGATCACCGAGGTCGGGATGATCACGTAGTCACCGGCGGTCGCCGCCAGCACCCCGAAGGTCGACTCGACGCGTACCGTGCCGGTCTCGACGTACAGGCACTCGTCGCCGACAGCGTTGCGGTAGAGCGGGGACGGCCGGTCGGCCACCGCGTACCCGATCCGGACGTCGTCGTTGGCGAGCAGGTACTGCCGGCCCAGCACGGCGTCGGCGGAGCCGGTGTCCAGCTTGTGGGTGCGCAGGTGACGGGGGGTGAGCGGCAGGTTCGGCACCCGGCTCCAGGCGGGTGCGGCGAACTCCTCGGCCGCGACGATCGCGGTGGGCAGGTGCCGGTGGTAGAGCAGCGACGAGTCGGAGGAGAAGCCCTCCTGCCCCATCAGCTCCTCGGCGTAGAGGCTGCCGTCGGGCTGACGGAACTGGGTGTGGCGTTTGCGCGGCACTTCGCCGACCTTGCGGTAGTACGGCATTCTCGCCTCCCGTTTGTCCCGGTCACCGGTCGCTGGCGTCCGATAATCGGACAGTGTTGTCCGTTAGTCGTAGCGTCCCGTAAGTTCTCTGTTCGTGTCAACGCAGGTACCCCGGCTCCTCGCCGGACTCGTGGACGACGCCGCCGTGTTCCCCCCGGGCAGCGCGTCGCTGCCCGACGCCGTGGCCGCGCACCGCCGGCAGCACCGGGTCGGCTGGTACGCCGACCTGGTCGGACCGCTGCTGGTGCCCGCCTCCGCGGTGACCGCCGGTGAGCTGGACAGCCTGGTCGGGCCGGCCGACCGCAGCGCCCCGGAAGATCCGCTGGTCATCGGCCTGATCGGGGACACCGGCATCGACCAGTTGCCGTTCGCCCTGTCGCTCCTGGCGTCGTTCGACGTCCGGGTCCGGCAGATCGAGGTACCGGTGGCCAAACGCAGCGAGGACCCGCAACCCGGGCTCGCCGCGCTGCTCGACCTGGTGCCGCGCCTACCCGACGGGCTGGACGTCTCCGCCGAGGTGCCGCTGACCTGGGGGCTGATGGAGGCGCTGGACACCATTGCCGGGGCCCGGGCGGCCGGGATGCCGGTCGCCGCGAAGTTCCGTACCGGTGGGCTCGCCGCCGAACTCTTCCCCACCCCCGCCGAACTGGCCGCGGTGATCTGCGCCTGCCGCGACCGGGACCTGCCGTTCAAGCTCACCGCCGGGCTGCACCACGCGATCCGGCACATCGACCCGGAGACCGGGTTCACCCACCACGGCTTCGTCAACGTGCTGGCCGCGACCCTCGCCGCCCGCGACGGCGCCGGTACCGTCGGGGTCGCCGAACTGCTCGCGACCACCGACCCGGCCCGGGTGGTCGAGCCGGCCCGGGCCCGGCGCGACGAGCCCCGCCCGCTCTGGATCGGGTACGGCTCGTGCAGTGTCGTCGAACCGCTGACCGATCTGATCCGGCTGGGGCTGGTGAACGGAGGATACGAACAGTGACCTGGGTCGAAGGTGCCGCCGGTTCGCCGTACGGGGTGCACAACCTGCCGTACGGGGTGTTCCGGCACGACGGGCGGGAACCCCGGATCGGGGTACGCATCGGCGACCTCGTGCTGGACCTGGCCGGTGCCGAGGCCGCCGGGCTGGTCCTGGCCGCCGGAGCGCTCGGGCAGCCGACGCTGAACGCGTTCCTGGCCCTCGGCCGTCCGCAGTGGACCTCGGTCCGGCAGCGGATCGTCGAGCTGCTCACCGGTCCGGAGCACCGGTCGGCCGTCGAGCCGCTGCTCGTACCGGTGGCCGACATCGAGCTGGTGATGCCGTTCCAGGTCGGTGACTACGTCGACTTCTACTCCTCGGAGCAGCACGCCTCGAACGTCGGGCAGATCTTCCGGCCCGGTCAGCCGCCGCTGCTGCCGAACTGGAAGCACCTGCCGATCGGCTACCACGGCCGGGGCGGCACGGTGGTGGTCTCCGGTACCCCGGTGACCCGGCCCTGCGGGCAGCGCGCCACCCCGGACGGCCCGGTGTTCGGCCCCTCGGTACGCCTCGACATCGAGGCGGAGGTCGGGTTCGTGGTCGGGGTGCCCTCCGCGCTCGGCGAGCCGGTCGGCGTGGACGACTTCGCGCAGTACGTCTTCGGCGTCGTACTGGTCAACGACTGGTCGGCGCGGGACATCCAGGCATGGGAGTACCAGCCCCTCGGCCCGTTCCTGGGCAAGTCCTTCGCCACCTCGGTCTCCGGCTGGGTGGTACCCCTCGACGCGCTCGCCGACGCCTGGACGCCCGCCCCGGCCCAGGACCCGCCGGTGCTGGACTACCTGCGTGACGTCCCGCACCTCGGGCTCGACCTGCGGCTGACGGTGAGCTGGAACGGCACGGAGGTGGCCCGACCGCCGTTCGCCGGGATGTACTGGACGCCGGCGCAGCAGCTCGCCCACCTCACCGTCAACGGTGCCTCGGTGCGTACCGGTGACCTCTTCGCCTCGGGCACCGTCTCCGGCGAGCGGCGCGACCAGGTCGGATCGTTCCTGGAACTGACCTGGGGCGGGCAGGAGCCGGTGCAGCTCGCGGACGGGCAGAGCCGGACCTTCCTCGCCGACGGGGACACGGTGACCATCAGCGCCACCGCACCGGGCCCGGACGGCACCACGGTGGGTCTGGGTGAGGTGACCGGCACCATCCGCCCGGCCCGCAGCCAGCCCTGATCCGCTGACCGTCCGGCCAGGGGCGGCCTGACCCGTGCCCGTTGCGGTGCGGCCGTCCGTCGTGCGCGGCATTCCTTCGGTGCCGTCCGTCGTGTGCGGCGTCCCTGGTGCGCGGCATTCCTTCGGGCCACCCCTACCCGTCTGCACGCGCTTTGCTCTGCTTCAGCGACGGCAACACTTTTACCGCCTGGTTGTTTCCCCCGCTGAAGCAGCGCAAAGGCGCTGATCGAAGGGCGTGCACCCCGGACTGCACGCATACCTGGAGCAGCTCGACAGCGGGTGGGACACACCTCGGTCAGGGGCGGCCCGTACCCCCGTCCCGTCCCGGACCGGTGCGCTCCGGGCGGTGCCAGTGCAACTGGAGCGGGCGGCCGGCGTCCGCGACGATCCGGTGCAGCCAGCGTCGGACCAGATCGCGGCGGCGGTCCGGATCGGCGTGCGGACGGGCCACCCGCCGGGTCCGCCAGGCCAGCGGAGCGTACCGGGGCAGCCCGCGCAGAACGGTGTCCGCCACGGTCCTGACCACCTCGGTCTCCACCCCGACCGCCGGCACCGGCCGCCGCCCGCACCCCCCGTCGCAGCGGTAGTAGCGCCCGACCCCCACCGCGCCGGTCGGCCGGTCCAGCGGCACCATCGGCATCCCGCAGCCGCACCAGATCAGCCCCCAGAGCAGATACGGTGTGGGCAGACCCGGGCTGTCCCACCAGGAGCCGGGCGTGGTGGAGCTGTCGGTTCCCCGCCGCATACGCTGACCGCCTTCCGTGTCGGTGGGCCGGCCCCCGGCCCGCACGCTGTGGCGCTGTCCATGGCTGCGGAACGCATCCGAGTCTGTGGCATTGCGGTGTGCCACGCAATTGTCACGCACAGATACGCACACGTGGATCCGCGCGCGCAGATACGACAGAAGATCCGCCCGGACCGCCGTGTGATCGCACCCGCTGTCCGTCGACCACGGTCCGCATGCTCCGTTGATCGACCCGGATCCCCGATGGACCGGCGGCGGCCCGAGCCGGCCGGATCCGGGACGGGATGCCTGAACCTGTCACGGAGGTACTGAGGTGAACGGATTTCCCGGCGCTGTCTGGCGCACGAGCTCCCGCTCCAACGACCAGGGGCTCTGCATCGAGGTGGCGGACAACCTGATCGACACGGTCGGTCTGGTCGGGGTGCGCGACTCCAAGGACGTCAGCGGCCCTGCGCTGGCAGTCAGCCCACCGGGCTGGGCGGCGTTCGTCGCCGCGGTGCGGTCGGGACAGTTCGGCGGCTGAGCCGGCCGGGCTCAGCGACTGACTGACCGGCCACGGGTGCCGGCCCCGCTCCGGCACCCGTCACGATCCCGGTACCGTCCGACAAATCCCGTACCCTCACCGCCCCGACCGTCGTAGGTTGGACGGCACGGGAGGTGTCATGTCGACGGTGACCGTGACCCAGCTCATCGAAGCCCCGGCCACCGACCTGTGGCGGGCGCTCACCGAAATCACCGACCGCGTCGGCCGGTTCTCCGCCGTGCACGGCGTGGAACTGCTGACCCCCGGCCCGTTCGGCGCCGGTACCGTCTGGCGCGAGGTACGTACCCAGCCGGACGGCAGCGCCTCGGTCGAGGAGTTCCTGGTGGTCGAGAGCGTGCCACCGCACCGGCTCGTCCTCACCTCGGCCGGGACCGGTGCCGACTACCGCATCACCTACACCCTCACCGGATCGCGGCCCGGCCGGCGTCGACCCTGCACCACCGTCACCGTGGTTCAGGAGTCCGTGCCCGCCGCCCGGTACGGCCGGGTGCTCGCCCTGATCCTCGGCGGACTCGCCGCCCGTACCGTCGAAGGGGCGCTCCGCCGCGACCTCGACGATCTCGCGTCGGCGGCCTGTTCCCCGGACCTCGGGTCGGCGGCGGCCTGACCTGCCAGTGATCCGACCGTCCACCCTCGGTAGGGTGCGGGCGGAGGTGTGCATGGGGTTCGGAAAGGGACGGCGACGGGTCGTCACGCTGGTCGTGGCGGTACTCGCCGTCGGGCTGGCCGCCGTGGTCGGCTACCGGGTGCTGGCCCCCGCCGAGGTGGTCACCGTCGCCCGGGCCGGTTATCCGCCCGCCCCGGACCTGACCCCCCGGGTCGTCGGGCGCCAGCCGACCGCCCCGCTCCTCGTCGACGGCCGGCTGCGGGTGCACGCCGCCACCCGGCAGGTCTTCGCCGACCAGCCCGCCGACCTGAAGAACCGCACCACCCCGTTCTGGTCGTACCGGCGCTGGCCGGCGGAACTGGTCGGGGTGGTCGCGGTGGGCAGCACGGTGGTGTCCCGCTGGTCGGACGGCCAACTGGTCGCGTTGGACGCGCGTACCGGCCGGGTCGCCTGGCGGGCGTCCGGGCCCGACCCGGGGCAGGGGTACCCGGCCCGGCGCACCGGCGCCGCCGTCGTGTGGACCCCGACCGGGCTGCGTACCGGGGTCACCACGGACGGCCGTCTCCTGCTCGTCGTCGCCGCCGCCGGCGAGCTGCGCGGGTACGACCCCGGTACCGGCCGGGAACTCTGGCGGGCCGCTGTCCGGCCCGGCTGCCACGGTGACCCGCTCACCACCGTCGGCGCCCGCCTGATCACCGTGGACACCTGCGCGACCCCGCAGGTGGCCGAGTTCCGTGACCCGGCGACCGGTGCGGTCCTCGACCGGTGGCGACCGGAGGACGCCGGCTCCGCCCTGACCGTCGACGGGCTCGGCTGTGCCGCCTACCGGTCCCGGTGCGCCGGAATCCGTACCGCCGACACGGCCGGCCTGCGTACCGGGGAGGAGGGCGCGCTGCGGACCGTCGACGGCTCCGGCCGGGGCTGGCTGGTCGACACCCCCGAACCGTTCCCCACCGGCGCACTGAACCCGGCCGAGGTGGTGCTCGCCGACGGTACGGCGGTCTCCCGGGACGGCGGCGCGATCGTCGCCCGGTCGGCGCGTACCGGCGCGGAGATCTGGCGCCGGCAGGAGACCCCGGGGGCGCGCATCCTCGCCGCCCAGCCGGGCCGGGTGCACATCCGGACCGAGTCCAACGACCTGCTGACCGTGGACCCGGGTTCCGGTGCCGAGTTGTCCCGCTTCCCGTTCACCGTCGGCCGGGACGGCACCGGCTGGGCCACCGGCCTGGTCTCCGCCACCGGCGGCTTCCTCGCCGTGGAGCGGCTCAACCAGCCGGTGGCCCCGGAGGCCGAGGACCGTCGCTACTACCTGACCACCGAGCCGGTCATCCTGGCGGTGACCTGACCCGGGGAGGCCGCGCTCAGGCGAGCGCGGCCTCCGCCGCCGCCAGGAAGGCGTCGTTCTCCGCCGGGGTGCCGATGGTCACGCGTACCCCGTCTCCGGCGAACGGTCGGACGATGACGCCCCGCGCCTCGCAGGCCCTGCCGAACTCCACCGCGCGGTCGCCGAGCGGCAGCCAGATGAAGTTGGCCTGGCTGGCCGGTACGTCGGGGACCAGTTTGCGGACCGCCTCGGTGACCCGCTCCCGCTCGGCGATCACCAGGTCGCAGCGGCGGCGTACCTCGTCGGCCTGGGCCAGCGCGGCCAGCGCACCGGCCTGCGCGGCGGCGCTCGCCGAGAAGGGGGTGACCACCTTGCGGATCGCGGCGGCCACCTCGGGGTGGGCGACCAGGAACCCGATCCGCAGCCCGGCCAGCCCCCACGCCTTGCTCAGCGTGCGCAGTACCGCCACGTTCGGCCGGTCCAGGTAGCTCAGCCCGTCCGGGACCTCCGGGTCGGTGACGAACTCCCGGTACGCCTCGTCCAGCACCACCAGGACGTCGTCCGGGATGGCGGCCAGGAACCGGTCCAGCTCGGCCCGGCGGACCGCCGTGCCGGTCGGGTTGTTCGGGTTGCAGACCAGCACCAGCCGGGTCCGGTCGGTCACCGCCGCCGCCATCGCGGTCAGGTCGTGCCCGTGCCCAGTGTCGTTCGGCACCCGCACGCTGGTCGCGCCGCTGGTCGCCGCGATGATCGGGTACGCCTCGAAGGAGCGCCACGCGTAGACGACCTCGTCGCCGGGCAGGCAGGTGGCCCGGACCAGGTGCTCGGCCAGCGCCACCGACCCGCAGCCGGTGGCGATCCGGTCGGCGTCCACGTCGTACCGCTCGGCGAGGGCGGCACGCAGGGCGACGACCCCCATGTCCGGGTACCGGTGCACCCCGGCGGCGGCCTCGGCGACCGCCTCCACCACGCCGGGCAGCGGGCCGTACGGCACCTCGTTGCTGGCCAGCTTGATGGCCTCCGGCAGGCCCAGTTCCCGGGCCAGGTCGGCCGGGCTGCGGCCGGGTACGTAGGCGGGCAGCGCGTCGAGGTCGGCGCGGGTGAGCCGCAGCGGGGACTGGCTACGTCCGGGGTCGGTCATGACGCATCTCCGGGGGTGTGCGGGCGGTGATCGGGTTGGCTCGGTACGGGCCTGCCGGGCAGTTGCACCACCACGGTCTGCGCCCGCTTGTCGTGCAGTGCCTGCCGCAGCGGCCGGTCGAACAGCGGTGAGACCGCGTCGATGAGTTGCAGGACCAGCCCGAGTCCGCAGCAGTACCAGAGCAGGGTGGGCAGGCCGAGGGTGTTCCAGCGGCGGAACGACCGGCCGAAGCCGACCGCCGGGTCCTCGCCGAGGGTGACCACCTTGATGCCCAGGATCCGCTTGCCGAGGGTCTGACCCCGGTTGGCGGTCGACGGCACCTCGTAGGCGAACCAGAGCGCGGTGGCGATCAGCAGGATCGCCACCTGGAGGCCGCCGGCCTGGTCACCCGGCTGGGGGAGCCCCTCGGTGGAGGAGTTGCCGGCCAGTGAGCGGCGCCAGATCTCCCGCCAGACCGGGGTGAACTCCTCGATGAACTGCCACACGAACCAGCCGTTCACGACGGCGTTCAGCAGGAACACGGCCCCGAAGTCGATCAGCCGGGCGCATCGACCGATCGCCGGACACTGCTCCGCCTGCTCGGAGTCGGCGCCGCCGCCACCCTGGGCGGCGGGACCCTCGCCGGTTGCAGCAAGGAGGCCGGAAGCAAGGGCACCGCGACCCAG
>NZ_WVUH01000234.1 GCF_017614955.1 Micromonospora echinofusca
CTCTCGTGCAGGTACGCGCGGCAGCCGGCCGGCTCGACGACGACGGTGACCGGGTGGCCGGGGTACTCGTGAGCGAGGCGGGTGAGCAGCGGCAGCGGGTCGGGCACGGCCGGGGGTGCCGGATGCTGCGGGGCGCCGATGGGCTGGGCAGGATCGGCCGGTACGGCGGCGGCGAGGGTGCTGTCCAGGCTCTCCAGGCAGAATCCGATCGCGTGTTCCAGACTCGGCCGTACGGGTGGGGCGAGCCGGTCGACGGGTGCGCCGGGGGTCAGGATGTCGACCTCCCAGCGTTGCCCGTGCAGCCGGGTCGGGTCGTCGTCGTGGTGCCGGTGGTCGGCGACGGTGACGGCGAGGCCGAGGTGCAGGCCGAGCGCAAGGCGGGTCACCTCGGCCAGGGGCGGCACGTCGGGGGTGGCGGCGAGGACGAGCAGCCGCGCACCGGGTTGGCCGGCGCTGGCCGTCCGCAGGTACGCCACGATCGGGTCGTTCTCGGTGGCGGTGACGACGATGCCGTCGCGCAGGTCCTGGCCGATCTCGTGGCCGCCGTCGAGATCGGTGAGATCCTCCGGGCGTACCCCGAGGATGCCGGCCCAGCGACCGAGCCGGTAGCCCTCGGGGAGCTGGTGGACCGGCGGGCCGAGGGGTGGCCGGGCGACCGGGGTGGCCGACTGCCCGGCGTCGGGTTGCCACCGTTCGTGGCCGACCCGGGAGTGCAGGTCGGTGACGGTGACCGCGAGCGCGGCATACTGCCGCCCACTGTCCTGGCAGGTCGGGCAGGCCAGCGCGGAGACGGCGCGGCCGGCACCTTGACAGGCGGCGCACTGCGGGCGGGGCGGGTGCCCGCCGAGGGTGCAGTGGCAGCGGCGCAGCGGGCTGCCCGGGAAGCAGTCCGGGCAGGGACGATGGGGGATCGGGTCGCCGCGCCAGGACGGCGCGGGCGGCTCCGGTACCCGTAGTAGGCGGACGGCAGCGCCAGCGACGGTGACGGTGGGGCTGCCGGGGCGAAGCTGGGTGTCGCGGCGACCGCCGAGGACAGGTCGACGGCGGTCAGGCGTGGCCCGGCGGGCACCTCGGCGCCGGGCAGTTCGTAGCGGATGCCCCAGGTCGGGTGGCCATCATGCTGCTGCCGGGCTTCCACCACCAGGTCGAGGCAGAGCAGGTCGGCGACGGCGCAGAGCCGGGCGAGCACACTTTCCGTGGCGGGTGCGGGTGGGGCGGTGCTGCGGCCGAGGAAGAGTCGCCACGGCTGGTGGTCCTGCCGGACCAGTGCCTCCGCTTCGGCCGTCCGGCGCTGCCCGGCGGGCAGGTACGGCCGCCACGAGGGCAAACCGAGGGTCTGGCCGTCGGCGCCCCGGTCGGGGTCGCCGACCTGGCGCAGGCCGACGGCCGCCACGCTCCCGGCCAGTTCCCGGATCAGCGGGGCACAGTCGAGTTGCCAGCCGCGCCGGCCGTCGGGGACCGGCGGCAGGCTGCCCGGCCCGACCGTGCGGGACGCGACCGCCCCGGTGTCGAGGTTGGCGACGGTGTAGACGAGTTGCGCCCGACGTCGGCCCTGCCCGCCGCAACCGGAGCAGCGACCGGCCGGCAGGCCGGCATCCTGTGGACGTACTCTTCGGCGCTGCCGTGGCCAGGGGTCTGATCGGCTAGGCCACTTGCCAGAAGGGTCGGAATGGCGCCCCGCTTCCTGAGCCACCCACTCGACCAGGTCCCAAGCGTGCCGCAGAAAAAAGACAAGCCGATGTGGAGTGCACTGGTGGTAAGCAAGGAGACTGGTTGTCCGAACGCCGGGTTCTACGGCATGGCTCGGCCAGATGTGTACGGAATGTGAAGATCTTGATGACGCGGAGCTGTGGGCCAGGGAGCGCGAGCGCTGCTACGCAGCCGCTCAATGAGCTGAGCCAGGCAGGCGGCTGCCGAACCCGTACGAATGCTGATCGACGTGAGGCAGCGAATGTCAGGAATGGTGGCAGCTCCCAGGAACGCACCTCACGGCAAGCGTGATACCTGAGAGTCATCATGATGACTCTCAGGTATCACGCTCAAAACGACTGCGATTCTCGGCTCCCCGGATAGTTCGATTACCGCACTACACGAGGGAAACACCGTGGTCGTCAATCGTGGTGCAGCCACGGTTCCAGGTCGGCCGGGCCCCGCGTCGGTTCACAGGGCGTGGCGGGTGGCGGTCACCTCGGCCGCCGCGTCGGCCAGCACCGCCGCCGGGGCGCCGGCCGCCACCAGGTCCGCGCTGACCACCCGGAGCTGGTCGGGCAGCGCCAGGTCGTTGTCGAGCCGGGGTACCGTCCGACGCGGCCGACCCTCGGCGTCGGCCGCCCGGTTGGCGATCTCCTGTACCAGCCGGTGCACCAGCGCGGCCCGGGAGGTGTTGCCGGTGCTGGCCGCTGCGCCCCAGCGCGGCCCCTGCCAGTGCCCCACCTGCCGGACGAGCAGGTCCACCGCGCGGGTCAGTTCGTCGACGCTCACCGGCCCGAGTCTACGAACCCGGTCAGCTCAGCCGCTCGATGACCATCGCCATGCCCTGACCACCGCCGACGCACATGGTCTCCAGGCCGATCGTCTTGTCGTGCCAGTCGAGGGCGTTGATCAGGGTGCCGGTGATCCGGGCGCCGGTCATGCCGAACGGGTGGCCGACGGCGATCGCGCCGCCCATCACGTTCAGCTTCTCCAGCGGGATGTCGAGCTGCCGGTACGACGGGATCACCTGGGCGGCGAACGCCTCGTTGATCTCCACCAGGTCGACGTCGTCGATGGTCATGCCGGCCCGCTTGAGCGCCTGCCGGGACGCCTCGACCGGGCCGAGGCCCATGATCTCGGGGGAAAGGGCGCTGACCCCGGTGGAGAGGATCCGGGCCAACGGGGTGATGCCGAGGTCCCGGGCCCGCTGCTCGCTCATCACGACCACGGCGGCGGCCCCGTCGTTGAGCGGGCAGCAGTTGCCGGCGGTGATCCGGCCGTCGGGGCGGAAGACCGGCTTCAGCCCGGCCACCCCCTCCAGGGTCACCCCGGGTCGGGGGCCGTCGTCGGCGCTGACCACCGTGCCGTCCGGCGTGGTCACCGGGGTGATCTCCCGGGCCCAGAAGCCGTCGGCGATCGCCTTCTCGGCGAGGTTCTGGCTGCGTACCCCGAACTCGTCCATGTCGGCGCGGGTGACGTCGTACGCCTGGGCCAGGTTCTCGGCGGTCTGCCCCATGGTCAGGTAGATGTCCGGCAGTTCGCCGGCCTCGCGCGGGTCGGTCCAGACCGGCGCGCCGGCCTGGGTCCGCTGGGCCGAGCGGGCCCGCGCGGCGTCGAAGCGCGGGTTCTCCCAGCCGCCGCCGACCAGGGCCTGTGCCTCGGGCGGCAGGGCGTCGGAGTTGCCCCGGGCGTACCGGGAGACGCACTCCACCCCGGCGGAGACGAAGGTGTCGCCCTCACCGGCGGCGATGGCGTGGAACGCCATCCGGGTGGTCTGCAACGAGGAGGCGCAGTACCGGGTGAGGGTGGCGCCGGGCAGGGTGTCCAGGCCGAGCAGGGTGGCGACCACCCGGGCCATGTTGAAGCCCTGCTCGCCACCGGGCAGCCCGCACCCCAGGTAGAGGTCGTCGATCGTGGTCCGGTCGAGCTGGGGGAGCTTGTCCAGGGCGGCCTGGACGATGGCGGCCGCGAGATCGTCCGGGCGGACGTCGCGGAGGGAACCCTTGCCGGCCCGGCCGATGGGGGACCGGGCGGTGGCGACGATGACGGCGGTGCGGGACGGATCAGTCGGCATGGGCCAACGTTAACTCGTGGGTAACTTGCCTGGGTAGAGGGCTTCGGGCTACCACGGGACGTAGCGAAGCTGTGGCATGATGTGCGCTCCCTCCGCCCCTCGTGGATCCCCTCGGAGACCTCCCTCATGACAGACCGGCGTGCGCTGCTGATCGGTGTCTCAGGCTGCGAGAACTCGCCGTTGGAGGCGATCCCGGAGGCGGTGGTCCGGGCCGACGTCACCCGGATGCGTGACGTGCTCCTCGACTCCGGCTACGCGGTGACGGTGCTGGGCGCGACACCCGAGACGGAGGCCGGGGAGACTGCTATCCGACAACCCGCCTCCCGTGGGCTGATCATCGGGCAGATCAAGGAGGCGTGCCGGGGCGTACCGGCGGGTGGCACGGTGCTGGTCTACTTCTCCGGACACGGCGTCAACCTCGACGGCGACGACTGGCTGATCCCGACCGACGGTCACTGGCTGACCTCGGACGAGGAGTTCGACCCGGACACCCTGGTGCCGTTGGACCCGGCCCGGTACCTGGACCGCTCCCCGGCCCGGCTGGTGCTCTTCGTCGTCGACGCCTGCCGGGACGACGGTGACGGGTTCGGTGGACAGGCCCTGGCCGCCACCCGCGCCCCGGTCGCCGCCCGCCCCGCCAACGGGGTCTTCGCCCTGCTGGCCGGCTGCTCCCCCGGTGAGGTCTGCCGGTACGACGAGCAGGGCAGCTTCTTCACCCAGACGCTGGCCGACATCCTCGACAAGCGGCACCCGGCCCAGACGGTGAACGCCGTCTTCACGCACGTCAAGCAACGGATGCTGCGCCGGTCCCGGCGCTCGGACGGCCCGCAGCAGGAGCCCCAGCTCAGCATCGCGCTCTCCGACGCGGATCAGGACCTGCCGGCCGCGTTGCCGATCTGTGCGGGTGAACAGGTCTTCGAAGCCTGGCAGGAGGCGGTCCGGCAGTCACCGCTGTGGCAGCTCTGCCCGGACCCATCGGCCGACCGGGTCGAGCAGCTCCGCGCGGGCCTGGCCGACCTGGTCGAGGAGTACGCCCGGCAGTGGCGGGACGCCCAGGACCTGCTGACCAGCCGGGCCGGGCTCACCGACCCGTGGACCGACCACGACTACCCGGTACGGGTGACCGGCCGGCTCGCCCAACTCCTCGACGTCGAGGGGGACAGTCCGCCGTCGCTCTCCCCGGTGGAGGCCGGTCTGCTGGTGGCCGCCCCCTTCCTGCGTGAGGCGGTACTCGCCGAAGGGCTGGCCGAAGCGGCCATGTCCACCCCGACCGACTTCCGGCGTACCCACGCCCCCGGGCCCCGGTCGGATCTGGAGATCACCCACTCGATCCACCAGCACATGTGCCACCGGGCCGAAGGGCTGGCCGCCCGGGGCCGGACCGCCGAGCGGGACGCGTTGGCCATGTGGCTGGTGCACCGCTGGGTGACCGGGCGGCAGGACCTCTGGGACAGCGCCCAGACCGCCGAACTGTGCCGCCGGCTGGCCGCCCGCCTGCTCGGCGAGCCGGCCGACGGCTCCGGGCCGTGGACGGCCGAACTGTCCGGGGTGCTCGCCGGTCTGGTCCCCTGCCTCGGCTCGGCGATCTCCGTACCGACCGGTGACGAGTTGACCGGCTGCGCCGTACCCCAGTTCCGGAGCCCGGCCCTGGGCGGCCTGCTCTCCCTGGCCGGGGTGCTCGCGGTGGACGTCCGCCGGCTCGATCCGGTGGTCGCCGACCACGTGGGCATCCGGGACGCGCTGGACCTCGACGAACTCCGCACGAACCTGAGCCGGCTGCACTGGGAGGGTGCGGCCGGGCCGAGCGGTCGGGGCCTGGACCTGCGGACGGTCTGCACCCATCCGGCCGTGCACCGGGCCCTGCTGGAGGTGGCCGAGCTGGCCGAGCAGAGCCGGGCGGCAGCGGTCCGGCTGGCCAGCCGGCCGGGTGTGGACGCCGGGCTGTTCGCGGCGTTCCCGGTGGTGGTGACCGCCGAGGGCATCACCCCGGCCGGTACCGGGGTCCGCAACGAACGGCGCTACGAGAAGGAGCTGCCGCGCTTCCGGCTCTCCGACGACAAGATCAAGGAACTGCTGATGGGTCGGCAGCTCTACGGCGACCCCACGTTGGCGCTGCGCGAGCTGTACCAGAACGCGCTGGACGCCTGCCGGTACCGGCAAATGCGGCGACGGTACCTGTCGGTGAGGGGTATGCCGGTGCCGGACTGGCAGGGCCGGATCGTCTTCACCCAGGGGGTGGAGGACGGCCAGCCGTTCGTCGAGTGCACGGACAACGGCGTCGGGATGGACGCCGACACGCTGAAGAACACCTTCGCCCAGGCCGGCCAGCGGTTCGTGCACCGCGACGCGTTCCGCCGGGAGCAGGCCCGCTGGCAGCGGGTCGACCCGGACCTGCGGCTCATCCCGAACAGCCAGTTCGGCATCGGGGTGTTCAGCTACTTCATGCTCGCCGACGAGATCTCCATCCGGACCCGGGCCACCGACGAGTACGCCGAACCGGTCGGGGACACCCTGCGGATCGACATCAGCAGCAGCGGCAGCCTGTTCCGGATCCGACGGGACCACGGCGTGCCGGACGGCGGGACCAGCGTCCGGCTGCTGCTGACCGGCGAGGAGAAGGTCTCCGTCCGGCGGACCCTCGACGAGCTGATCCTGCTGCCCGAGTTCGACCTGGAGATCCGCGAGGAGGGCAAGCAACCGGAGCGGTGGCGCGCGGGTGAGCTGCGGTACTCCGGTAGCGGTGTCACGCCGGCACGCGTGACCGACCGGGTCTGGTGGGTGGCGGGCGAGGGTGGCCTGACCGCCGACGGCATCCGGACCGACGAGACCGGGTACGGCTACGTGGTGGACCTGCGGGACCGGCAACGGCCCCGGTTCACCGTGGACCGCAGGACACTCCGGGACTGGGACCAGGAGTGGGTGACCGGTCAGCTCCGGGACGGTCTGCCGAAGCTGGTCGGCTGGCCGGGCCTGACCCTGCGCTGGCTGTGGTCGGTGACCGAGGCCAAGCCGGAGGTCGCCCAACAGGTCTATGAGTACCTGGTCGAGCACGGCGTCCGGATCCCGCTCGGTAGGGAAGCCGTGGATGCCGAACTCGTCGATCTGGGACGGGTCGGCTGTGTCCCTCGTGACGGTCGGTTACTGGTGCAGATGGGCAGCGCGTCAATGCCGGGTTGGTTGCACTCGTGGCGACGGGCGGTCTGGTCGTTGGCCGGACCGGTCGGGTCGCGGTGGGCGAGCGTGGCCCGGATCGAGGGGTACCCGGTGCCCGCGCCGCTCGACGGCCACCTGCTGACGCTGGTCGGTGACGGGAACACCACCGAGGTGGGGCGGTTCGCCGAGTTGGCCGACGAGTTGGACCAGCCGGCCGGGCAGGTGCGCCGCCGGTTGCTCCGGTTTGCGATCGCCGGCCTGGATGTCCGGCCCCTCCGAGTTGTCGAGCAGGCGGATCTCACCTCGGTACCGGCGCACCTGCTCGAGTTGGTGCTGGTCGCGTTGGGCCAGTCCGCCAACCTCGACCCGCCGATCCCGGTGATCCTGGTGGGGATCTCGGCGCGGGAAGGACTGACCCTCGGGGAGGTCCTCCACCAGGCGCGGCGATGGCTGCCGCCGGACAATCCGGTGGCGGTGCTCGACCCGGAGGATCTGGCCGACCAGATCTGCACCAGGTCCGACCTGACCCTGCTCTCCCAGGACCTGGACGGGGAGCCACCGTGGGTACCCAGCGTGGTGCCGCTGCGACACCTTGCCAGGGTCGTCGCCAGCACCGGCGCATCCCTTATGGAGGCATGGGCCGCCATCAACCGGTTCGCCCCCCTGGGTTATGCGCTGCCCGATCCGGAGCTGGCGCCGACGCCATTGACCGAGGTCGAGAAGGCGGCGCTGCCGAGTGCGGAGTCGGATGGGAGGCTCGCTCGCTGGCGCATGGTCTATGTGGCCGCCCAGATCGGGTGGAGCATCCAGGCGGTCCGGGAGGGGCTGCGGAGGCTGGAGTCACTGGGCCAGCTGTCGTTGCCCGAACTCGACGACCTTCCGGACGTGGTGCCGCACCCGGGGGCCGGATCGTTCATCATGCGCAGGGCCCCGGGCCGACGGGACGACTGGTCGGGAAGCGCCCGGATCATCGCCGGGCTGATCAACCCGGATTCGGTCTGGTCGGTGGCGGGCGAAAAGTTCCACGACCACGCACTCTTTCTGAGGCTCGCCTCGTCGACCCGGCCGATCTCAGTGCCCGAGCTGATCTGGTTCACCGACACCTGCCGACTGCCGGCGGCGGAGTGTCTGGACGCGCTCACGCGCAACGGTGTGTTCACAGACGTACAGCCCGCCGTGGCGGATTTCGTGACCGCAGCCCCCGACCTCCGACCATCCTTGCGGCAGCTTGACCTGCTCTGCGTGGAGCGGATGGATGAAGTCCACTGGCGGGATCGCTGGAGCCCGCTCCTGGTCGCCGAGCATGCGTTCGAGACCGACAGCCCGGTGGTCGAGGTGATCCAGGAACTCGACTGGTATCGGCAGTTCGGGGCACCGGTACCCGAGGTCTCGGCAAGTGCCCTGGCTGCCCTCGCCGAGGTACGGCCGGACGCCGTGGATCTCGAACTTCTGCCGGAGGCCGACGACGAGGATGCACCGGTGTCCGTCGTCACCTGCCTGCACCTGGTACGGCAGGCCGGGCGGCTCGGGCTGACCCTGCCCGAGGCGCAGCAGCGCCTCGACCGGTACGTCCCGTTGGGGCTGACCTTCGACTACGACCCGACCACCGTCCCGGACGATCTGGTGCGCTGGCAGGACCTGATCCTGCTCTCCGCCCACTTCGACGGGTACGAGCCCGCCGTGGGCCCGGTCGTCTCCGACGCGCACGTCGAACGCTGCGCCGACCTGACTGGGGAGACCCCTGCCTGGGTACGGGACCGGCTACGCCACTACGCACCCCTGTTCGACCTCACCGTGCCACCCGAGGAGGACCCGGTTGACTGACCAGCCGACCGTCGTCACGCCGCACAGCGGCATCAGCTACACCGAGCAGAGCTTCGGCCTGCTGGCCGGATTCGACGTGGTACTGCGGGAGAAGGGCCTGGACATCACCGGGGTCTGCCCGGCCTGCCAGGGCCGGACGGTGAGCAGCCACGACATCGGCAGCCCGCACGGCTACAAGGGGATCTTCCCGAGACGGAAGGCCGGCTCGGCGCCGAAACCGCCGGCCGGGCCGGTCACGGTGATCTGCGCCTGCGGGTTCCCGCACGCCGAGCGGCCCGCCGAGTCGGGCGAGTCGGGCTGCGGGGCGTACTGGAAGGTGGCCCTGCCGTGAGTATCGCCGAGAAACGCTGGGCACAACTGGCCCAGGAGACCCAGTTCCACCAGCTCGACTCGCTCCGCCGGCAGGCCGAGGGGTGGCGCACCGGGCTCGCCGGCCTGACCGCCCTGCTCGGTGCGGTGCTGATCGTCAAGGGCCGCAGCGACATCTCGAATCTGGCCCCCGGCGTCCGGTACTTGGTCGTGGTCCTGCTGGCGGGGGCCTTCGTACTGCTGGTCACCGCGTCCCTGCTGGCGCTGCGGGCCGCCTCCGGGTGGCCGGACGACGAGATCTACCTGACCGGCGAGTCGCTGCGGGCCTGGCACGCCGAGGAGAGCGAACGGATCCGTACCGGTATCCGGCGGGCCGCCCGGCTGATGGTGGTCGGCCTGGTGGTCCTCGCCGCCGCGGTCGGTCTGACCTGGCTCGGCCCGGGGGAGAGCCGGGCGCCGCTGGTGTCGGTGGAGACGTCCGCCGGGCCGGTCTGCGGCGAACTGGTGGGGGTACGCGACGGCCACCTGATCGTCGGCCCGGCCAAGGAGGCCACGGGGGACCAGCCCGAACAGCGGGTACCCCGACTCGTGCCGCTGCCGCAGGTGACCCGGATGACCGTGGTGAAGACCTGCTGACCGCCCCGGTGACCGGGGAACGCCCCGGTCAGCGCCGGGCGGCTGCGGCGGCTGCGGCGGCCACCGCCGGGAGCAGCGCGTGCGCCCAGACCCGGTAACCGTCCGCCGACGGGTGGAAGCCGTCGTGGCAGAGCGTACCGGCGTCGGCCCGGAACACCGGCCCGGTCTCGGCACCCAGATCGACCACCGCCCCACCGGCCTCCAGGACCGCGTTGGCCTGTGCCTGTGCGGTCCGCCGGCCCAACCAGCCGACGACCTGCCGCAGCGGCGGGGCGATCGCCCGGACCGCGCCCAGGTCGGGGCAGGTGCCGACGACCACCTCCACGCCCGCGTCCCGCAGCCGGCGGACCGCCGCACCGAGGTAGGCGGCCGATTCGCCCGGACGGCGGGCCGAGGTCGCGTCGTTGGCGCCGATCAGGATCACCGCCACGTCCGGCCGTTCGCCGAGCAGTGCCCGGGCCACCTGGGTGGCCAGGTCGGTCGACCGGGAGCCGGAGACGCCCACGCTGCTCAGGCGTACCTGCCGGTCGCCGGTCGGGCCCGGCTCCTCGGCGAGCAGCCGGGCCAGTTGCCCGCCGATGGTGTCCCCGACCCGGTCCACGCCCACCCCGAGGGCCGACGAGTCACCGAGCAGGACCAGACGCAACGGGGTGGCACCGGTCCGCCCGACGGTGGAGCGCAGGGCCAGCCCCAGTTCGGGTTGTGCGTACCGTCGGGTACGCGCGACGAACGCCTCCCCGGCGAGGACCGCCGCACCGCCGACCGTGCCGGCGATCAGCGTGAGGGCCGCCGCCCGACCCACCCGGGCCGCCCGCCCGCTGCCGCGCTCGCTCATGCTCGTCCCTCCACTGTGGGTGCCCCGGTGGCCGTGTCCGGAGGCTGCGGTGCCGGGGTGTCCGGCGGGGCCGTCGGCTCGGGCGGCTGCGGCGCCGAGCCGGCCCCGAACAGGGCCCGTCGGCGGCGCAACTGCGCCCACCGGCCGGCCGGTCCCCGCTCCCGACCACTGACCCGGGTGCCGCTGACCTCCGTCCCGGCGTGCCGTGCCGCCTCCTGCGCGGCCTCCGGCAGTGACCGTACGCCTTCGTGCCGGCCCAGGGCACCCCTGCGTTCCGGGGCGGAGCCGAGCGCGGAGAGCACCGTCGGCAAGAGGGCGGCGGCGGCGACCGCGTACCCCTCGGCGGACGGGTGGAACCGGTCCCAGGCGAACATCCGGGCCGGCTCGGCGGTGAACCGGGGGCCGAGCAGGTCCCCGAGGGAGACCGTCCAGCCGCCCGCCTCGACCACCGCCACGGTCTGCGCCGCCGCCAACTGCCGGCCCCACCGCCGGGCGACCCAGCGCAGCGGGGGCTTGATCGGCTGGATGGCACCCAGGTCGGGGCAGGTGCCGACGACCACCTCCGCACCGGCCGCGCGCAGGTCGCGGACCGCGTCGGCCAGGTAACGGACCGCCGCCCAGGGTGGGGTGCGGTTGGTGACGTCGTTGCCGCCGATCAGGATGACCGCGATGTCCGGCGCCACCTCCAGGGCGGCCTCCACCTGGTGCGGCAGCCCGCTGGAGAGGCAGCCGACCACCGCGAACCGGCGCAGCTTCACCGGCCGGCGCAGCCGTCGGGACAGCCCGGTGGCGAGCAGCGCGGCCAACGTCTCCCGGGGCCGGAACACGCCGTACCCGGCCGCCGAGGAGTCGCCGAGCACCACCAGGGTCAGCGGTTTCCCGGGGAACTTCGGGCCGTAGAGGCCGTCACAGCGGGGCGGGGGCGCCTCCGCCATCGGGATGGTCCGGCGGGCCTGCCGGGCCTGCCCGAGCAGTACCCCTGTCGTGACGGCGGCGGTCAGTGCCGCTCCTCCGGTACCGAGGGCGGCCACCCGGGCCACCCGCATCGCGCGGTGCCAGGTCGAGCGGGCCGACCGTACCGGTCCGGCCGGTACCGTCGACCCGACCGGTACCCCTGCCCCCGTCACACCCATGAACCGACAGTATCGCGCCGACGCGTGGACCGCTGTCGGCGTCACGGCTCACCCGGGCCTAGCCCGGCGTCCGGATGGGTACCTCCACCGGTGGGTCGGTACGGTGCCCGACTGCGCACGGCGATCAGGGCCCGGT
>NZ_WVUH01000235.1 GCF_017614955.1 Micromonospora echinofusca
CCCTATCCTCTGCTTTTTTTTTTTTTCTTTCAAGCAGAAGACGGCATACGAGGTGACGTCGAGTCTCGTGGGCTCGGAAATGTGTATAAGAGACAGGGTCCACTTCGGGTCCGACCCGGACTGGGGGATCCACATCTACTGGACCAGCTTCGAGGTGCCGGGGAACACCAGGCCGGGGCACTACGAGCTGCGGGGGTCCTGCGGTCGGGGTGAACTGATCGTCACCCCGCGCGGCCCGGTCGACGGCGGTGACGGCGGCTCGCTCCGCACCGGCACGGCCAGCGAGACCGGCCTGACCGCCGGTGGGGTCGGGCTGCTGGGGGCCGCCGCCATCGGCGGCCTGCTGCTGGTACGTCGTCGCCGCACCGGTGACCAGGTCGGCTGACCCGATGACGAGAGGAGCCGGCGGCCGTCCCGGGGCACCCTGGCGGGTCGCCGGCCCCCTGCTCGTCGTCCTGGTGGCCCTGGCCGGGGTGGGTCTCATCGGCCTGGCGGTCACCGCACCCGATCCGGTCACCCCGCCGCAGCCGGCCGCCGGGGCCGATCTGAACGCGCCGCTTCCCGCCCCGCCGACGGCGGCCGTCGACCCGGACCTCGCCGGGGGTAACGGACCCTCCGCCGATCCCGGCCTGCCCCACTCGGCGCCGGTACAGGTGACCATCGAGCGGATCAAGGTACGCGCCGACGTGCTCACGCTCGGCACCCGCAGTGACGGCAGCGTCGAGGTACCCCCGCTCAGCCGGGCGCACCTGGCCGGTTGGTACGGCCAGGGGCCGAGTCCCGGCGAGACCGGCAACGCGGTGCTGATGGGACACGTCGACTCGGCGGCCCTCGGGCCGGCGGTCTTCTTCCGGCTCGGTGAACTGGCCGCCGGGGACCGGATCCGGATCACCCGCCAGGACCGCAGCGTGGTGCAGTTCCGCGTCGACGAGGTGCGGTCGTACCCGAAGAAGTCCTTCCCCTCGGCGCTGGTGTACGGACCGTCCGACCGGGCCGGGCTACGCCTGGTGACCTGCGGCGGCACTTTCGACAGACAACGGAGCACCTACCTGAACAACATCATCGTCTTCGCCACCCGGGTCTGAACCCGTCCCTTCCCCGCCCGAACCGGGCCGATCCGCTCCAGACAGGAGGCAACAGCCGATAGACCCCCTACCACAGGTAACGACCGCCAAGACGAATTCAGGGCAAGTCACGGAAAAACCTGATGAAAGCTCATGAACTCGTTAACGTCGGTCGTAGCTCGCCAAACGCGAGCAATGGTCACAAGAGGGGGAAGTCATGGCAAAGAAGTTCCTCGGCAAGCTGGTCGTCGGCGCTGCCCTCGGCGGTGCGGCCCTGCTCGTCAGCGCGCCGGGCATCGCGCTCGCCGACCAGGCTCCGGCTCCCCACAAGTGGGGCAAGATCTACACCGAGCCGGCGACCGTGCACCCGGGCCAGCGCATCGAGATCGTCCAGGTCTGCTCCGAGGAGCAGGCGCACCCCAAGGCCTGGTCCAAGGTGACCGGCGAGGTCAAGCTGCACCCGGTGACCCACGACAAGGGGGAGCCCGGCGGCCAGCCGGGCGGCATGCCCGGTGGGGAACACAAGGGCGGCCGGCCCGGTGGCGAGACCGGCGGCGAGCACAAGGGCGGCCAGCCGGGCGGCGAGACCGGCGGCGAGCACAAGGGCGGCAAGGGTGGCAGCGACACCGGGCCGGAGCACAAGAAGTTCGTCTACGCCGGTGAGGCCCAGGTCGACCGGCACGCCCGCCCGGGGACGTACGAGCTGAAGGGCTCGTGCGCCGAGGGTGAGGTCGTCGTGGCCCCGCGCGGCCACGTCGAGGGTGGTGACGGTGGCGCGACCACCAGCACCGGCATGGCGGCCGGCGGTATCGGCCTGGTGGCGGCGGCTGCGCTCGGCAGCATGCTGGTCCTGCGGCGGCGCCAGGCCAATGGAACGCTGGCCTGATCCGGTGACGGGGGAAGTCGGCGGCCCACGCGGAGTTCCGCGTCGGGCCGCCGGCCTCGCGCTCGTCACCCTCTTCGCGCTGGTGGGGATCTTCGGTGTCGGCCTGGTGGTGGCTGCGTTCACCCGACCGGCTCCCCGGCCCCCGCAACCGGTGGCCGAGGCCGCCCCGACGCGGTACGCCCCGGCACCGGAGGCCGGAGGCCCGTCGGCATCGGCGGTGCCGGTCGCACCGGTCGGCCTCGACCGGTCCGACCCGACCCGGGTACGGATCCCCCGGATCGGCGTCGACGCGGACATCATGTCGCTCGGGGTGAACGCCGACGGCAGCATGGAGGTGCCGTCGCTGAAACAGGCGGACCGGGCCGGCTGGTACCGGTTCGGACCGAGCCCCGGCGAGATCGGCAGTTCGGTCGTCGTCGGACACGTCGACTCGAAGGAACTCGGCCCGGCCGTCTTCTTCAAGCTCGGCGCGCTGCGCCCCGGCGACACCATCCAGGTCAGCCGCAAGGACGGGAAGGTGGTGACGTTCACGGTCGACGGGGTGAAGGCTTTCCCGAAGGCGTCCTTCCCCACCGACCTGGTCTACGCCACCACACCCAACGCCACGTTGCGCCTGGTCACCTGTGGTGGTGCCTTCGACAAGAAGAAGGGCACCTACCTCGACAACGTGGTCGTCTTCGCCAGCGTACGGTGAGCCGTCGCCAAGAAGCCGTCGCCGACGGGCCGGCGGGGCAGGTGGGAAGGGCCCCGGTACCCCTGGTTGCCGCCAGCGGTACCGGGGCCCTTCCGTTCGGTTGGGCTCAAGGTCGGGGAGGCTTCCTCACCCCGGCCGGTGCCGGTGCGGCACCCAGCCCAGGAAGCGGTCGAACATCGCCTGCGGCGACGGACCGTCCGCGGGGTTCAGCCGGTACAGGTCGCCGACCGCCTCGTGAAGCAGCCCGCAGAGATAGACCGAGAGCGTGACCAGGGTGTCCGCGTACTCGGCGGTCAGGTGCAGTCGGGCCCGGGCACACGGCCAGGGGTGCCCGCAGGCGCGGCAGCACCAGATCGGTCGCAGCGGGCTGTGCGGCGTCGTCGCCCCGACCGGGTCCGGCGGACCCGCCACATCGTCCTTCATCGGTCCTCCCGTGCTCGTCCCCCGGCCGGCGTCCGGGCTGCGCCATGTCCCTTCCGCAGCAACCCGGACACCGGGTTCCGGGGGCGTGGCGCCGGAGTCGGGACCGGGGGAGTCGGAAGTCCCCGGCGCCACGCCGTCACAGTCTGCTGAGCGAACCGACACGTACGGAAGTATTGGCTGCTGGTGCTGGCGCAGCGCGGGCCCGACCACGGCCACGCGGGGCGACCGGCGACACCCCTGACCGATGTTGTGGAGGAAGTGTGGCGAGACGACCGGTCCCCCCGACCGCCGACCTGATCCGCGCCCAGCTCCGCCGGCTGCGCACCGTGGCCGGGCTGAACCAGGAGGAGTTCGGCAAGCTGGTGCACTACTCGTCGTCCAAGGTGTCCGCCGTGGAGCTGGGTCAGCACCCGCTCGACGAGGCGTTCCTGGCCCGCGCCGACGCCGTACTGGACAGCGGCGACCTGCTGGTCTCCCTGCTGGAGCTGGCCCGGCGGGACGGCGCGCCGTCCTGGTTCCGGCCCTGGCTGGACGCCGAGCGGGCCGCCGAGCAGCTCTTCTGCTGGGAACCGTCGCTGATCCCCGGGCTGCTCCAGACCCCGAACTACGCCCGCGCGGTGCTCCGGCTCGACACCACCCTGGCCGAGGCCGAGGTGGACCAGCGGGTGGCCACCCGGCTGGACCGGCAGGCCATCCTGGACCGCGCGCAACCCCCGCAGTACATCGTGGTGCTGGACGAGTCGGTGCTGCGCCGCTGCGGCGAGGGGTTCACCCTGCTGATGGCCGAACAGCTCGGGCACCTGCTGGCCTGCGCCGAGAAACCGCACATCAGCGTGCACGTGGTGCCGGCCGACGCGGTGCTGCACCTCGGGCTCTCCGGCCCGTTCACGCTGGCCCGCTCGACGGCGGGCGGCTGGGTCGGCCACCTGGAGCACCAGCTCGGCGGGATACTCATCGACAACGATGAGGAAGTGGCTAGGCTGATACAGATCTGGGAGAGCGTCCGCAACGACGCGCTCCCCCGCCGGCAGTCGATCGACCTGATCAAGGAAGTGGTGGAGACATGGAGCTGACCGGAGCCCGGTGGCGCACGTCCACCCGCAGCGGCTCAAGCGGCGGCAACTGCGTCGAGGTGGCCGACAACCTCCCCGGCGTCGTCGCCGTCCGGGACAGCAAGGACCGGCAGGGCCCCGTCCTGCGCTTCACCCCGGCGGCCTGGCGGGCCTTCGTCGCCGGCACCGCACGCCCCTGACCAACCCCGGGGTCCACTCACGAACGTGATGCCTCCCAGGCATTTTTATGCCTGGGAGGCATCACGCACATCACGACGGCACGGCCCCGATCCGAGCCGGCCGGACGATCGGCGTCCGACCGGCTCGCGGACCCGCCAGCCGGTCAGGCGGCGGCCGAGGTCCGGACCAGGGTACGGATCTGCCGCAGCAGCACCGACAGGGCAGCCAGGTCCGCCCGGGACTCGTCGAACTCCCCCATCGCCCGGTGCGCCCGGCTGATCGAAGTGGCGTTCGACTGCTCCCACTCCTGCACCCGGTCGGCCGCCGGCAGGTCCGCCGGAGTCGAGCCGAGCACCTCGGCGGTGAGCGCGGCCAGGGCCGCGTACAGGTCGTACCGCAGGGCCATCCGGGCCAGGGTCTGCCAGCGGTCCTCCCGGGGCAGCAGGGAGATCTTCGACAGCAGCGAGTCCACCCGGAACCGGTCGGAGAGCACGAAGTAGACCGAGGCCACCTCGCCGACGTCCCGCCCGGTCTGGGCCGCGGTCTCCACCACGTCCAGCAGACCGAAGCTGTACATCAACCGGGTCGACGTCTCGGCCAGCTCCCGGGGCAACCCCCGCCCGGCCATCATCTCGATGTGCTCGGCCAGCGCCTCCCGCTCCGCGCCGTAGAAGAGGTTGCCCAACTCCGGCAGGAGCCGGGACACGCCGTCCCGCAGCCGGGCGATCTCGGCGGGCACGTCGATCGGCGAACGCCGGTTGGTCACCAGCCAGCGCACCGCCCGGTCCAGCAGCCGCCGGCTGTCCAGGTACACCGTGGTCTGCAACTCCGGTGACACCCGGTTGTCCAGCGCCTCGACCGCGTCCCACAGCTCCCGCAGCCCGAAGACCTCCCGGACCACCACGTACGCCCGGATCACGTCCGCCGCCGACGCCGCGGTCTCCTCGACCACCCGGTAGATGAAGGTGATCCCGCCCCGGTTGACCGCCTCGTTGACCAGCACCGTGGTCACGATGTCCCGGTTCAGCCGGTGCTGGCCCATCCGGTCGGCGTACCGCTGGCGCAGCGGCGTCGGGAAGTAGTTGGTGAGGACCTCCGTCGTCCACTCCTCGTCCGCCAGCCCGTCAGCGAGGATCTCCCGTTCCAGCGAGATCTTGACGTACGCCAGCAGCACCGCGAACTCCGGCGCGGTCAGCCCGGTGTCGGTCCGGACCGCCAGCTCCTCGTCCGGCGGCAACGCCTCCAGCTCCCGGTTGAGCACCCCGGAACGTTCCAGATCCGTGATCATCCGGCGGTGCACCGGCAGCAGCGACGCCGCCTGGGCCTGCGCGTTGTTGAGCGCCCGGGCCTGGTCGTAGTTGTCCCGCAGCACCAGCTCGGCGACCTCGTCGGTCATCTCGGCCAGCAGTTCGTCCCGCTCGGGCACGGTCAACTCGCCGTCGGCGACCGCCGTACCGAGCAGGATCTTGATGTTGACCTCGTGGTCGGAGCAGTCCACCCCGGCCGCGTTGTCGATGAAGTCGGTGTAGATCCGGCCGCCCGACTGGGCGTACTCGATCCGGCCGACCTGGGTGAAGCCCAGGTTGCCGCCCTCACCGACCACCCGGCAGCGCAGGTCCTTGCCGTTGACCCGGATGGCGTCGTTGGACTTGTCGCCGACCTCGGCGTTCGTCTGGCTGGACGCCTTCACGTAGGTGCCGATACCGCCGTTCCAGAACAGGTCCACCGGCGCGGTCAGGATGGCCCGCATCAGTTCCGGCGGGGACATGCTCTCCACCCCGTCGTCGAGGCCGAGCACCGCCCGGACCTGCGGCGTGATCGGCACCGACTTGGCGGTACGCGGGAAGACGCCACCCCCGGCCGAGATCAACTCCTGGTCGTAGTCCGCCCACGACGAACGCGGCAGGTCGAACAGCCGCCGCCGCTCGGCGTACGAGGTGGCCGCGTCCGGCGACGGGTCCAGGAAGATGTGCCGGTGGTCGAAGGCGGCCACCAGCCGGATGTGCTCCGACAGCAGCATCCCGTTACCGAACACGTCACCCGACATGTCACCCACGCCGACCACGGTGAAGTCCTGGGTCTGGGTGTCGTGCCCCAGCTCCCGGAAGTGCCGCTTCACCGACTCCCAGGCGCCCCGGGCGGTGATGCCCATCTTCTTGTGGTCGTACCCGGCGGAACCACCGGAGGCGAACGCGTCGCCCATCCAGAAGTTGTGCGACACCGAGATCTCGTTGGCGATGTCGGAGAACGTCGCGGTGCCCTTGTCGGCGGCCACCACCAGGTACGGGTCGTCCCCGTCGTGCCGGACCACGTCGACCGGCGGCACGATCTTCCCGCTGACGATGTTGTCGGTGACGTCCAGCAGACCGGAGATGAACCCCTGGTAGCAGGCGACCGCCTCGTCCCGGTCGCCGGGCTTCTGCTTCAACACGAAGCCACCCTTGGCGCCCACCGGCACGATCACCGCGTTCTTTACCATCTGTGCCTTGACCAGGCCCAGCACCTCGGTCCGGAAGTCCTCCCGGCGGTCCGACCAGCGCAGGCCACCCCGGGCCACCGCCCCGAACCGCAGGTGCACCCCCTCGAACCGGGGCGAGTACACGAAGATCTCGTACTTCGGGCGCGGCTGCGGCAGGTCCGGGATCGCCTGCGGGTCCAGCTTGAACGCCACGTACTCCTTCGGCCGGCCGTCCGTACGGCGCTGGAAGAAGCTCGTCCGCAGGGTGGCCTGGATCACCGTCAGGTACGACCGCAGGATCCGGTCCTGGTCCAGGCTGGACACGTCGTCCAGGGCCTGCCCGATCCGGTCCACCAGCTCCCGGGCCCGCTGGTTGCGCGCCTCGGCGGTCAGCTCCAGGGTCGGCGAGAACCGCACCTCGAAGAGCTCCACCAGCAGCTGTGCGATCGACGGGTACGCGATGAAGGTCTGCTCCATGTAGTCCTGGGAGAAGACCGTGCCGGCCTGCCGCAGGTACTTCGCGTACGCCCGCAGCACCACCACCTGCCGCCAGGTCAGTCCGCCCCGCAGCACCAGCTCGTTGAAGCCGTCCACCTCGGCCTCGCCCCGCCAGGCCGCCGCGAACGCGTTCTCCACGTGCGGGCGCACCTCGGCCAGGTCCTGGTGCCCCTCCGGCAGCCGCAGACCGAAGTCGTACAGCCAGATCCGGCCGTCGATCCGGTCCACCTCGTACGGGTGCTCGTCGACCACCCGGACGCCGAGCGAGTGCAGCACCGGCAGCACCGCCGAGAGCATCATCGGCTCGCCGTACCGGTACACCTTGAACCGCACGTCCAGCCCGTCGGTGTCCACCGCCCGCCCCAGCCGGGGCGCCTGCTGCCGGCGGAACAGGTGCATCTCCAGCTGGCCCGGCTCCTCCAGCAGCTCCAGCTTGGCCAGGTCCTTCATCGCCTCGTACGGCGTGTGACCGTCCTTGTAGCCCTCCGGGAAGGCGTCCGCGTACCGGGTGAACAGGTGCTTGGCCTGCTCGTCGCCGAGCTTGCGTTCCAGCACCAGCCGGTAGTCGTCGTCCCACAGCCGGGTCGCGTCGGCCAGCTCCTCGGCCAGCAGGTCGGCGTCCACCTCACCGGGCGGGGCGGCCGGGTCGGTCCGCACGATGAAGTGCACCCGGGCCAGCATCGACTCGGTCACCCGGGTGGTGTAGTCCACCCCGACCCCGTTCAGCTCGCGGAGCAGGATCTCCTGCATCCGCAGCCGGTTCTGCGTGGTGAACCGGTCCCGGGGCAGGTAGATCAGGCAGGAGATGAACCGGCCGTAGCCGTCCCGGCGCAGGAACAGCCGCAACTGCCGGCGCCCCGCCATCCGGAGCACCCCGATCGCCGCGTGGTACAGGTCGTCGGTCTTGATCTGGAACAGCTCGTCGCGCGGGTACGTCTCCAGGATCTGGAGCAGGTCCTTGCCGGAGTGGCTGCGCTCGCTGAGCCCGGACCGTTCCATCACCTCGGCGACCTTCCGGCGCACCACCGGCAGTTCGCGTACGCTGGTCCGGTAGGCGGCGGTGGAGAACAACCCCAGGAAACGCCGCTCACCGATCACCTCGCCGGCCTCGTCGAACACCTTGAAGCCGATGTAGTCGAGGTAGGCCGACCGGTGCACGGTGGCCCGGGAGTTCGCCTTGGTGATGATCAGCAGACGCTTCTCCAGCGCCTTCTGGTACGCCTCCGGGGTCATCGAGGACAGCGCCCGCGCCTCCGGCCGGTCGGCCCGCAGGATACCCAGCCCGGTGCCGAGCACCGCCTCCAGCGCCTGCTCGCCCCGCTCGTCGGCGGCCAGCCGGTACTCCCGGTAGCCGAGGAAGGTGAAATGCTCGTTGGCCAGCCAGCGCAGCAGCTCGACCGAGTCGGTGATGTCCTTCTCCGGCACCGGGGGACGGTTCTCCGAGGTACGCGCCGCCGACAGCTCGTCGGCCAGGGACAGCGCCCGCTGGCGCATCTTCGGCCAGTCCTCGACCGCCTCCCGGACGTCGGTGAGCACCCGCTGCAACTCGCGGCGCAGGTTGTCGCGCTCCTCCTGGTCCCGGACCGGGTCGATCTCGATCCGCATCCAGCTCTCGACGATGTCGCCGTCGATCGCGTCGTCCGGTTCGACGTCCGCGGCCACCTCGGTCAGCCGGCCCAGCGGCTCCCGGCGGACCACCACCAGCGGGTGCACCAGCAGGTGCAGGTCGAGGTGGTGGGCGGTGAGCAGGGCGGTGACCGAGTCCACCAGGAACGGCATGTCGTCGGTGACGATCTCGACGACGGTGTGCTGCTGCTCGGCGTCCGGCTCGTGGATGCGCAGCTTCAACTCGCCCGGTACCCGCTGCTGGGCCAGGTCCCGGTGGGCCCGGGCGGCGGAGAGCATCTCCTCGGCGGTGAAGCCGATCAGCTCCTCGTCCGGCGCGAACCGCCAGAACCGGTCCACCAGGGTCGCCGCGTCATGGTCGTCCCCGGCCAGGGCGACCGCCTGGGCGACCAGGCGTTCGGCGTTCGGTACCGGCTCGTCGAGTTCGGCGTCCTCCGCGTCGTCGGCGAGCGCCTCGGGCGGCAGGCCGAGATCGTAGAGGGTGTCCAGGCTCGCACCGGAAACTCCGGTCACGCCACTGTGCAGGCGGCTGCCGACGCCATCGCCGTCGGTCGCCGCATCGAAGCTGTCGTCCCGGCTGGTGTCGACCTGCCGGAGATCGGGTCCCGGTTTGACTGCCGGACGCCGGTCCATCGGTGCCACTCCCCTCGACCCACCACGCTGTGGGTCACTCGCCGCTCAGCCTAGGCCCTCCCGATCACCTTGCCCCTCGGCGGACCACCAGCCGAGACGTACGGTTCCGGACTATGGCCGTTCTCCCGTTGTGGTACGGGGCCGGGGCAGGACGGGAGTACCCCTACCCGGCAGTTTCCTCACCTGATCCCGGGAGACGGTTTCGTCGCACCCCCGGTGCGACAGGGACAGCGGTCGGGGCCGAACCCGTACTACCGTCGGTTCCGGCCGGTACGGGGACGAAAGGATGGCCGAGCATGCGTGAGGTGTACCCGATCCGTCGGCACCGCCCGACCCGGCGGCGCGCGGCGCGGCTGCCGGCCGCGTTGACCTGCCTCGCGCTGGCCGGTACGGCGCTGGTCGGCTGCTCGCGGGGGGACGGGCCGGAGGAGAGCGTGGACGCCTTCCTGGCCGGCTGGCGCTCCGGGGACCTGAACGCGGTAGGGTTCCGCAACCCGGCCGGCGACCGGCTCTCCGCCGAGGAGGTGACCGGGCAGCTCCGGGAGCTCACCGGCGGGCTGCCGAAGAGTTCACCGGAGCTGAAACGGACCGGCGGGGCCACCGTCACCGGGAACACCGCGAACGCCACCATCCGGGTCGAGTGGTCGCTCCCCGGCGACGTCACCTGGGGGTACGACCGACCCGTCCGGCTGGTCCAGGGCGGCGACGACCGGTGGCAGGTCATCTGGGAGCCGCAGCTGGTGCACGAGGGGCTGACCAGCGGGGACCGGCTGGCGGTCCGCCGCGACCCGGCACCCCGGGCGGCGGTGCTCGACGCCGCCGGTACCCCGATCGTGGCACCCCGCCCGGTCGTGGTGGTCGGCGTCCAGCCCAACCAGGTCGAGGATCCTGCCGCCCTGGCGCGCAACCTGGAGGCGGCGTTCCGGGCGGTCCGGCCGGCGCTGAACCCGCCGGTCGACCTGACCGACCTGCCGAAGCGGCTCGCCGCGGCCGAGCCGGGCGACTTCGTCGAGGTGGTGACCCTCCGCCGGGAGGCGTACCTCCAGATCAAACCCCGGATCTACGACTACGCCGGGACGAAGTTCCGCGAGGAACAGCGGGACCTCGCCCCGACCCGCGAGTTCGCCCGGGCCGTGCTCGGCTCGGTCGACCCGGCGTTCAAGGAGGACCTGGCCGCCAAACCGGATCTCTACACGGCCGGTGACCTGGTCGGCCACGGCGGGTTGCAGGGTCGGTACGACGAACGGCTGCGCGGCCGGCCCGGGCTCAGCGTGGTGGTCAACCGCAAGGGGCCGGAGGGTGAGGTCGCCCCGACCGGGACCGAACTGTTCCGGGCCGAGCCGAAGGCCGGTGAGCCGGTACGCACCACCCTGGACGTGGCGACGCAGAACGCCGCCGACGGCGCCCTGCGCGCCGAACGGCGACGGGCCGCCCTGGTCGCGGTCCGGATCAGTGACGGGGCCGTGCTCGCCGCCGCCAACGGTCCCGGCCCGGCCGGCGAGAACCTCGCCTTCACCGCGCAGGTCCCGCCCGGCTCCACCTTCAAGATGGTCAGCGCGCTGGGCCTGCTGAACGCCGGCGCGGTCACCCTGGACGGGCCGGTCCCCTGCGAGAAGACGTTCACCGTGGACGGTCGGTCGTTCAAGAACTCCGACAACTTCGCCCTCGGTACGGTGCCCTTCCGGGTCGACTTCGCGAAGTCCTGCAACACGGCGTTCGCCGCGCTCGCCCCGAAGCTCGGCCCGGACGGGCTGGCCGAGGCGGGCCGCTCGCTCGGGCTGGAGGGCAGGTGGGACCTCGGGCTGGACGCGTTCACCGGCCGGGTCTCCACCGGCGGGTCGGCCGCCGAACGGGCCGCCGCCGCCTTCGGGCAGGGCACCACCCAGGTCAGCCCGCTGGCCATGGCGGCAGCCACCGCGGCGGTCGCCCGGGGCCAGTGGCAGCAGCCGAAGCTCGTGCTGGATCCGGCGCCGGCCCAGCCCGCCCCGGCCGGACCGCAACTGTCGGCCGGGTCGGTCGGGCCACTGCGGACGATGATGCGCGAGGTGGTCACCCGGGGCACCGCGACGGCCCTGGCGGACGTACCCGGCGGGCCGGTGCACGGCAAGACCGGCACCGCCGAGTACGACGACAACCCGGCCCACACCCACGCCTGGTTCGTCGGCTGGCAGGGGGACGTGGCCTTCGCCGTCTTCGTGGAGCAGGGCGGATCGAGTACGGCGAGCGCGGTCCCGGCCGCCGAACGGTTCCTGCGCGCCCTGCGCTGATCCCGCCC
>NZ_WVUH01000236.1 GCF_017614955.1 Micromonospora echinofusca
CCGGTGACCCGATAACCCCGCCCGCCACCGCAGCCGGCCCCACCCTCGGCGACGCGGCCCGCTCGGTCTGGGGCAAGACCGACCGCAGAGGCACCTCACCGGTCGGCTGGCTGCCCCTGTGGCGGCACCTCGCCGACACCGCCGACGTGGCCGGACAACTCTGGGACCACTGGCTCAGCCCGGCAGCGCGCCGACGCATCGCCGACGAACTGCCCGGCGGCGACACCGACGCCCGTACCCTGGCCGTCTGGATCGCCGGGGTACACGACATCGGCAAAGCCACCCCGGCCTTCGCCCACCAGGCGCATCACCTCGCCGAACGGATGCGCGACCACGGACTCGGCTACCACCGTGACCTGATCCGCGCCGACCGCCGCTACGCCCCGCACGCCACCGCCGGGCACCTCGTCCTGGCCGACTGGCTGCACCAGCAAGACTGGACCGACCCCCACCCGTACGCCGTCATCGTCGGCGGCCACCACGGCATTCCCCCCACCGACCAGGGCCTGCGTGACGTCCGGACCCGTGCACATCTGCTCGGCGACCAGCTCTGGCAGGACGTACAGCACGAACTGCTGACCTGGATGGCCGAGCGGTCCGGCGCGGGCGAACGGCTCAGTGACTGGGACACCGCACCGCTGTCCCAACCCGTACAGGCACTACTGACCGGCCTCGTCATCACCGCCGACTGGATCGCCAGCAACGAGGACTACTTCCCGTACCTCCTCGACGCCACCGACGACGACCGACTGCGATCCGGCTGGGAACTGCTGGACCTGCCCGCCCCCTGGCATCCCGCCGCACCACCGTCGAGCGTGGACGAGCTGTTCGCCGCGCGGTTCGTGCTGCCCGCCGGCGCGACACCCCGCCCGGTCCAGCGCACGGTCGCCGAGCTGGCCGAGACCATGCCCGTACCCGGCATGATGATCGTCGAAGCGACCATGGGGGAGGGCAAGACCGAAGCCGCCCTCGCAGCGGTGGAAACCCTGGCCCGCCGCACCGGCGCGTCCGGCTGCTACCTGGCGCTACCCACCCGGGCCACCAGCGACGCCATGTTCGGCAGGATGCTGTCCTGGCTACGCCGGCTACCCGACACCCACATCGGCCGCGGTGCCCGCGACGTGCGACTGGCCCACGGCAAAGCAGCACTCAACGCCGACTACGACCGGCTGCGCATCACCTCACTGCCGACCGGCATCGCCGAGGACGACGGCGGCACCGACATCGGCGTGCACCGCTGGCTCGCCGGCCCCAAACGGACCCTGCTGTCCAGCTTCGTCGTCGGCACCATCGACCAGCTCCTGTTCGCGGCCCTACGCAGCAAACACCTGGTACTGCGTCACCTCGGCCTGGCCGGCAAGATCGTCGTCATCGACGAGGCCCACGCCTACGACGTGTACATGACACAGTTCCTCGACCGGGCGCTGCACTGGCTCGGCGCGTACGGCGTGCCCGTCGTCGTCCTGTCCGCCACGCTGCCCGCACACCGCCGGGCCGAGCTGATGAAGGCGTACGACACCGGCCGGCTCGGCGCCCCACCCCCGCTCACCTGGCGGGACCGTGGCAAACCACGCGTCGACCCGTACGCCGACCTGCGCACCGACCTGCGATACCCCCTGGTCACCGTCTCTACCGCCGAACGCGGCGCCGCCGCCACGAGCTGCGCCGACTCCGGACGAGGCATCGAGGTCACCGTGCGACGCCTGGCCGACGATCTGCCGGCGCTGACGGACCTGCTGCGCGACCAGCTGGCCGACGGAGGCTGCGCCCTCGTGGTGCGCAACACCGTGGCCCGGGTCCAGGAAACCGCCGCCGCGCTACGCGACACCCTCGGCCCGGACACCCCCGTGACGGTGGCGCACTCCCGGTTCATGGCCGTCGACCGGGCCACGAAGGACCGCTGGCTGCGGGACACCTTCGGACCACCCGGCACCGGCAACCGTCCGCACCGGCACGTGGTGGTGGCCAGTCAGGTCGCCGAACAGTCCCTCGACATCGACTTCGACCTGCTCGTCACCGACCTGGCCCCGGTCGACCTCGTCCTGCAACGCATCGGCCGGCTGCACCGTCACCCCCGCGACCACCGTCCCACCCGAATCGCCACGCCGACCTGCTGGATCACCGGCGCCGACTGGAGCACCGAACCACCCGAACCCGTCACCGGCTCCCGCCGCGTCTACCAACCGGCCACCCTGCTGCGCAGCGCCGCCGTGCTCCTGCCCCACCTCGACGGCGAACCCCTGCGACTGCCGGCCGACATCGCACCGCTCACCCAGACCGCCTACGGCGCCGAGCCGACCGGCCCGCCATCCTGGCAACCCGCGATGGCCGAGGCGGACGCCAGACAACACGACGAGATGACCACCAAGGAACTGAAAGCCAACGGCTTCCGCCTCGCCGAGGTCGCCGAGCCCGGCGTACCCCTGATCGGCTGGCTCTCCGGGGGCGTCGGTGACGGTGACGACCGCGTGGCGCAGGGCCACGTCCGCGACACCGACGCGGAATCCCTCGAAGTCCTGCTCCTGGTCCGCACACCCGACGGCCTGACCCTCCCGTCCTGGATCGACGGCGGTGGAGTCACCGTGCCGACCGCCAGCGTCCCACGCCGCCCGCTGCCCCGGCTGATCGCCCGCTGCACCCTGCCCCTACCGCGTGCCATGACCGCCGCCGACATCGTCGACGACGTCATCGCCGACCTGGAGCAGCGCACCGACGTCAGCGCCTGGCAGGACGACCCCTGGCTCTCCGGTGAGCTCGTGCTCGACATCGACCCTGACGGAAACGCCACGGTGGCCGGCTTCGACCTGCACTACGACCCCGACGAAGGGCTGCGCGCAACCCGCGCCGCCAGTTGAGCCCATCCCGACCCCAGAAGGAGGTGATGCCGGTGACCGGCGCACCGCACCCCGCCGGGTACTCCCTGCTCGACCAGGCATGGATCCCGGTGCTCGACACGGCAGGCCAACACCGCGAGGTCTCGCTGCTCGGCCTCTTCGAGCAGGCCCACGACATCCGCATGATCGCCTGTGACCTGCCCACCCAGACGTTCGCGCTGCTGCGGCTCGCGTTGGCGATCCTGCACCGGGCCACCGACGGCCCACCCGGCGAGGCCGCCTGGCGGGCACTGTGGCGGGACCGAAAACTGCCCGTCGCCGACATCGCGGAATACCTCGACGCCTTCCGCGACCGATTCGACCTGCTCCACCCCGTGCACCCGTTCTACCAGGTCGCCGACCTGCACGCCGCCAAGGACACCAGGTACGGACTGGAACGCCTCATCGCCGACGTGCCCAACGGCCTGCCGTTCCTGACCACCCGCGCCGGACCGGGCCTGGACGCCATCACGCCCGCCGAGGCAGCCCGGTGGCTGGTGCACTGCCAGGCGTACGACGCCGCGGGCATCAAGACCGGAGCGGTCGGCGACACGCGGGTCAAGAACGGCAAGGGCTACTCCATCGGGGTGGGCTCGCTCGGCTCGCTGGGCGGCGTCCACCTGGAAGGCGCGACCCTGGCCGAGACACTGCTGCTCAACCTGGTACCGGTCGCACCCGGCTGGCAGGTGACCGACGAGCGGGACCTGCCGGTGTGGGAACGTGAACCGCAGACCGCCGCCGAGGAAGCCGACGCCACCCGGGGCCCGTACGGCCTGCTCAGCCTCTACACCTGGCAGTCCCGACGGATCCGGCTGTTCGGCGACGCCGCCGCCGTCACCGGCGCGATGATCTCCATCGGTGACCGGCTCGACTGGCAGGACCGACACCTGCTCGAACCGATGAGCGTCTGGGGACGCAGCGGACCCCGCGAGACCGCCCAGAAACGCACCCCGATCTACCTACCCCGCCCGCACGACCACACCCGGGCCCTGTGGAGGGGCCTACAGACCCTGCTGCCACCACCGCCACCACCCGGCGGCGAACCACCACAGCGACTGTCGCCGATGGTGGTCCAGTGGCTGGCCCGGCTGACCGTCACCGGTGTCGTCGGAGCGGACTTCACCACCCGGACCCGCGCCACCAGCGTCACCTACGGCACCCAACAGTCCGTCGTCGACGAAGTCTTCAGCGACGCCCTGACCATGAACGTACTGCTGCTGGTCGAGGACTCCGCGCTGCGCGCGACCGCCGTCGACGCCACCGGCGACGCGGAAGCCGCCGTAAAGGTACTGCGCCGGCTCGCCGACAACCTGGCCCGCGCCGCCGGCAGCCGCGACACCGACGTCGGCGAGGCCGACCGGGCCGCCGAACGCGGGTACGCGCTGCTCGACCGCGCCTTCCGCGACTGGCTGGCCCGACTCGGTCCGGACAGCGACCCGGTGGCCGAGCGCGCCGCATGGCAACGCCGGGTCCGCCGGGCCATCGACCGGCTCGGCCGGGAACTCGTCGCCGCCGCCGGACCGACCGCCTGGATCGGCCGCACGATCACCGACCGCAACGGCAGGGACGTGCACTACTCCAGCTCCCAGGCCGACGCGTGGTTCCGGCTCGGCCTGGCCAAAGCGCTGCCGATGGCGGCCGACTCTCCGCACCAACGGCAGGAGGAAAGAGCGTGACCGTGACCGACATCGACCCGCCCGCCGGCCCATCCCGCAGAACCTGGGCCCGGCGCCGCAGCGAACTCGGCGACCACGTCGCCCGCACCATCGGCACACTCCAGGCCCGGGTACTCAGCACCGTGCCCCACCCCGAGGCCGTCAGCGCCCTGGCCCGGCTCCGACGCGGCATCGGCCGGACCCCGGGCTTCGACTTCACCCTGGAGCGGTACCTGCAGGTACCCGAACATCTGTTGGGCCACCGGCCCGCCGACGACGCCGAGGCGGCGGACACCGAACACGCCGTCCACGACGCGGTGACCCTGTACGCACTGCACCAACAGTCCCGCCGGGAACGGATGCACGTCGACCGACGCGGCCTGGGCCAGGCCCTGTCCGACCTGGTCCGCCGCTCCACCGGGCCGGACGGGGTACGGCGCCGGTTCGCCGCGCTCGGCACCGCCAGCACCTACCCCGAGAGCATCCACCACCTGCGCAGCCTGATCACGATGCTGCGCGAACACCAGATCCCCCTCGACTACGGCCTGCTCGCCGACGACCTGCTGACGCTGCGTCGCCCCTTCGGCCGCCCCAAGGTCCAGGCCATCTGGGGCCGCGAGTTCTTCCGCAGCCAGCCCGGCACCGACACCCACACCCCCGACACCACCACCGCCGAGGAGGAGCCCTCATGAACCGCACCATCATCGACGTCTACGCACTCCAGACGGTCCCCCCGAGCAATCTGAACCGCGACGACACCGGCTCCCCGAAAACCGCCAGCTACGGCGGCGTACGACGCGCCCGGGTGTCCAGCCAGGCCTGGAAGCGGGCGATCCGACTGGCCTTCGCCGACCTTCTCGACCACTCCCAGCTCGGCGAACGCACCAAGCGCGTGGGCGAGTCCCTCGCCGCCCGGATCCGGAACCTGGACCCCGACCTGACCCCCGAGGCCGCGTCCGCCCTGGCCGCCGACGTCTTCTTGGCCAGCGGCCTGGCCAAGGCCGACAAGAAGAAAGGCGAGGTCAAGGACGTCGAGTCCGGCTACCTGCTGTTCCTGAGCAACCGGCAACTGGACAACCTCGCCGCCGCCGCGCTGGAGGCATCGCGCGGCGGCGCACCCCTGGACAAAGCCCGGTTCAAGGCCCTGGCCAGGACCGACCACTCCGTCGACATCGCGATGTTCGGCCGGATGGTCGCCGACATGACCGACATCAACGTCGACGCCGCCTGTCAGGTCGCCCACGCCATCAGCGTCCACGCCGTCGACAACGAGTTCGACTACTTCACCGCCGTCGACGACCGCAAGGCCGACGCCGCCGAAACCGGCGCCGGCATGATCGGCACCATCGAGTTCAACTCGTCCACCCTGTACCGGTACGCCACCGTCGACGTCAACGCCCTGCACCACACCCTCGGCGACGCCACCGCCACCCGGGCCGCCGTCGAGGCGTTCCTGACCGCGTTCGCCCGCAGCATGCCGACCGGCAAGCAGAACACCTTCGCCCACCGCACGCTGCCCGACGCCATCCTGGTGCGGGTACGCGACACCCAGGCGATCAACCTGGTGGGCGCCTTCGAAACGCCGATCCGCGAAACCGACGCCAACGGGCGGGTCGAACTCGCCGCCACCGCGCTCGCCCAGCACACCATGGCCGTCGAGAACGCCTACGGCGAAAGGCCCGTCGGCAGCTGGGTCACCCAGGTCGGCGAGAAAACCCGCGCCCTGGCCGACCTCGGCAAGGCCGTCAGCTTCGGTGAACTGGTCACCGCCGTGGGGGAGCAGGTCAGCGAGGCTCTCGGACAGCCCGCATGAGCGTACTGCTGCTGAGACTGGCCGGCCCGCTCCAGTCCTGGGGCTCATCCAGCCGGTTCACCCGCCGGGGCACCGAGATCGCCCCCACCAAGAGCGGCGTCATCGGACTCCTCGCCGCAGCCCGGGGCGCCCGCCGCACCGAACCCCTCACCGACCTGCTCGGCCTGCAATTCGGGGTACGCCTCGACCAGCCCGGACAGATCCTGCGCGACTTCCAGACAGCCCGCAGCCTCGACGGCCGCCAGCCCGCCAAGCTGACCTACCGCTTCTACCTGTCCGACGCGGTGTTCCTCGCCGCCGTCAGCGGCGAACCAGAGCTGCTGCACGGACTCGCGGACGCACTGCACCGGCCACGTTTCCCGCTCTACCTCGGCCGCCGGTCCTGCCCGCCAGCCGGACCGATCAGCCTCGGCGTACACGAGCAAACCCTCGACGGCGCACTCACCGACTGGCCGTGGCTCGCCGCCGAGTGGTACCGCCGCCGCGCGGCCCGCACCATCCGCCTGGAAATCATCCGCGACGCCCACCCGGGCGAACCGGCCACCGAAACCGTGCCCGACGAGCCGATCAGCTTCGACCCCGCGCACCGGCAACACACCTGGCGGTCGGTGCTACGTCGACACGTCGACGTCACCAACGACCTCGCGGAGCGGGCCGCCGTCATCGAACACGACCCGCTGAGCCTGCTGGGAGGCTGAGCATGTACCTCACCCGATTCCAGATCAACCCGGCCCGCCGCAACGCGCGCAAACTGCTCTCCTCACCGCAGGCCATGCACGCAGCGGTCCGCGCCGCCTTCGCCGCTCCGGAGGACTACGAGCGCGACGGCACCCGTACCCTGTGGCGCCTCGACAGCTCACCCACCGCGACCGTCCACCTCTACCTCGTCAGCCCCGGCCGACCCGACCTCACCCACCTGGTCGAGCAGGCCGGCTGGCCCACCACCGAAACCTGGGTGACCCGCGACTACGACGGACTTCTCGGCTCCTTGCGCCCCGGGCAGCAGTGGGCGTTCCGGCTCACCGCCAACCCCACCCACAGCGGACGCAAGACCGCCGACGCCAAGGAAACCCAACGCTTCGGCTACCTACGCGAACCGGAACAGATCGCCTGGCTCACCAACCGGACCGCCCGGCACGGCTTCACCCTGGCCACCCAGCACGACGGCCTGCCCAATCTGCGCCTGCACCGCCGCCAGACCCACACCTTCAAACGCGGCACGGGCACCGTCACCCTCACCACAGCCATCTACGACGGCATCCTGCACGTCACCGACACCGACGCCTTCCGCCGCGCGCTGACCGGCGGCATCGGACACGCCAAGGCGTACGGCTGCGGCCTGCTCACCCTCGCACCCGCCCAGGCCGGTACGTGAAGATCCCCGGCGTCCCACCGGCGGAACTGGCCGACCTCAACCGCGCCCAGGACCGGCTCAGCTTCGTCTACCTGGAACGCTGCGTCATCCACCGGGACAGCAACGCGATCACCGCCACCGACGACAAAGGCGTCGTCCACATCCCGGCGGCCACCCTCGGGGTCCTCATGCTCGGCCCCGGTACCACCATCACCCAACAGGCCATGATGCTGCTCGCCGACAACGGCGCCACCGCGGTGTGGGTCGGCGAGCACGGCATCCGCTACTACGCCCACGGCCGATCCCTGGCCCGATCGAGCCGGCTGCTCGTCGCCCAGGCCGCAGCCGTGTCCCACCGCGACCGGCGCCTCCACGTGGCCCGCGCCATGTACCGCATGCGCTTCCCCGGGGAGGACACCGACACCCTCACCATGCAGCAACTACGCGGCAAGGAGGGCGCACGGGTACGTCGCTGCTACCGCGAACACGCGAAACGCACCGGGATCACCTGGAGCCAGCGGGAGTACGACCCGGACGACTTCACCAGCAGCGACCCGGTGAACCAGGCACTGTCAGCGGCACACGCCTGCCTGTACGGCATCGTGCACGCCGTCGTCGTCGCCATTGGCACCGCGCCCGGGCTGGGTTTCGTGCACACCGGCCACGACCGATCCTTCGTGTACGACATCGCCGACCTCTACAAGGCCGAGATCACCATCCCCGTGGCCTTCGACATCGCCGCCAGCGGATCGACCGACATCGGCGCCGACACCCGCCGGGCCGTCCGGGACCGCGTCCACAACGGCGCCATCCTCGAACGCTGTGTCCGCGACATCCGTAACCTTCTACTGACCCCCCGCCCTACCGGGGCGGTAGACGACGAATGGCTCGACGTGGAGGCCGGCGACGACACCGTCCGGCTCTGGGACGACACCGGGCCGGAGCAGGCCAGCGGACGCAACTACGGCGGCGGCGAGGTGGACTTCTGATGACCGTCATCATCCTCACCGCCTGCCCGGACGGCCTACGCGGCCACCTCACCCAATGGCTGCTGGAGATCTCCGCAGGCGTGTACGTCGGACACGTCAACAGCCGAATCCGGCAACGACTCTGGAGCAAGGTCATCGACATGGCCGGCCCCGGTCGCGCGCTGCTCGTCTACCAGCAACCGGGGGAGCAGCGACTCTCCTTCCAGGTCCACGACCACCACTGGGAACCCGTGGATCTCGACGGCATCACCCTGATCCGCCGCCCCACCGGCCGCAAGCCCTACAATCCGGCCGTGGCCGTAGGCTGGAGCAAAGCATCGAAACGTCGCCGGTTCGGCAGACGGCCGTCAAGCCCGACCGGCTCGATGGTGCCTCTGAAGCAAAGTGATGAAAACAGTGGAAGTTGATCTCTAGCGCCGCAGGTCAACAAGCCTGCTCCCCGCGCACGCGGGGGTGATCCCAGGGGCGCCCCTTCCGGCGCACTTCGGTACTGCTGCCCCCCGCGCACGCGGGGGTGATCCCCCGCCAGATATCCTGACCGACGATCTCCTGATCTGCTCCCCGCGCACGCGGGGGTGATCCTTCTCGGAGAATCGCTGGCGTGCGCGGGCGTCAGCTGCTCCCCGCGCACGCGGGGGTGATCCCGATGCCCGGTTGGCAGTCTGTGAACAGCCATCCTGCTCCCCGCGCACGCGGGGGTGATCCTCGTCGGCAGGTGCCGTAAGCGATTTTGCGACACTGCTCCCCGCGCACGCGGGGGTGATCCGGACAGCGCCTTCCGGATGATGACCATCCGCCGCTGCTCCCCGCGCACGCGGGGGTGATCCGGTGCCCACGTCCAGGGCGGCGGCGTCCAGGGTCTGCTCCCCGCGCACGCGGGGGTGATCCTTCATCCATCGGGATCGATTCAAGGGCAGGGGCCTGCTCCCCGCGCACGCGGGGGTGATCCGGCCGCCATGATCGCCAGTAAGGGACTCCGCGCCTGCTCCCCGCGCACGCGGGGGTGATCCGTTCGGTCGTGCCTTCGAGTCCGCTCACAGTCCCTGCTCCCCGCGCACGCGGGGGTGATCCCCTGGCGGCTATCGCCGGACAGACCGGCTGGTTCTGCTCCCCGCGCACGCGGGGGTGATCCTGCGAGGTGCTGTGCCATGTCCCGGCGCCACTGCTGCTCCCCGCGCACGCGGGGGTGATCCTAGGGAGTGACAGTCTCCGCGTCATAGCTGTCACTGCTCCCCGCGCACGCGGGGGTGATCCCGGACGATTCTCGGAGGCAATTGCAAAGATCCCCTGCTCCCCGCGCACGCGGGGGTGATCCCGAGGGTCCTGGTCGAGCTGGGCGGCCTGCCCACTGCTCCCCGCGCACGCGGGGGTGATCCCACCGCCAACATCGGGGTGTGCGTGATCGGCCCCCTGCTCCCCGCGCACGCGGGGGTGATCCCGTGTCGGGGTCCATCGGTGGGGCCGGGGCCCACTGCTCCCCGCGCACGCGGGGGTGATCCCACCACGAGGTTGCTCGACATCATCGAACGGCACTGCTCCCCGCGCACGCGGGGGTGATCCCTTCCTGGTCAACAGCAAGACCGGACAGATCTACTGCTCCCCGCGCACGCGGGGGTGATCCCCGCCGGATGAGTCTGGACCAGGTCACGCGCACCTGCTCCCCGCGCACGCGGGGGTGATCCCGCCCCGGGTGGGAAAGTCAAGGCATCCGTTACCTGCTCCCCGCGCACGCGGGGGTGATCCCAGGCGTTGATTGCCGTGGAGACGGGGAACCGTCTGCTCCCCGCGCACGCGGGGGTGATCCTCCGGCAGATTTGCATGGTCGGGTTGACCGTTCCTGCTCCCCGCGCACGCGGGGGTGATCCTTGGATTGGCATTTCCCGGTCCGGTGACCTGTCCTGCTCCCCGCGCACGCGGGGGTGATCCGGAACAGGTTGCCGGTCGGAACGGCGTCCCGATCCAGTCTGCTCCCCGCGCACGCGGGGGTGATCCAGTCGGCCCGACTTGATTTGAGGTAAAAAAAGCCCTGCTCCCCGCGCACGCGGGGGTGATCCCCTGGTGACGGACCATGGTGACCAGTTCTTACCACTGCTCCCCGCGCACGCGGGGGTGATCCCACCAATGGCGGCCCCGGGAATGGGTGGGCGCTCTGCTCCCCGCGCACGCGGGGGTGATCCCTCAGGGGCCGGCTGACGCAGCTGGTACCGCTCCTGCTCCCCGCGCACGCGGGGGTGATCCGACGGAGTTGCCGCCGGTGCCACCCTGGGAGTACTGCTCCCCGCGCACGCGGGGGTGATCCTCATGTACGGCGACCGCGACTAACCGACCCCGACTGCTCCCCGCGCACGCGGGGGTGATCCCCACGCGCCCCAAACCTCGGCGACGGTAGGCAACTGCTCCCCGCGCACGCGGGGGTGATCCCGCTCGCCGTGTGGCGGGCGCTGCCCCGGCTACCTGCTCCCCGCGCACGCGGGGGTGATCCCCGGAGCGTCCTGGCGTGCCCGGTCGGCCCGGTCTGCTCCCCGCGCACGCGTGGGTGATCCCAGCCTGGTGGCGAAGCTGGACGCGGTGCTGTCCTGCTCCCCGCGCACGCGGGGGTGATCCCGAGCGCACGGAGCTGTACCCGACCACGACGCGCTGCTCCCCGCGCACGCGGGGGTGATCCCTGCTCGCCCGCGAGCTGGACCGGCCGGCAAACCTGCTCCCCGCGCACGCGGGGGCGATCCCGACTGCACGTCGATCGACTCGGTCTCCCGGTCCTGCTCCCCGCGCACGCGGGGGTGATCCCTGGTTCGGCCACTACGGGCCGACCGGGTGGCACTGCTCCCCGCGCACGCGGGGGTGATCCCTCGCGCACCCGGAACCGGCGGCCGGGCAGTTCCTGCTCCCCGCGCACGCGGGGGTGATCCCGATGGCGGCATGGTCCGCCGGCTGAAGGAGATCTGCTCCCCGCGCACGCGGGGGTGATCCCGGGACCTGATCAGACAGGCCTGTCAACGGTCATTTGGATCGCCGGGTGGGCGGACGTTGGGCATCCGGGTGGGCGGACAGCTTTTCTCCGGGTGGGCGGTCACGAGATCTGGTTG
>NZ_WVUH01000237.1 GCF_017614955.1 Micromonospora echinofusca
CGCGCACGTGACCGGTGTGTTGTCGCTCGCGGATGCGGCGCGGCTGGTGGCGGCTCGTGGTCGGTTGATGCAGGCCCTACCCGGTGGTGGGGTGATGGTGTCGGTGCAGGCCACGGAGGCGGAGGTGTTGCCGCTGCTGGCCGACCGTTCAGACGCCGTCGGGGTGGGTGCGGTCAACGGCCCGACCTCGGTCGTCGTCTCGGGCGCGGAGGCGGCGGTCGAGGAGGTGGCGGCGCATTTCCGGGGGTTGGGTCGTAAGACGAAGCGGCTGTCGGTGTCGCATGCGTTCCATTCGCCGTTGATGGCGCCGATGCTGGACGAGTTCCGCACCGTGGTCGCCGGCCTGTCCTTCACGGCCAGCGATGCCACTGTCGCCTCGACGGTGACCGGTGAGTTGACCACCGCGAGCGTGTGGGCCGACCCGGAGTACTGGGTGGAGCACGTCAAGGCCGGGGTGCGGTTCGCCGACGCGGTCACCGCCAGTGGTGCCAGCACCTTCGTCGAGATCGGCCCGGACGGCATCCTGACCGCCCTGACCGGGCAGATCCTGGAGGAGGCCACCGCCGTTCCGCTGGTCCGCAGGGACCGGGACGCTGCGCTGACCTTCACCACCGGTCTGGGCTCGCTCTGGGCCCGGGGCGTGCAAGTCGACTTCTCCGGCCTCCTGACCGGTGGTCGGCGGGTCGATCTGCCGACGTACGCCTTCCAGCACCAGCGGTACTGGCTGGAATCGGGTCCGCTGGTGCCGTCCGACCCGACCGGTCTGGGCATGACCGCCGCGAACCACCCGCTCCTGGCGGCGGCGATGACCCTCGGCTCCGGCGACGAGCACGTGTTGACCGGCCGACTGTCGGTGGCGACGCATCCGTGGTTGGCCGATCACCAGGTGATGGACACGATCGTGCTGCCGGGTACCGCGCACGTGGAGTTGGCGTTGCACGCGGGGCACCGGGTCGGTTGCGACACGCTGGACGAGTTGACGCTCCAGGCGCCGCTGGTGCTGCCCGCGACCGGTGCGGTGCACGTGCAGATCACCGTCGGCGAAGCCGACGCGCAGGGCTGCCGGCCGTTGCACGTCTACTCCTGCCCGGAGGGGGATCAGGCGGAGTGGACCCGGCACGCCACCGGGGTACTCACCCCGGCGACCTCGACCGTGCCGGCCGAGTTGACCGCGTGGCCGCCGGCCGGCGCCGAACCGGTCGACGTCGACTCGCTGTACCCGCAACTCGCCACCGCCGGGCTCGGGTACGGGCCGGTGTTCCAGGGCCTGCGGGCCGCCTGGCGGCACGGCGGCGACATTCTCGCCGAGGTGGCCCTGCCGGAGGGCACCAGCGCCGAGGGCTTCGGTCTGCACCCGGCCCTGATGGACGCGGCCCTGCACGGGGTGGCCCTGACCGGGGCGACCGAGCAGGCCGGGCTGCCGTTCGCTTTCACCGGGGTCACCCTGCACGCCACCGGCGCCAGCGCCCTGCGGGTACGCGTCACCCTGGCCAACGGTGGCGTCTCCCTGCTGCTGGCCGACGGGGCCGGCCTGCCGGTCGCCACGGTCGCCGCCCTGGCGACCCGACCGGTCAGCGCCGACCAGTTCACCGTCCGGGAGACCCGGTACGGCTCGCTGTTCCAGGTGGAGTGGACCCCGGTCCAGCCCGGTACGCCCACCACCACCGAGCAGTGGGCGCTGCTCGGCTCCGGACTCGACGGTCTCGGGCTGCCCGCGCCGGCGTACCCGGATCTGGCCGCCCTGACCGCCGCCGACGGTGCGCCGACGGCGGTGCTGGCAGCGGTGCCGGCGGCCCCGGCCGGTCCGCCCGGCCCGGCGGTCCGTGACCTGCTCGCGCTGCTCCAGGGTTTCCTGGCCGAGGAGAAGCTGGCCGGCACGAAGCTGGTCCTGGTGACCCGGGGTGCGGTCGCGACCGGCGCGGACCCGGACGTCACCGACCTGGCCGGCGCCGCCGGCTGGGGCCTGGCCCGCTCCGCCCAGTCGGAGAACCCGGACCGGATCGTGCTGGTCGACGTCGACCACGACTCGTCGCTGGTCCGGCTGCCGGAGGCGCTCGCCTCCGGGGAACCGCAGCTCGCCCTCCGCCAGGACGGCGTTTTCGCGCCCCGACTGGCCCGGGTGGCCCAGCCGGAGCAGCCGGCCGCGCCGCAGTGGAACCCGGACGGGACGGTGCTGGTCACCGGCGGTACCGGTGGGCTGGGGGCGTTGTTCGCCCGGCACCTGGTGGCCGAACACTCGGTGCGGCACCTGCTGCTGACCAGCCGTCGGGGTCCGGCGGCCCCGGGTGCGGCGGAACTCGTCGCCGACCTGGAGTCGCTGGGCGCCACGGTCACCGTCGCCGCCTGCGACACCGCCGACCGGGACGCACTGGCCGCCGTGCTGGCCGCCGTACCGGCCGCACACCCGCTGACCGGGGTCCTGCACCTGGCCGGGATGCTCGACGACGGGGTGGTCACCTCGCTCACCCCGGAACGGGTCGACGGCGTACTCCGGCCGAAGGCCGACGCCGCCTGGCACCTGCACGAGCTGACCCGGGACGCGGACCTCGCCGCGTTCGTGCTCTTCTCCTCCTCGGCCGGCGTCTTCGGTGGCCCCGGCCAGGGCAACTACGCCGCCGCGAACTGCTTCCTGGACGCCCTCGCCCAGCACCGCCGGGCGAACGGGCTGCCCGGGCAGGCCCTCGCCTGGGGTCTCTGGGCACCCGTCGGGCAGAGCAGCGGCATGGCCGGTGACCTGACCGACGCCGACCTCGACCGGATGGCCCGGGGCGGGCTGCGCCCGCTCGCCGCCGACGAGGGCCTGGCCCTCTTCGACGCGGCCCTGGCCGGCGGGGCCGCCACCCTGGTACCGCTGTCGCTGGACGTGGCCACCCTCAACTCCGCCGCCGGGGGCGGCGAGGTGCCGGCCGTACTGCGGGGTCTGGTGCGCAGCCGGCGGCGGGCCGCCGCGAGCGCACCGGCCGCCACCGACCTGTCCCGCCGGCTGGCCGGGCTCAGCGAGACCGAGCAGGGCAAGTTCCTCTCCGCCCTGGTCTGCACCCAGGTCAGCGACGTGCTCGGCTACTCGTCGGCGTCCGCCATCGACCCGAACCGGCCGTTCAAGGAGATCGGCTTCGACTCGCTGACCGCCGTCGAGCTGCGCAACCGGCTCGGTACGGTCACCGGGCTGCGGCTGCCCGCCACGCTGGTGTTCGACTACCCGACCCCGGCGGCGGTCGCCGAGCACGTCCGCGCCGAGCTGCTCGGCACGGTCACCGACGAGGTGGTCGCCGGCAGTACGGTGGCCGACGACGACCCGATCGCGATCGTCGGCATCGCCTGCCGGTACCCGGGCGGGGTCAGCACCCCCGAGGACCTGTGGCGCCTGGTCGCCGAGGAGCGGGACGCGATCAGCCTGTTCCCGACCGACCGGGGCTGGGACGTCGAGGCGCTCTACGACCCCGAGTCGCTGCGCTCCGGCACCAGCTACACCCGCGAGGGCGGTTTCCTGCACGACGCCGCCGAGTTCGACGCCGCCTTCTTCGGCATCTCACCCCGTGAGGCGCTGGCCATGGACCCGCAGCAGCGGCTGCTGCTCCAGGCGTCCTGGGAGGCGTTCGAGTCGGCCGGCATCGACCCGGTCTCCGCCCGGGGCAGCCGGACCGGCGTCTTCGTCGGCGTCATGTACCACGACTACGGTTCCAGCCTCCAGAACGCGCCGACCGACGAGGTCGCCGGCTTCCTCGGTACCGGTGGCGCCGGCAGCGTCGCCTCCGGCCGGGTGTCGTACGTGCTGGGGCTGGAGGGCCCGGCGGTGACCATGGACACCGCCTGCTCCTCGTCGCTGGTCGCCACGCACATGGCGGTCCAGTCGCTGCGGACCGGCGAGTGCAACCTGGCGCTCGCCGGTGGGGTCACCGTGATGGCGACCCCGGGTACGTTCGTCGACTTCTCGGCGCAGCGCGGGCTCTCCCCGGACGGCCGGTGCAAGGCGTTCGCGGCGGGCGCCGACGGGACCGGTTGGGCCGAGGGCACCGGCATGCTGCTGCTGGAACGGCTCTCCGACGCCCGGCGCAACGGACACCCCGTGTTCGCCGTCGTGCGCGGCAGCGCGCTCAACCAGGACGGCGCCTCCAACGGCCTGACCGCCCCGAACGGCCCCTCCCAGCAGCGGGTGATCCGCGCCGCGCTGGCCAACGCCGGGTTGACCACCGCCGACGTGGACGTGGTGGAGGCGCACGGTACGGGCACCAAGCTCGGTGACCCGATCGAGGCGCAGGCCCTGATCGCCACCTACGGGCAGGGCCGCTCCGACGACAACCCGCTCTGGCTGGGTTCGCTGAAGTCGAACATCGGGCACACCCAGGCGGCAGCCGGCGTCGGCGGCATCATCAAGATGGTGCAGGCCATGCGGCACGGGCTGCTGCCGAAGACCCTGCACGTCGACGAGCCGTCCCCGCACATCGACTGGTCGGCCGGGGCGGTCGAACTGCTCACCGACAGCCGCCAGTGGCCGGCCGTGGACCGGCCGCGCCGGGCGGCGGTCTCCTCGTTCGGCTTCTCCGGCACCAACGCGCACATCATCCTGGAGCAGCCCCCGGCCGAGGTCACCCCGGCCGCCGCGCCGGAGCCGGCCGACCTGGTGGTGCCGTGGACGCTCTCCGGGCGGACCGCCGAGGCCGTCCCGGCGCAGGCCGCGAAGCTGCGGGCGTACGCCGAGGCGAACCCGGAGGCGTCCCTGCGGGACATCGGGTTCTCGCTGGCCACCACCCGGTCGGTGCACGAGCACCGGGCGGTGGTCACCGGGGCCGGCCGGGACGAGCTGCTGCGCGCCCTGGCCGACCTGGCCGCCGGCACCGCCGCAGCGGAGGTGGTCACCGGTTCGGCCGGTACGGACACCCGGGCGGCGTTCCTCTTCCCCGGGCAGGGCTCCCAGTGGCTCGGCATGGGGCTGGAGCTGCTGGAGTCGTCGCCGGCCTTCGCCGACCGGATCGCCGAGTGCGAGGCGGCGCTGAACGAGTTCGTCGACTGGTCCCTGACCGACGTGCTGCGCGGCAGCGAACCCGGCCTGGACCGGGTGGACGTGGTGCAGCCGGTGCTCTGGGCGGTCATGGTGTCACTGGCCGAGGTGTGGCGGTCGTACGGCGTCGAACCGGCCGCCGTGGTCGGCCACAGCCAGGGTGAGATCGCGGCGGCCTGCGTGGCCGGCGCGCTCAGCCTCAGCGACGCGGCCCGGGTGGTGGCGCTGCGCAGCCGGACGATCCGCCGGCTCGCCGGCCGGGGCGGCATGGTCTCCGTCGGGCTGCCGCTCGCGCAGGCCGAGGAACTGATCGCCCGCTGGGACGAGCGGCTCTCCATCGCCGTGGTCAACGGCACCGGCTCGGTGGTGGTCTCCGGTGAGGTCGCCGCCCTCGACGAGATGATCGCCCACTGCGAGGGCGCCGAAATCCGGGCTCGCCGGATCGCGGTGGACTACGCCTCGCACTCCGCGCAGGTCGAGGAGTTGGAGGAAGAGCTGCTGGAGGTGCTCGCCCCGGTGGCGCCGCGCAGCACCGACGTGCCGTTCTTCTCCACCGTGTACGGGGAGTTCATCGACACGGCGATGATGGACGCCCGGTACTGGTACACGAACCTGCGGCAGACCGTCCGGTTCCTCGACGCGGTCCGGGAACTCGCCGGGCAGGGCTTCGGCAGCTTCCTGGAGATGAGCCCGCACCCGGTACTCACCATGGCCGTCCAGGAGACCCTGCACGAGCTGGGCAGCCCGGCCACCGTCACCGGTACCCTCCGGCGCGGCGAGGGCGGCCCGCGCCGGGTCTTCACCTCGCTCGCCGAGGCGTACGCCGGGGGTCTGCCGATCGACTGGCGGCCCGCGTACGGCGCCACCGCGAAGCGGGTGCCGCTGCCCACGTACGCCTTCCAGACCCAGCGGTTCTGGCTGCTCGGCGGCGGAACCCAGGGCGCCGGGGACGTCGGCTCGGTCGGCCTCGGGGCCAGTGACCACCCGCTGCTCGGCGCGGTCGTCGCGCTGCCCGACTCGGACGGGCTGCTGCTCACCGGCCGGGTCGCCGCCGGCCAGCCGGACTGGCTGGTCGACCACGCGGTCAACGGCACGGTCCTGCTGCCCGGCACCGCCTTCGTCGACCTGGCCCTGCGGGCCGGCGACGAGGTCGGCTGCGACCTGCTGGAGGACCTGACCCTGGAGGTGCCGCTGGTCCTCGCCGACGGCGGGGCGGCGCAGCTCCGGGTCGCGGTCGGCGAACCGGACGACGCGGGCCGCCGTACCGTCACCATCCACTCCGGCCGGGAGACCACCGGATCGGGGCGACCCGAGGAGTGGATCCGGCACGCCACCGGCACCCTTGCCCCAGGTGCGCCGCTGCCCGCCACCGGTCCGGCCAGCTGGCCGCCGGCCGGTGCGGTACCGGTCGACGTGACCGACCTGTACCCCCGGCTGGCGCTGGCCGGCCTGGAGTACGGGCCGGTGTTCCAGGGCCTGCGGTCCGCCTGGCGGGCCGGGGACGAACTGTACGTCGAGGTGGAGCTGGAGGAGGGCACCGGCACCGACGGTTTCGGCGTCCACCCGGCGCTGCTCGACGGCGCCCTGCACGGCATCGGCCTGGCCGAGGCCGACGGGGCGACCGAAGCGGGCCGGCCTAAGCTCCCGTTCGGCTGGCAGGGCGTGACCCTGCACGCCACCGGGGCCACCCGGCTGCGGGCCCGGCTCCGGCCGACCGGCGACGACACGGTCGCCCTGGAGCTGACCGACGGCACCGGTACGCCGGTGCTGACCGTCGAGTCGCTCTCCGTCCGGGCCGTCTCGCCGCAGCAGCTCGCCTCGGCGGGCGCGGCGTACCACGAGTCGCTGTTCCGGGTCGACTGGGCGGCGGTCACCCCGCCGGCCGGTACGGTCCCCGCCACCGGTGCCTGGGCGGTACTCGGCGACGACCACCGGGTCGTCGACGTGCTCACCGGCGCCGGTATGCAGGTGGCCGCCCACCCGGGGCTGGCCAGCCTCCAGGAGGCGGTGGACGGCGACGGCCGTACCCCGGTCGTGGTGCTGCACCGGAAGGCGACCGCGACGGCCGACGGGGTGGCCGCCACGGTCAAGGCCACCGTGCAGCAGGCCCTCGCCCTGGCCCAGGACTGGCTCGCCGACGAGAAGTTCACCACCTCCCGGCTGGTGCTGCTGACCTTCGGCGCGGTGGCGGTGGCCGAGGGCGAGCAGCCCGACCCGGCGCTCGCGGCGGCCTGGGGTCTGCTCCGCTCTGCCCAGTCGGAGAACCCGGACCGGTTCGTCCTGGTCGACTCCGACGACTCCGACGCCTCGCTGGCCGCGCTGCCCACCGCCCTGGCCAGCGGTGAACCGCAGCTCGCCATCCGGGACGGGCGGTTCGCCGCACCGCGACTGGCGAAGGTGCCGGTCGGCACCGGACCGGTCGTACGGGAGTGGAACCCGGACGGGACGGTGCTGGTCACCGGCGGTACCGGTGGGCTGGGGGCGCTGTTCGCCCGGCACCTGGTGACCGAACACTCCGTGCGGCACCTGCTGCTGACCAGCCGGCGGGGTCCGGCGGCCCCGGGTGCGGCGGAACTCGCCGCCGACCTGGAGTCGCTGGGTGCCACGGTCACCGTCGCCGCCTGCGACGCCGCCGACCGGGACGCGCTGGCCGGGCTGCTGGCCGGCGTACCGGCCGGACACCCGCTTACCGCCGTGGTGCACTCGGCCGGAGTGCTCGACGACAGTGTGGTCGCCGCGCTGACCCCCGGTCAGCTCGACACCGTACTGCGGCCCAAGGTGGACGCCGCCTGGAACCTGCACGAACTGACCCGGGAACTCGACCTGGCCGGTTTCGTGCTCTTCTCCTCGGCGGCAGCCACCTTCGGCAACGCCGGGCAGGGCAACTACGCGGCGGCGAACGCGTTCCTCGACGCGCTCACCGTGGTCCGCCGCTCCGCCGGCCTGCCCGCCCAGTCCCTCGCCTGGGGCCTGTGGGCGCGCAACCTGGCCGTCGGCGCGGCCGGGGACGGCATGACCAGCCAGCTCACCGAGGTGGACGTGCAGCGGATGGCCCGCAACGGGCTCGCCCCGCTCACCGAGGCGGAGGGCCTGGCGCTGTTCGACACCGCGCTCGGCGTCGACCTGCCGGTGCTGGTACCGATGCGGCTGGACGTGGCCGCGCTGGCCGCCGCCGCAATCGGCTCCGGGTCGGGCTCGGGTGCGGGCTCCGGTTCGGGTGAGGTGCCGGCCCTGCTGCGGGGCCTGGTCCGGGTACCGGCCCGGCGGGCGGGCGGGGCCACCGACGGTGCGGCGCTGCGGCAGAAGCTGACCGCGCTGGCACCCGAGGAGCGGCAGGAGGCGCTGCTGAAGCTGGTCCGGGAGCAGATCGCGGTGGTGCTCGGCTTCGCCTCGGCTGAGGAGATCACGCCGAGCCGGCCGTTCAAGGAGTTCGGCTTCGACTCGCTGCTCGCGGTCGAGCTGCGCAACCGGCTCGGCAACACCGTCGGGCTGCGACTGCCGGCGACCCTGGTCTTCGACCACCCCACCCCGGAGCACGTCGCCCAGTTCCTCACCGCCGAACTCGGTGGGGAGGGCAACGGGGAGGCTGCGGTCCAGGCCCTGGTCGCCGAGATCGACAAGCTGGAGGCGGCGCTCGCGGCCCTGGCCGACGACAGCGTCCGCAACCGGCTGGCGGTACGCCTCAAGGACAGCCTCGCCAAGCTGACCGCGGCACCGGACGCACCGGCCGCCGAGGATCTCGACGAGGCCAGCGACGACGACCTGTTCGCCCTGATCGACAACACCTGAGGTGTTAGGAAGGGCCCCTTCCTATCGTTTTTTGTATAGGAAGGGGCCCTTCCTTACACGTGGCAGCACAAAACGGTGGGGTGCCCGCAGCACGCGGACACCCCACCGTGTTCGTGACCCGACCCCTGCCGGCCAGCCAGGGTCGGTCAGCCGAGGTTGGTCAGCCAGGCCCGCAGCACCTTGGTGAACCGCTCCGGCTCCTCCAGGTGCGGCAGGTGGCTGGACTCCTCGAAGACCTCCCACTCCACCATGTCGATCTCGTCGTAGAACGGCTGCACGGTCGCCGGGGTGGCCTCGTCGTACCGGCCGCTGATCAGCAGGGTCGGCGCGGTGACGGCACCGAGCCGGCCGACCACCGACCAGTCCCGCAACGTACCGATGACGTGGAAGTCGTTGGGACCGTTCATCGTCGAGTAGACCGTCGGGTCGTTCTCCAGCGCCATGAAGGTCGCCGCGAGCTCCGGCGGCAGCGGCTCGGTACGGCAGACGAACCGCTGGTAGTAGGCGAACGCCGCCTTGCGGTACTCCGGACTGTCGGTCGTACCGGCCGTCTCGTGCCGGGTCAGCGTCTCCTGTACGTCCGGCGGGAGTTCGGTACGCAGCCGGGCCGCCTCGGCCCGCCACAACGGCATCGAGGCGGGGGAGTTGGCGATGACCATGCCCCGCAGCCCCTCCGGATCGCGGATCGCGTGCTCGGCGGCGAGCATCCCGCCCCAGGACTGTCCGAACAGGACGTAGTCGTCGGCGATGCCGAGATGGTCGAGCAGGTTGTCCAGCTCGGCCAGGAACAGCGGCACCGTCCAGAAGTCGGCGCCCCGCTCGGGCAGATGGGTGGACCGGCCGTTGCCGAGCTGGTCGTAGTGCACGACGGGCCACCCGTCGGCGGCCAACCCGGTCAGGCTCAACAGATAGTCGTGGGTGCTGCCCGGGCCGCCGTGCAGGACCACGAGTGGGGGATTGCCCCATTCAAGGTCGCCGGTGACCCGATACCACGTGTGGCCCTCGTCGAAGGGAACATTTCCCTCTACGCTCGGCGGTGCGAACATTCTCTGTCCCTCTGTTGTTTCGGGTCCGGGCGATTCTGCGGCAATCCCTTATTGCGTACGGATGGTGCTGACGCGACCGGCTGGCGTCCTGCCGCCGTACGGGACCGGTGGTGGTGGTCCCGCTGTAGCGTACGTCCCCGGAAGCCTTGCGGGCAGGGCGTCTCCTGTCTCACTGCGCACACCTGATCACACCCTGGCGAGGTTAGGGGCGGGTTGTGGGGAGCCTAGGGGTTTCTCCGATCCGGGCCTCTGAATAAGGGTTTCCATGGGCGGATTTCGCTCGGGCGCACGCGCCGGGTGGTAATGCGTCGCCTGCTGAGCCGACTGCCGTACGTGGGGCAGAAAAGGTCGTCCGCGCAACTGTCGACTTTATGAGGTGTATGAGAGACATGGCCACCGAGGACAAACTCCGCGAATACCTCAAGCGGGCGGCTGCCGAACTGCAGCAGACCCGGCAGCGACTGTCCGACGTGGAGAGCCGGAACGCGGAGCCGATCGCCATCGTCGGCATGGCCTGCCAGTACCCGGGCGGTGTCCGCAACCCTGACGACCTGTGGCGGAACCTGCTCGACGGCGTCGACGGCATCGGTGCCTTCCCCACCGACCGGGGTTGGGACCTGGAATCCCTGCACGGCCCGGATGCCGACCCCCGGGGCGCCTCGTACGTCCGGGAGGGCGGTTTCGTCGACGGGGCCGGTGACTTCGACCCGACCTTCTTCGGCATCTCGCCCCGTGAGGCGCTCGCCATGGACCCGCAGCAGCGGCTGCTGCTGGAGGCGTCCTGGGAGGCGTTCGAGTCGGCCGGGATCGACCCGGTCGACCTGCGGGGCAGCGACACCGGGGTCTTCGCCGGTCTGATGTACCACGACTACGCCACCGACGTGCGGTCCGTGCCGGAAGGCGTCGAGTCCTTCCTCGGTACCGGCACCTCCGGCAGCGTCGCCTCCGGGCGCATCTCGTACGTCTTCGGGCTGGAGGGCCCGGCGGTCACCGTCGACACGGCCTGCTCGTCGTCGCTGGTGGCGCTGCACCTGGCGGTGCAGGCGCTGCGCGCCGGGGAGTGCGCCCTCGCACTGGCCGGCGGCGCGAGCGTGATGGCCAGCCCCAACACGTTCATCGACTTCTCCCGGCAGCGGGCCGCCGCCCCGGACGGCCGGTGCAAGCCCTTCGCCGCCGCGGCGGACGGCACCGGCCTGGCCGAGGGTGTCGGCGTACTCGTGCTGGAGCGGCTCTCCGACGCGCAGCGCAACGGGCACCGGATCCTGGCCGTGGTCAGGGGTTCGGCGGTCAACCAGGACGGTGCGTCGAACGGGCTGACCGCCCCGAACGGTCCGTCGCAGCAGCGGGTGATCATGTCCGCGTTGGCCAACGCCCGCCTGGAACCGGCCGACGTGGACGCGGTGGAGGCGCACGGTACGGGTACCAACCTGGGTGACCCGATCGAGGCGCAGGCCCTGCTCGCCACCTACGGCCAGGGGCGGTCGGCCGACGCGCCGCTGTGGTTGGGTGCGGTGAAGTCGAACCTGGGTCACACGCAGGCGGCTGCGGGTGTGGCCGGTGTGATCAAGATGGTGCAGGCGATGCGGCACGGTGTCCTGCCGAAGACCCTGCACGTCGATGCGCCCAGCCCGCACATCGACTGGTCGGCCGGCGCGGTGGAACTGCTGGCCGAGGCCCGGGAGTGGCCGGCGTCCGACCGGCCGCGCCGCGCGGGTGTCTCGTCGTTCGGCATTTCGGGTACGAACGCACACGTCATCCTGGAGCAGGCACCGGCCGCAGTTGCGGCGCTCGTCGAGGAGTCCCCGGATCCGGTGGGTGACGGTGTGCTGCCGTGGGTGCTCTCCGGCAAGTCGCCGGAGGCGGTGCGTGCCCAGGCGGCGAAGCTGGTCTCGTTCGTGGGTTCCGAGCCGGGGCTGTCGCCTCGTGATGTGGCCT
>NZ_WVUH01000238.1 GCF_017614955.1 Micromonospora echinofusca
CCCACGGCGTCCGCCCCCGCCAGCAGCCCGACCGCCAAGCCGGCCGTCACGGCGACCACCGCCCCGACCGGTCGCCCGGCGCCGGGTGGGACCTCCGGACCGCAGCGGTGCCGGCCGGGTACGCCGGTTTCGCCGGCTCCGGTGCAGCCCGGCAAGCCGCTGCCCCGGGTCGCCGTCGACCCGGACCAGCCGCCGGTGGCCAAGAAGCCGGGCCGGCTGACCGGCTCCAAGGTCACCATGACGGCGCTGCGCTTCGAGGGCATCGTCGACCTGCCCACGGTCGACGGCACGCTCCGGGCGCTGAAGTTCACCATGAGCAAGGCTGTCACCGACGACTTCCAGTTGGACGTGGACGGACCGCTCGCCACGACCATGCGGTACCAGACGGGCGCGCTGACCGTGCAGGGCGACGTGTCCTTCTACACCACCCGGTTCGTCGGCCGGTTCCTCGGCATCAAGGTCACCCTCACCCCGGACCTGCCGTTGCCGGACGGTATCCCGATCACCTCGCCCCTACCGCTCACCTTCACCGAACCGGTGATCGACCTGGCCTACCTCGACTGCGACCAGCTCAGCGTCGAACCGACCCTGAAGCTGGGCATCGTCTGACAGCACCACCAGCCGCCGGTGCCGGTGGACCGTCCCTCCGACGGCCCACCGGCACCGGCGTACGGCTGGTCAGAGCCGGGCGAGCGCGTTGCGCAACGGGTCGAGACCCAGCCCGCCCAGGTCCAGGGCCTGCCGGTGGAACTCCTTCAGGTCGAAGTCCGCGCCCCGGCGGGCCCGGGCGTCGTCCCGGGCCTGCAACCAGATCCGCTCGCCGACCTTGTACGCCGGAGCCTGCCCCGGCCAGCCCAGGTAGCGGTTCAGCTCGAACCGCAGGTTCTCGTCCGGCACCCGGCAGTGGGCGCGCATGAACTCCCAGCCCAGCTCCGGGGTCCACCGCTCACCGGGGTGGAAGTCGAACGGGTTGTCCTTCGGGATCTCCAGCTCCAGGTGCATACCGATGTCCACGATCACCCGGGCGGCCCGGAACGCCTGACCGTCGAGCATGCCGAGCTTGTCACCCGGGTCGTCCAGGTAGCCCAGGTCGTCCATCAGCCGCTCCGAGTACAGCGCCCAACCCTCGCCGTGCCCGGAACACCAGCAGAGCAGCCGCTGCCAGCGGTTGAGCAGCTCGGCGCGGACCGCCGTCTGCCCGACCTGGAGATGGTGACCCGGCACCCCCTCGTGGTAGACCGTGGTCACCTCACGCCAGGTGGAGAACTCGGTGATGCCCTGCGGCACCGCCCACCACATCCGACCCGGCCGGGAGAAGTCCTCACTCGGCCCGGTGTAGTAGATGGAGCCGTCGCTCGTCGGCGCCAGGCAGCACTCGATCCGGCGGACCTGCTCCGGGATGTCGAAATGGGTACCGTGCAGGTCGCTGATCGCCCGGTCGGCGAGCTCCTGCATCCAGTCCCGGAACGCCTCCTTGCCCCGGATGGTGCGGGCCGGGTCGGCGTCCAGCACGGCGACCGCCTCGTCGATGCTCGCCCCCGAACCGGCGATCCGCGCGGACACCGTCCGCATCTCCGCCTCCAGCCGGGCGAGTTCCTCGAAACCCCAGGCGTACGTCTCGTCCAGGTCCACCCGGGCGCCGAGGAAGTACTGCGAGGCCAGTTCGTACCGGTCCCGGCCGGCGGCCTGCTTCTCCCGACCCCGGGGGGCCAGCTCGTCCCGGAGGAACTGCCCGAACTGGGCGGTCGCCGCCGTCGCGGCGGCGGCACCCCGGCGCAGCTCGGCGGCGAGCGCGCCCTCCGCCGAGAGGCTCTCGGCCAGGCCGTGGAAGAAGTTGTCACCGGCCGGGTCGGTCCAGATGTCACACTGCTTGGCGACCTCGACCAGCTGGGCCCGGGAGCTGACGTGCCCGGCGTCGGCGGCGGTACGCAGCGTGGTCCGGTAGTCCTCCAACGCGCCCGCGAACCGGTTGAGCCGGGCCGCGATGTTGGCGACCGCCTCCTCGCCCTCGGTGGGCATCAGATCGAAGACCTGACGGATCTCGTGCAGCCCACTGGTGATCACGTTGACCTCGCTGGCCACCTCGCCGGCCTCGTGCCGGGCCAGTTCCAGCCCCAGTCGCTCCTGCATCGCCTCCCGGGCGGTCCGCTCCCGTTCGGTGTCCGGCTCGGTCACGTCGAGCGTGGCGAGGGTACGCCGGATCAGCTCGGCGCGGGCGTCGTAGCCGACCGGCGACAGGTCGTCGAGCTGGTCGTCGTACCCGCTGATGCCGGCATAGGTGGCGCCGACAGGATTGAGCGCCGCCCAGTCGGCGACGTACTGGTTGGCGAGGTCATCAATTCGTCCCACCACTCGACACTACGTGACCGGGTGACGCCCACGCTGCCCAGTATCCGGGCCGATCAGCGGCCCGAAATGCCGATCATGCCGAAGGGTGTCGTCGACCCAGAGTGACGGATCAGTCGGCCGAGTGTCCGGCAGCCCACCGGAGCAGCCGCTCCGCCGGCCAGGTGTTCACCACCCGCTCGGCCGGTACGCCGCACAGCGCCGCCCGTACGCAGCCGAAACGCTGCCAGTCGAGCTGGCCGGGGGCGTGTGCGTCGGTGTTGACGGCGAAGTCGCAGCCCGCCTCCAGCGCCTGCCGGATCAGCCGTTTCGGTGGATCCTGCCGTTCCGGCCGAGAGTTGATCTCGATCGCCTTGCCGTGTTCGGCGCAGGCGGCGAAGACCTCCGCCGCGTCGAAGCGGCTCTCCGGGCGGGTACGGGCGCGGTGCCCCCGGTCCCCCGGGCCGGTCACCCCCGCCGGGCGGGACGACACCATCCGGCCGGTGCAGTGCCCGAGGATGTCCAGGTGCGGGTTGGTGACCGCAGCGAGCATCCGCCGGGTCATCTTCGCCGGCTCGTCGTTCAGGCCGCTGTGCACCGAACCGACCACCACGTCCAACCGGGCCAGCAACTCCTCCTCCTGGTCCAGGCTGCCGTCGGCCAGGATGTCCACCTCGATCCCGGTCAGGATGCGGAACCCGGCCGGCAGTTCCGCGTTCACCTCGGCCACCTGGTCGAGCTGGCGGCGCAGCCGGTCCGCGGTCAGCCCCCGGGCCACCTTCAACCGGGGCGAATGGTCGGTGAGGACCAGGTACTCGTGCCCCAGCTCGACCGCCGCGAGCGCCATCTCCTCGATCGGTGAACCACCGTCCGACCAGTCCGAGTGGGTGTGGCAGTCGCCGCGCAGCGCCGCCCGCAGCGCCGTCGCCGCCGCGTCCAGGTCCACCCCCTCGGTCGCCACCAGACGCCGCAGGTAGACCGGCTCCTCACCGGCCAGCGACTCGACCACGCACCGGGCCGTCACCTCACCCACCCCGGGCAACTCGGTGAGCTTCCCGGCGGCGGCCCGGTCGGCCAGCTCCCGACCGGGCAGCGCGGCCAGGGCCGCCGCCGCCGAGCGGAAGGCGCGTACCCGGTAGGTGGCCTCGTTGGCGCGTTCCAGCAGGAACGCGATGCGGCGCAGGTCGGCGATCGGATCCCGGGCGGTCATGCCCTCGAACCTACGCCCGGGACGGGCGTCAGTCGGCCTTCGGCGCGGCCGGACAACCGTGCTTCCGGTGCCAGGCGGTGACCTCGTCCGCCGCCGACCGGTTCACCTTGCGCCGCCACGCGGTCAGGTACGGCGCCGGCCAGACCACCCCGCGCCGGATCCACCACCCGTCCGACCCGGTGCACGGGGGTGAGATGCCGAAGTGCAGGTGACAGACGTTGTTGGCGTTGCCCGTCCGGCCGACCGTGCCGACCTGCTGACCGGCCCGGACCCGGACACCCGCCTCGACCCCGGTCGCCACGACGGTGAGGTGCGACCCGTAGTAGCGCACCCCGTCGTCACCGAGCAGCGACACGAACAGCCCGCCGTTGAACGGGCCCCGGGGCCCCCGCTTGTCGAACCGGTCCACCCGGCTCACCTCCAGCACCCGGCCGTCGGTCACCGCCACCACCGGTGTACCGCAGGCGGCGAAGATGTCGGTGCCCGGGTACGCGGAGTGGGTCGGGTGGTACGACGCGTTCGTCGCGCGCACCGGGAAGACGTACCGGCCGGAGGTGCTCGCGGAGGCGGTCGGTCGTCCGGTCGGACCGCCGGTCGTCGCGGCCGGGGTGGACGGCAGCGGGATGGTGGTACCCCCGTCGCCGGTCCCCGCGCTCCACCCGGGCGCCGGCAGGGTGGGCCGGGGCACCGGCGGTCCACCGTCCGCGCAGGCACCGGCGAGCAGCACCACCACCGACAGCAGCACCCGGTACGCCGCGTGTCCGGTCCGGGACCGCAGGGCATCCGCTCGCATCCCGACATCCTGGCAGACCGGCCCGGTCGACACCGTCCGTGACCCGTCCACCGCCCGTCGAGCGGGTACGCTGCCGGCATGGCGCAGCAGCCCGTGTTTCCGCCGGGGCCCGGTGCCCCGGGCGGACCCGGTCACCCCGCGGCGCGTACCCCGTCGGGTCTCTTCCCCTCGCTGGCGCCCCGCCGGCCCACCTACCGCGAACCGCACCCGGTGCGGGGGGCGGGCGTCGCGGCCGGCGGTGGGGCCGCCGCGCTGTGGCTGCTGGTGTTCGGCCTGCTCGGGCCCGGGCTGGTCGGCTACCTGTGGTGGACGCTGTTCGCCGGTGCGGTGGCCTGGCTGGTGGCCCTGGTGCTGGTCCGGGTCGGTGACCGGGGCGTGGCGACCGGCATCGCGATCGTCACCGCCGGTGGCTGGAGCATCGCGGCAGCGGTGCTCGCCACCCGGTGGGCGACCAGCGGAAACTGGCCACTCTGGTGACCGGCGGCCCAGCCGGCAGGTGACGGTGGGTGCGGTGCCGGCTGCTCAGCGACATCGACCTTGACGAACGTTCAGCAACTCGGCACGCTCGGCAGCATGGGCTGGACAGTGCAGCGGCTCGACCCCGACCGCAGCAGACGGCGACTCGAACTCCTCGCCGAGCTCGCCGGGGCCAGGGCGGTACGCGAGCGGAAACGTCCGCAGCGCGCCCGCACCGAGCGGCTCCGACAACTCATCGCCACCCGCCGTCGCCCGGTGGACTGAGGTCGTCGGGTGGCCCCGCCGGGTGGGCGGAACTTTTCCGGCTATTCCGTTCCCGGTTCCGGGGCGTTGTGCACTGACCTGCCCGGGGACCGGTTACCGTCACGCGTGACAGTCGGCGGTGTTCTACTGCGGGTACGCCGAAGCGTTTCTTGGGGGAGATAGTGGCCTACTTCGCTGCGGCCGTGGTGCGTGACGCGACCGGTTGGACGGCGGCGGAACTCGACCTGGCCGGCGTGGTGGACCTGGACGAGGTCGCCGACCGGTTGCGGGACGTGGAACCGGACGCCGGTACCTCGTTGCTCTTCGTCGAGTCCGACGACATCTACCTGGTCGTCATGCGCCTCGACGACGGGGAGGACCTGCGGGTCTTCGCCTCCGACTCGGCGTTCGCCGAGGAGTCGCGCCTGGGCGCCGTCCTGGTCGGGGACATCAAGGTACCGGCGGTGGAGACCGAGGACGGGTCCCGCCGGGGCACGGGTACCGACGAGGACGACAACGAACGGCCGGCCGCCGATCCGGACGCCGACCCGGTGGGCGACGCGGACCTCCTCGCCGACCTCGGCATCCCGTCGTCCCGGCTGCTGCGGCTCTGCGCGCACGAGGGGATGCTCCCCGCCGACGTGATCGCCGAGATCTGCCAGGTGATCGGCTGCGCCGACGAGGTCGAGGACCTGCGCGGGGTGTGACCGTGTCCGACTCACCTGAACACCCGGGCACCGGCCCCGTCGACCGGGCCGATCCGGCACTCGGCCGGATCAGCGCGGCCGGTCCGCCGCCCGCCGCCGCAGATCCCCACGCACCGTCGACGGTGGGCCCCGACGAAGGGCTGGCCGACCCGGCGGGCGTCGGCCGGCGGCAACGACACGAACTGTGGATGCGGCGTGCCCTGGAGGTCGCCGTCACCGGGCCGGACGCCGGCCTCCCGGCCACCGGTAGCCGGGACGCCGGCCGTCCGGACACCGGCCCGCCGGACACCCGCTTCCCGGCCGACGGGGACATCCCGGTCGGGGCGGTCGTCTACGGACCGGACGGCACCGAACTGGCGACCGGCCGCAACGAACGGGAACTCACCGGGGACCCCACGGCACACGCCGAGATCCTGGCCCTGCGCCGGGCCGCCGCCCGGGTCGGCGAGTGGCGGCTGGACGGCTGCACCCTCGTGGTCACGCTGGAGCCGTGCACCATGTGCGCCGGAGCCCTCGTCCTCGCCCGGATCGGCACCGTGGTGTTCGGCGCCTGGGAGCCCAAGACCGGCGCGGCCGGCTCGCTCTGGGACGTCGTACGCGACCGGAGGCTCAACCACCGTCCCGAAGTGTACGCCGGGGTACTCGCCGCGGAGAGCGCCGCCGTACTGCGCGCCTTCTTCCGCTGAGGGGTAAGGAAGGGCCCCCTCTTAACGCTTTCGGTAGAGGAGGGGGCCCCTGTTAACACTGTGGGCGGCTCGGGACCTCAGGCGACGATGGTGTCCAGAGCGATCTCCACCATCTGGCTGAAGGTCTGCTCCCGTTCCTCGGCGGTGGTCTTCTCGCCGGTCTTGATGTGGTCGCTGACGGTCAGCAGGGTCAACGCCCGCGCCTTGAACCGCGCCGCGATCGTGTAGAGCGCGGCCGACTCCATCTCCACCGCCAGGACGCCGTAGTCGGCGAGCGCGTCGTAGAGGTCCGGGCGGTCGGTGTAGAAGGCGTCCGCCGCCAGGATCGGTCCGACGTGCATGCTGATGCCCCGCCGCTCGGCCACGTCCACCGAGGTACGCAGCAACCCGAAATCGGCGACCGGGGCGTAGTCGATCAGCCCGTCGAAGCGCATCCGGTTCATGTTCGAGTCGGTCGACGACCCGATCGCCGCGATCACGTCCCGCAGTTGCAGATCCTCGCGCAGCGCCCCGCAGGAACCGACCCGGATCAGCGACTTCACGCCGTACTCGTTGATCAGCTCGTGGGCGTAGATCGAGGCGGACGGCATGCCCATGCCGGACCCCTGGACCGACACCTCGACCCCCGACCACCTGCCGGTGAAGCCCAGCATGCCCCGGACCGTCGAGTAGCACCGGGCGTCCTCGAGGTACGTCTCCGCGATCCACTTGGCCCGCAGGGGGTCACCCGGCATCAGGACCCGTTCGGCGATCTCGCCCGGCTTCGCGCCGATGTGCGTACTCATGGCTCAGATCCTGCCAGGCGTTCGGGGGCGGTACCCCCGCGACACCGGTCTGCGGCGTCGGGTACCCTTCTCGGCGGTGGTGTGTCCGAGTGGCCTAAGGAGCACGCCTCGAAAGCGTGTGAGGGTTTACGCCCTCCGCGGGTTCAAATCCCGCCGCCACCGCTCGTGAAACGCGAGAACGCCCGGTCGGTCCTCACGGACTGACCGGGCGTTCCGCTTGTGGTCCCAGTACCGGTCTCAGCAGGGGCTGTACCCCTCGTCGAAGAGCCGGCGGGCGTGTTCGGCGTACCCGGCGATGGTCTTGCGGACCGTCCGTCCGTCGTGGAGGAACAGGTACGCGCGGTCGCCGTCGCGGGCCAGCAGCCCGTCGAACCGGTACGTCCCGGCCGGGGCGGACAGCCCGGTGGCGTCGGGGTACGCGGCGCGTACCCGGCTGACCGGGGTACCCACGGTGACGCCCTCCGGGGTCCGCATGGGCGGGCTGGCCCAGAGCAGCACCAGACGTTCGTCGGCGAAGATCGGGCTGACCCGGTCGAGTCCGGCCAGACCGGGACCGCAGGGCGCCTCCGGTTCGAGTACGCCCCGCCGGGCCAACTCCTGCTCGGTGTCGCCGAACTCGACGGGCCCCAGCCCGTCCAGGTCGATGACCTCCGGCACCGCGGCGTCCAGTGGTGGTGCCGCCGTCGGTCCGGGATTGCCGCCGCTGCCGGCGATGGCTGCCGCAGTGAGCAGGGCAGCGATGAATGACAGTTGTCGTAGCTTCACGTGATCCCCCGGCTACCCAACGTGTCTTAGTCGTTATGGTTACTGCTTGTCTGGGGGGTTCTGTCGGGATTCCCACTCCTCGGCCAGATCCTCGTAGTGGTCCGGGGTCAACCCGCGTCGTCCGTGCATGAGCCAGCCGTCCGTGTCCGGCATCAGGTGCAGCCCTACCTCGGCGAAGAGGTCGATCCAGGGGCCGGGCTCCACGCCGAGCCGGCGTAGCGCCCCGTTGATCGGCCACTCCCCGCGCGGGGCGGTGAACTCGTCGTCGAACGTCGGGCCCCACACCGTCCGGCCGTCCAGCCAGACGGTCGCCGCCTGGTACCCGCTGCCGCCGGAGAACTCGGCCTCCAGGTAGCCGACCTGACCCAGGTGTGACCATTCGGCGAGTACCCGGGTCAGGTCGTGCCCGAGGACCAGATGGAAGGGCCGGTCGACGCTGCGGGGCTCGTTGTCGAAGTCCGGCAGGCGACCGGTCAACTCCTCGACCAGCAGTGGTGTGACCGGGAGCAGGGCCATCTCCTGGCGCAGTTCGGCGAGTACCGCGTGGTCGAGATCCGCCGTCTGCCCACGCAGCAGGTCGGCGTCGGCGATCACCGCGCTGAGTTCGTAGCCCATCGTGTCCTCCACAGGTGTTGCCCACAGCCTGTGGATAGAACATGTGTACGACGGTGGCGGGCCCGGATCGGCTCAGCCACGGGCGGCGAACCACACCGCGAGCGCCAGGCCGCCGCAGACCGTCAGCGCCGTCATCAACGCGGCGGCCAGCACGAAGACCACGGTGAAACCGGCGTACCCGCTGCGGCCCCGGCTCCGGTGGGCGGGCACGTCCGGGTCCCCCTCCGGCTCCGCCGCCGACGGCTCGATCACATCGGGCACGTTACCGGTGGTGGGCGACAGTCGCCTCCGCACCGCCGTTCAGGGCCTGCTCGTCGGCGCTGAAATCGGCGGACGCGTCGGCGGGTGGATGATCGAGGTGCCACCGTACCGAGGCGGCGATCGAGGCCACCGGGTCCGCCGGCCGCCAGTCGAGCAGTGCCTCCGCCCGGCCACTGGTGTACAGCACGTGCTGGGCCAGGGCGCGGGTGAGCCGCAGGTCGGCGGGAACCAGCTCGTCCGGTACCCGGACCAGTTCGGCCTCGTGCCCGGCGGCGGCCAGGACCAGCTTCAACCAGGACCGCATGCTGTAGGTGACCGACTCGCCCAGGTTGAACACCGCACCCCGGGCCGCCGCCGGACGGTCCAGGGCCGCGAGCACCCCGCCGGCCGCGTCGTCCACGTGCAGCCGGGTCAGCAGGGTGCCGGCCGCGCCGACCGGGATCCGGGTACGACCGGCGCGTACCCGCCGCAGCACCGGCTCCTCCCGCCGCTGCTGGTCGTGGGGGCCGTAGACCATGCCCAGCCGCAGCACGGTGCCGCCCCGGGCCAGGTACGCCGGTTCGACGTCGAGTTTGTCGTAGTCGTCGAGCCCGGCCCCGCGACCCCGGTACGGGTACCGTCCGGTGCGCAGCGGGGCGGTCTCGTCCAGCGGCAGCGGCACGGGCGTGTCGTCGTCGGCGAGCAGCAGTTCCCACACCCGGTAGACGTCCACGCTGGAGAGCAGGACCAGGTGTACGTCCGGCAGGTGCGGCAGCACCGCGTCGACGTCGGCCCGGCTCAGCGCGTACGAGTCGACCACCGCGTCCGGCGCGAAGGCGCGTACCTGGTCGGCGACGTCGGCGAAGTCCCGCCGGTCGACGTGCAGGTGGGCACAGGGCGGCAGGTCCGCCGGCTCGGTACGGCCCCGGTGGATCACCAGGACCTCGTCGCCCCGTTCCGCCAGCCGTTCGACCACCCGTCGCCCGATGAACTCCGTACCGCCGATCACCGCCACCCGCATGCCGCCAGCCGATCACACCGTGGGGATGCTGCCAAGGCCGGTACGCCCCTGGCAGAACGCTGTCGAGCTGCTCCATCCGTGCGTGCGGTGTCCGCGTGTCAACTGACACCGGGCGGCCGAAACTGAGACGAGAACGACCCGAGAGACGATTCAGGGCCGGTCCCCGTGGGGCCGGCCCTGCTCGTTTACGCTGCTCAGAAGAGCGGAGGATACGAGATTCGAACTCGTGAGGGTGTTAACCCAACACGCTTTCCAAGCGTGCGCCCTAGGCCTCTAGGCGAATCCTCCGTGGGACAGAATACAGGTCCCCTGCGGGTTGCCCACCCCACCACCCTCGGAGATCTACAACGGTACCGGGTAGACTCTGCGGTACCCCCCGTGCGGCGTGCATCTCGTGAACCTCCCCAGGGCCGGAAGGCAGCAAGGATAAGCGGGCTCTGACGGGTGCACGGGGGGCCTTTCTGTTTCCGGTGCCGGTCGATCGAGGCAACCGCTCACCAGGCCGACCGGTCGGCCTGGTCGACCCGTGCCGGCTGCGCCGGCCGTACCCGGGATCGGTCAGGAACGATCGGGCCGCACCGGATGTCCGGCACACCGGTCACCCCGCCGGCAGGATGATCGCGGACGGGCCTGCGGGGCGGGTGGTCACCCGGGCCGGACCGGCGCAGAATGGCTCGGTCGAGAGGAGGCGGAACGGGTGGCACTGGCGCTCTACCGCAAGTACCGGCCCCGGACGTTCGCCGAGGTGATCGGCCAGGAACACGTGACCGAGCCGCTGTCGCAGGCGTTGCGCAGCGGGCGGCTCAACCACGCCTACCTCTTCTCCGGCCCCCGGGGCTGCGGCAAGACATCCAGCGCCCGCATCCTGGCCCGCTCCCTCAACTGCGAGCAGGGTCCGACCCCGGACCCGTGCGGTACCTGCGACTCGTGTCGCTCCCTGGCCACCGACGGTGGCGGCTCGATCGACGTCATCGAGATCGACGCGGCCAGCCACGGTGGCGTCGACGACGCCCGGGAACTGCGCGAACGCGCCTTCTTCGCCCCGGCCAGCAGCCGCTTCAAGATCTACGTCATCGACGAGGCGCACATGGTCTCGTCGGCCGGGTTCAACGCGCTGCTCAAGCTGGTCGAGGAGCCGCCGGAGTTCGTCAAGTTCATCTTCGCGACCACCGAGCCGGAGAAGGTGCTCGGCACGATCAAGTCGCGTACCCACCACTATCCGTTCCGGCTGATCCCGCCCGGGGTGCTCCGGCCCTACCTCGAGCAGTTGTGCGAGGCGGAGGGAGCCCGGATCGACCCGGCGGTCTTCCCGCTGGTGGTGCGGGCCGGTGGCGGTAGCGCCCGGGACAGCCTCTCCGTGCTCGACCAGCTCATCGCCGGGGCGGGCCCCGAGGGGGTCACCTACGCCCGGGCGGTCGCTCTGCTCGGGGTCACCGACTCGGCCCTGATCGACGAGATGTGCGACGCGCTCGCCGCCGGGGACGGCGCGGCGGCGTACGCCACCGTCGACCGGGTGGCCGAGGCCGGGCACGACCCGCGCCGGTTCGCCTCGGACCTGCTGGAGCGGCTGCGTGACCTGATCATCATTCAGCAGGTACCGGACGCGGCGGCGAAGGGGCTGATCGACGGTCCGGCGGACCAGTTGGAACGGATGGCCGCGCAGGCGCAGCGGCTGGGGCCGGCCACGCTGTCCCGCTGCGCGGACATCGTGCACAACGGCCTGGTGGAGATGCGGGGCGCCACCGCACCCCGGCTGCTGCTGGAGCTGATCTGCGCCCGGATGCTGCTGCCCGGCGTGGACGACTCGACCGGGGGTCTGCTGCAACGGTTGGAGCGGATGGAGCGCCGGTTGGCCTCCGCCGGTCCGGTGGCGCCGCTGTCCGCCCCGCCCGCCGCGTCCC
>NZ_WVUH01000239.1 GCF_017614955.1 Micromonospora echinofusca
GGATGTCGGCAGCCGCCGCGACGTCCTTCAGCTCCCCGTGCACGCCCTTGATGTCGGCGCGGAGGTTGTCGTAGACGCCCTGCAACGGCTTGCGGATCGCCGCCTCGTCCTCCTCGCTGAGCAGGTGCTTGCGGATGAACGCCTTCGGGTGCAGGTCCTCCAGCTGGATGTCGGTGCCCAGCTCGCGGCTGAGGTCACCGGTGGCGTTGGTCGCCATCCGACGCAGGTTGCGCAGCAGCCGGAGGCCGTCACCGATCACCGTGGGCAGCCGGTCACCGAAGATCAGCAGAGCCAGCAGCAGGAGCGCTCCGATCTCCCACCAGTTCAGGTTGTCGAGCACGCGGGCAGCCTCCTCGTCGGCATCCAGCCAAGAGTACGCACGTGGGGACCGGTCCGGGAGGGGGTGGCCGGGGCCCACCCGGTGAACGGAAGGCTATTTCACGTCGGCGGCCAGGGTCACCGAGGTGTTCTGCCGGTCCGATCCCCGCCGGTACTCGACGGTGACGACCGAGCCGGGTGCGTGCTTGCGGACCAGGGCGATCAGGTCGCTCGGCTCCTCCAACGGCCGGCCGGCCAGCCGGAGGATGACGTCCCCGGCGCGCAGGCCACCGGCCGCCGCCGGACCGGAGGGCTCGACCGCCGACAGGCGTACCCCCGAGGCGGCGCCCGAGCCGGCGTCACCGACCGTGGCGCCGATGACGGTACGCCGGGCCTTGCCGGTGTCGATGATGTCCTGGGTGATCCGTTTGGCCTGGTTGATCGGGATGGCGAAGGCGAGGCCGATGTTCCCGGCCTCCTCCGCGTCCGCCGCCAGGGACTTGATCACCGAGTTGACGCCGATCACCCGACCGGCCCCGTCGACCAGCGGCCCGCCGGAGTTGCCCTGGTTGACCGCCGCGTCGGTCTGGATCGCCGCGTAGTAGCGGGTCGTACCGCCCGGCTCACCCGCCCGGATGGTCCGGTCCAGGGCGCTGACGATGCCGGCGGTGACCGTGTTGGCCAGCGAGAGCGGCGAACCGAAGGCGAGCACCGGGTCACCGACCGCGAGGGCCTCCGAGTCACCGAACTCGACCGGACGCAGACCGGTCCGGGACACCTTGATCACCGCGACGTCGGACTCCGGGTCCTTGCCGACCACCGTCGCCGGGGCGGTGGAGCCGTCGTTGAAGGTCACCGTCGCCCGGCCGGAACTCACCTCCACCACGTGGTCGTTGGTGATCACGTAACCGTCGGCACTGGCCACGAACCCCGAGCCGACGCTGGTGCCACCCCGGCCGCTGACCCGTACGGTCACCACGCTGGGCAGCACCCGCGCGGCGACACCGGCCAGCGAGTCGGGCCGCCGCTGGGCCGCCACCGGCGCCTCGCCGGGCGGGGCCCCGAGGGTCGTACCGCCGCCCACCCCGCCCCGGACCGCGAAGGCGTAGCCGAGGGCACCACCGAGCATCCCGGCCAGCAACGCGGTGACCAGGGAGATCAGGAAGACCGGGCCGAGCCGACGGCCGGTGGGCGCGTCCGGGTCCCGGACCGGTTCGGGCTCACCGGGCCCACCGACCGGGGGCGCCTGGAGCACCACGGCGGCCGGGGCGTACGGATCCCGCCAGGGGTCGGTGAGGGCGTCCGACCACCACGGGGAGCCGGCTGTCGGGGCACCCGCGTCCGTCGAGGGCCCGCCACGCACCGTGCCGGTCGCCGTCGTCGGAACCGGCTGACCCGCACGGACCGGCGGATGCGCCGGTGCCGGGGTCCCGCCGGGCTGGCGCCAGTTCCAGCCGTCGGTCACGTTCAGTGCCTCCCAGTCCGTCCCGGAAACCGCCCACCGCATCATCGACTACCGCCGCACCACGGTTCCCGTCCGGTCTCCAGGATTGCACGGTCGGCCGCACCGGGTCAGCGGTTGCCGCCGCCGGACGCCGATCGACGAAGTGGACCGGTGGTCACGGACCGCCGTCGACGGGGCGGGCCCGTGCTCACCGACCGCCGATCGACGGACCGGACCGGTGGTCACCGCCCCCGGCCGCCCGCCGACGGACGGGTCAGCGGCTGCGACCGGTGACGGCCACCTCTAGGCTCTTACCGGCAAACCCGCCCCCGCCGCGCTCCGCGCCGGTCCCTGCCCGCGCCACGCGTGCCGGTGTCCGGGTCCGCGCCGCGTACCGCCCTGGAGGTGCCCCATGGTCACCGTCGCCAGTTCCCTCGCCGCGACGAACGCCCAGGCAGCGCAGTTCGTCGAAGCCTACGTCCCCGAGGACCTGGTACTCCGTACCGCCCGCAGCCTCGCCAAGGAGGTCGGCCTGACCCCGGTCACCCCCTCCTCCGGGGCGGCGCTGCGGCTGCTGGCCGCCGCCGGCAGCGCCCGGGCCGTGGTGGAGATCGGCACCGGTACCGGGGTGAGCGGGGTGTGGCTGCTCCGGGGCATGCGGGCGGACGGCGTACTCACCACGATCGACGTGGAGGTGGAACACCAGCGGATCGCCCGACGGATCTTCGTCGAGGCGGGCTTCCCGCCGGGGCGTACCCGGATCATCACCGGCCGGGCGCTGGACGTGCTGCCCCGGCTCGCCGACGGCGCCTACGACCTGGTCTTCGTGGACGCCGAGGTGGCCGAGTTCAGTGCCAGCGTGGACGCCGCCCGGCGGCTGCTCCGCCCGGGTGGGGTGCTCGCGGTCAACGGGGCGTTCGCGGGCGGCCGGATCGGTGACCCGGCCGCCCGGGACGTCGAGACGGTGACGGTACGCGAGACGGTGAAGGCGGTCCGGGAGTCGGAGGAGTGGGTGCCGGCGCTGCTCCCGGTCGGCGCCGGCCTGCTCGCCGCCGTCCGCTGCTGACCGCCGGCCGCCAGCGGTACCCGCTGCGGGCCGCCGGCCGACTCTGACGGATACCCGTCAGTCGACGGTGGCCAGCCAGCGCAGCAGCGAACGGACCCCCCAGCCGGTGGCGCCCCGGGTCAGCTCCCGGTGGTCGCCCTCGGCCCAGGACGGTGCGGACATGTCGATGTGCAGCCAGCGGTCCCGCAGGTCGCCGGTGAACTCCCGCAGGTAGAGCGCGGCCAGCGTGGACCCGGCGCCCTGGGTGGGCGCGCTGTGCAGGTCGGCCAGTTCACTGCCGAGGTACTCGACGTAGTCGGGGGTGAGCGGCATCCGCCACGCGTACTCGCCGGCCTCGGCGATCGCGGCCAGCACCGACCCGGCCAGTTCGTCGTTCTCGCTGAACAGCGCGCCGGTGCGCTTGCCGAGGGCCACCGCGTTCGCCCCGGTGAGGGTGGCCAGGTCGATCAGGTAGTCCGGCGACAGTTCCCGCACCGCGTACGCGAGGGCGTCGGCCAGGACGAGCCGGCCCTCGGCGTCGGAGTTGGTGGTCTCGCTGGTGATGCCGCCGTAGTGGCGGATCACGTCACCGGGGCGGAACGCCGAGCCGCTGACCATGTTCTCGGCGAGCGGGGCCAGGGTGGTGATCCGGACCGGCAGGCCCAGGGCGGCGGCGCCGAGGGTGGCGGCGAGCACGGCCGCCGCGCCACCCATGTCCTTGCGCATCAGCTTCAGCGCGTCCTTCGGCTTGATCGAGATGCCGCCGGTGTCGAAGGTGATGCCCTTGCCGACCAGCACGACGTGGGTACGCGCGGCCGGCGGCTGCCAGCTCAGCTCGACCAGCCGGGGGCCCTGGGCGGAGCCACCGCCCACCGCCACGATGCCGCCGAACCCCTCGGCGGCCAGTTCGTCCGGTTCACGCACCCGCACGGTGAGGTGCTCGACGCCCTCGGCGGCGGCGACGATCTGGTCGACGAACCAGGCCGGGCTCTTCAGCGACGACGGGGTGTTGGTCAGGTCCCGGGCGAAACGGGTCATCCGGGCGGTGGTGACGGCGGTCTCCACCACGTCGGCGTACCCGGCCGGGTCGCCCACCGCCACGACCACCTCGGCCAGCGTCGGGGCGTCGTCGGTGTGCTGCGCCATCCGGAACCGGTACGACGCCAGCAGCAACCCCTCGACCAGGCCACGGACCGCAGCCGGCGCGACGCCGTCGGGCAGGGCGATGGTGACCGAGGTCTCACGGGCGACGGCCCGGGCCACGGCGGCACCGGCGCTGCGCCAACCGGCCTCGGCACCGTCGCCGACCCCGACCAGCAGCAGCCGGCCGGGCTCCCGCAGCGGGCGGTGGAAGAGTTCGGTCTCGCCGGCCCGGCCGGTCAGCGCGGCGGCGTCGACCAGGGCGGTGGCCTCCGCGACCAGTTCCCCGGGCAGGCCCGGCCGGTGCGGTGCGACCGTGGCCGACCGGTCCTCGTCGCCCTGCTGCGGGCCGGCGGCTGGGGCGTCGCCACCCGGCTGCGGGTCGGCGGGGCGGATGGGCAGGACGAGCGTGTCGAACCCGGCGGGCTCGGCTACGAGACGGATGGCGAGCACGCCGGCCGTACCTCCTGAAGTCGGGTGATGGTGGGCCGCCGACCTCTCGGTCGTCACGGCCGCACCGGGTGAAAACCCCTGAGCCACCGGTGGGGCCGGTGGCTCAGGGGTCACGAACGTCCGGGCGCCAACCGCCGCCCTCGCCGCTGGTCGGTCAGCCGGCGGCGGCCTTCAGCGCGTCACCGAGCGCGTTGGCCTCGTCGGGAGTCATCTCGACGACCAGCCGGCCACCACCCTCCAGCGGAACCCGCATGACGATGCCCCGGCCCTCCTTGGTGACCTCCAGCGGACCGTCGCCCGTCCGCGGCTTCATCGCCGCCATGTTGTCTCCCCTCAGACCTACATCAGGGTTGGTGGGTTACCCCACAGCCACCTCGTCCGTAACCACCGTCCGCGAGCGAACGGTTTCGCCCAACGATTTTCCCTGATGAACACCGCCGGACCCAAACCGAACCAGCATTGATGTAACAGCATCTAGCATATCGTGGGAAGGCCTGTCACAATGTGCGGTCATGCAGGCACGGTCGGCACTCTTCGACCTGTACGGCGACTATCTCCGCCCCCGGGGCGGTCGTGCCCCGGTCGCCGCCCTGGTCAAACTCCTCTCGCCGCTCGGCATCGCACCACCGGCCGTCCGTACCGCGGTCTCCCGGATGGTCCGACAGGGCTGGCTCCACCCGCTCCGGCTCTCCACCGGGCCGGGCTACTCGATCACGTCGAAAGCCGCCCGCCGGCTGGACGAGGCCGCCGCCCGGATCTACCGGACCGGCCGGATCGGCTGGGACGGCCGGTTCGACCTGATCGTCCTCACCTCCGCCGGTGCCCGCCGGGACCGGCAGCGGCTCGCCGCCAGCCTGGCCTTCCTCGGGTACGGCATGCTCGACGAGCAGACCTGGGTGGCCACCCGACCGGGTGAGGACGTCGACGGGATGCTGACCGAGGCGGGGGTGCGCTACGAGCGGTTCACCGCGGCGCACGCCGGTGGCACCTCCGGCGCCATGGAGGTGGTCCGCCGGGCCTGGGACCTGGCCGAGATCGGCCGGGCCTACGAGAGCTTCGTGGCCGACCAGCGCCCCCTGGTCAGCTCGGTCAACGGGCGCAGCTCGGACGAGGAGGCGTACGCCGTCCGGTTCCGGCTGGTGCACGCATGGCGTACCTTCCTGTTCCGGGACCCGCAGTTGCCTCCGGCGCTGCTGCCCGACCGCTGGCCCGGCACCAGCGCGGCGAGCTTCTTCGACCGGCACGCCAACCGGCTGCGGCCGGCCGCTGACCGGTACGTCGAACAGTGCCTCGACGCCAGCACCCGCATCAGCCGACAGAAGGGCCGTTGATCCGTGACCGAGCCGTTGCTCGTCGACCGCACCGATGCCGTCGTCACCCTGACCCTCAACCGGCCGGACGCGATGAACTCCCTCGACGTGGCCCTCAAGGAGGCGCTGCGGGACGTCCTGGCCGAGTTGGAGACCGACCGGAGCTGCCGGGCCGTGGTGCTGGCCGGGGCGGGCGGCTCGTTCAGCGCCGGTCAGGACCTGCGCGAGCACGTCACCACCCTGGAGACGACCGGCGCCGACCCGCTGGCCACCGTGCGGGCCCACTACAACCCGATCGCCGCCCGGCTGGCCAACCTGCCCAAGCCGGTGGTCGCTGCGGTACGCGGCATGGCAGCCGGGGCCGGCGCGTCGCTGGCCTTCCTCGCCGACTTCCGCATCGGCGGGCCGAAGACCAGCTTCCTGATGGCCTTCGCCCGGGTCGGGCTGGCCGCCGACACCGGGGCGTCCTGGTCGCTGCCCCGGCTGGTCGGCCACGCCAAGGCCGTGGAGCTGCTGATGCTCGCCGAGCCGGTACGCGCCGAGGAGGCCCACCGGCTCGGTCTGCTCACCCGCCTGGTCGACGACGACGAGCAGGTCCTGCCGACCGCGCAGGAGCTGGCCGCCCGGCTCGCCGCCGGCCCGACCGTGGCGTACGGGGCGATCAAGCGCCAGCTCTCGGTGGGTGACGCGGGTACCCTCTCCGAGGCGCTGGCCGCCGAGGCGCAGGCCCAGTCGATCTGCGGGGCGACCGCCGACCACCGGGCCGCCACCTTCGCCTTCGTCAACAAGGAGCAGGCGACCTTCCAGGGGCGCTGACCGCCCCGGTGCACCGGCCGGCTCACCGGGCCACGTACCCGCCGTCGATCGGCACCGTGTGCCCGGTGATCCACCGTGCGTCGTCGGAGGCGAGGAAGGCCACCACCCCGGCCACGTCGTCCGGGGTGGGCATGCCGGGCATCGGGTTGAACGACTCCATCCGCTGCCGCATCGCGGCCGGGTCGTCCGCGCTCTCGATGAAGTGTTCGACCAGCGGGGTCATCACCACCGTCGGGGCCACCGCGTTCACCCGGACGCCCCGGGCGGCGTACTCGATCGCGGCCGAGCGGGTGAGGCCGACGATGCCGGCCTTGGTGAAGGTGTACGGGGAGATGTTCTCCTGCGCGGCCAGCGCGGTGGTGGACGAGGTGTTGACCACCGAACCGCCCGGGTTGCGCAGCAGCGCCTCGATGCCGTACTTCAGCACGTGGAAGACGCCGTCGCCGTTGACCCGCCGGACCCTCTCCCAGTTGTCCAGGTCCATCTCGTGCAGCGGCTGCTGCCGGCCGTCGATGCCGGCGTTGTTGAAGATGACGTCGATCCGCCCGTAGTGCATCAACGCGTCGGCGATGCCCTGCTCGACCGCGCGGGCGTCGCCGGTGTCCATGGTCACCGCCCGGGCGTCCGGGAGACTGGCGGCCACCCGCCGGGCGCCGTCGGCGTCGATGTCGGCGACCACCACCCGGGCGCCCTCCCCGGCGAAGCGGCGGGCGGCGGCCTCACCCAGCCCGGACGCGCCACCGGTGACGAAGACGACCCTGTCCTGGAACCTCATCCCACCCGCTCCTCACCCGGCACGGCGGGCGCCGGCCGGGTGAGGGTTATCCCGGAATCGCGCGGGGAAACCCGGACGTTCCCGGGCCCGGTCCTGGGCACGCCCGGGCCGGTGACCCCGGGCCGCTCCGGGACGTTCCCGGGCCGGTGAACCCGGGCCGGGTCTCAGTCGTCGTCCTCCTCCGGATCCTGGTTGGCCACCGCGCCGAGCACGAACGCCTGCATGGCCAGCTCGTCCCCGGAGGGCGACACGAAGGCGGGCAGTTCGCGGGGGCCCAGCTCCAGCACGTACGACCAGAAGATCCGGGCCGCCTCGGCCGGGGTGGCCGCCTCGATCGGCAGGTGCACGCTGACCAGCCAGTCCCGGCGCTCGGGGGCGGGTCCGAGGCGGCCGGCCAGGGTGTCGAACACCGCACGGTCGAGCGGGGTGACCGGCCCGGCGACGGCGAGGTTGTCGGCCGGCAACGGGTCGTCGAAGGCCCGACGGGTGTAGGTGACCACCAGCGGTAGCGGTGTCTCCGCCGCCGACTGCGGGTCGTCAGGGTCGTACCCGTCCCCGGCCGACCGGGCCACCCGGCCGAGCGCCACCACCGAGGGCGGGTCGTCGCCGACGGCGACCAGGACGTCGTCACCGGGTCGGGGCCGGTCACCACCGTCGAGCCCGGTCAGTTCCAGCGTCTCGTGGTGCACCAGCCGCTCGGCCTCGTGCCGCCCGGCGGGGAGCACCACCAGCCAGGCGTGCGGCCCGTTCATACCGCCGCTCCCTGCCGCTCCGTACCGCCCGTCCCGTCCCGCACCGTCATGACGACCATCCCATCACGCGGGGCGGGCAGCTCGACGTGACAGCCGTCCAGATGGTCGTCGACCATGCCGGTGGCCTGCATCAGGGCGTACGCCGTGGTCGGCCCGACGAACCGGAACCCGCGCTTCTTCAACGCCTTCGCCAGGGCGGTGGACTCGGCGGTCAGCGCGGGTACCTCGGCGAAGGACCGGGGGCGGGCCGGCCGGGGTGGTGGTGCGAAGGACCAGAGCAGCGCGGAGAGCCCCTCGGGCAGGTCGAGCGCGGCCCGGGCGTTGGCGACGGCGGCCTCGATCTTGGCCCGGTTACGCACGATGCCCGCGTCCCCGAGCAGCCGTTCGACGTCGGCCGGGCCGTACCCGGCGACCTTGTCGATCCGGAAGTCGTCGAAGGCGAGCCGGAAGGCGGCCCGTTTGCGGAGGATGGTGAGCCAGGAGAGCCCGGACTGGAACGCCTCCAGGGTCACCCGTTCGAAGAGCGCGTCGTCGCCGTGCCGGGGTCGGCCCCACTCGTCGTCGTGGTACGCGATGTAGTCCGCTGTGCCCGCCGACCAGCCGCAGCGGGGGCGCCCGTCAGCGCCGATCACCAGGTCCGTCACGGGTCCCACGGTAGGCCAGCCACCGACCCGGGGCTGGGGCGGGCGGCGGCCGGGTCAGGGCAGCCGGCCCTGCTCCACCAGCCGGCCGAACTTCTTCAACGCCTGGGTGAGGCTGAGCTTGGAGCCGGGCCAGAGCACCGGCCAGGCCAGCCGGCCGGCGGCTCCACCGGGCAGGTGGAACCACTCGTGCCAGACCACCTGGGTACGGTCCCGGTCCATCTGGGTGCAGCGCAGCACGCCCGGACCGCGCAGCAGCCGGCCGCAGTGCACCACCCCGACCTCGTACGGCGGGTCCACCCGGACGACCCGCATCTCGTCCCGCAGTACCGCCGGACCGACCGCGGTGACCGCCTCGATCAGGCTGCCCTCACCGCCGTCGCCCTGCACCACCCGGACCCGGGTGAACGGGATCCAGTCGGACTGCCGCTCCCAGGCGGTGAACGCGGCGAAGACCCGCTCCGCCGGCGCGTTGACGATCACCGTCGCGGTGACCTCGCCGGAGCCGGGGCGCGCGGCGTCGCGGAACTCCTCGGTACCGGTGGGGTCGCTCATGCCGGCTCCGACCGGGCCACCGGCTCGGACGACACCGCCGCTGCCTCACCGGGCTTCCGGGCGTCGGCCTGCTCGTGCGCGTCGGTGTGGTCCCGATCGTCGGCGGGCTCCTGCCCGTCGGCGTCGACCGTGCCGGTCCCGGTCATCTCGACACGCGGGCCGTCGTCCGCCGCGTCGTCGACCGGCCCGCTGCCTTCGGCCGGCTGGCTGCCTTCGGCCGGCACGGTGGCGGGCGGCACGGTGGCGACGGCCGCTATCCCGTCACGGTGGGCGCCGAGCGCCGCCTCGCGGGACCGGCGCAGGTCGTCCGCCTCGGCCGTACGCCCTTCGCGCAACGCGGTGACCTCCGCTTCCAGCACCTCGATCAGCTCGCTCTTGTAGCCGATGTCGTAGGCGGCCCGGCGCAGCGCCTGGTCGACCTGGGCCATCCGGTACCCGCGCGGCGCCGTGTCGAAACGGACCCGGCCCAGGTCGGTCTCCTGGAGGGGGCGGTTGCCGGGCAGCGGGACGGAACGACCGTCCGGCTCGGTCGGCGCCAGGCCCGGGTCGCTCCCGGTCACCAGGACCGTCACGCCGAACACCACCGCGCCGACGGTCAACGCCACGACAAGTATGAGCAGAAGCTGACCCATAGACAGATCGTGGCACGCGGGGATGCCCGAGGCGACCCCGCCACCCCGGGTCGACTAGCGTCGGTACGGACGGTGGCGAGGAGGTTCGGGCATGTCGGACACACTTCGGCTGGGTGGGCGTTCCTTCGCTCCCGGCGAGCTGGCCGTCATGGCCATCGTCAACCGCACCCCCGACTCGTTCTTCGACCGGGGGGCCACGTACGGCGCGGACAGCGCGTTGCGGGCGGTCGAACGGGCGGTCGCCGAGGGCGCCGACATCGTCGACATCGGCGGGGTCAAGGCCGGTCCGGGCGAGGAGGTGGACGTGGCCGAGGAGATCCGGCGCACGGTGGCCACCATCGCGGCGGTCCGGCTGGAGTTCCCGGACGTGGTCATCTCGATCGACACCTGGCGGGCCAAGGTCGCCGTGGAGGCGGTGGCGGCCGGCGCCGACCTGCTCAACGACACCTGGTCCGGGGCGGATCCGGCACTGGCCCGGGTCGCCGCCGACACGGGTACCGGCCTGGTCTGCTCGCACGCCGGTGGGTTGGCCCCCCGGACCCGCCCGCACCGGGCGGCCTTCGACGACGTGGTCGCCGACGTGGTCACGACGGTGACCGGCCTCGCCGAGCGTGCGGTCGGTCTGGGGGTACGCCGGGACGGCATCCTGATCGACCCGGCGCACGACTTCGGCAAGAACACCCGGCACTCGCTGGAGATCACCCGTCGGCTGGACGAGCTGACCGCGACGGGTTGGCCGGTACTGGTGGCCCTCTCCAACAAGGACTTCGTCGGCGAGACCCTCGACCTCGGGGTGGACGAGCGCCTGGAGGGGACGCTGGCGGCGACGGCGGTCTCGGCCTGGCTGGGTGCCCGGGTCTTCCGTGCCCACCAGGTCCGGCAGACCCGGCGGGTACTGGACATGGTGGCGTCGGTCCGGGGCGACCGCCCGCCCGCGCTGACCCGGCGGGGCCTGGCCTGACCGGGGCGCGGCCCCGCACACCGGCTGGCGGGGGCCTGCGGACGGCGGGCGCGCGGGCGGTCAGCTCCAGCGCAGGATGTTGCGCCGCCAGGCGTAGAGGATGCCGAGCGCGAGCACCGCGACGAAGATCCCCATCTCGGCGACGGTGACCAGCCCGAAGCCGGGCCGGTCGAAGACCACCGCCCACGGGAAGAGGAAGACCGCCTCCACGGCGAAGAGCACGTACAGGTAGGCGTAGACGTAGTAGCGGATCTGCATCTGCGCCCAGTCGGTGCCGACCGGGTCGAGGCCGCACTCGTAACCGGCCCGCTTCCCCGGCGGGTCGGCCGGCCGGGCCGGGCGGAGCAGGCGGTTGGCGCCGAACGCGCCGACGAAGACGAGGGCGCTGGCGAGCAGCAGCAACCCGAGCGTCGCGTACGACCCGAGATATCCGCTCACGACCGGTCAGCCTACCCGGCAGCGGCGGCGCACACCCCACCCGACGTTGCGTGATCATGTCGTCACGCCTGACACAAGTTACGGTTTTGTTTCCGACGGGGACTAGTGCCGGGCGGCAACGATCCCGGAGAGTGAATCAGCCGATCGGCCGGTTGTGGAGGCGGCGTAATCACTCTCCGGAGGACAGATGGCACGTGTCGTGGTCCGGGCTGCCGACCGGCGTGCCTCCCGCATCTCCCGTACCGCCCGCCTGCTGATGGTCCCGGTGCTGGTCGTGGCCCTGGTGTCCGCCGCCGCGCCGGCCGCCGCCACCGGCCTGCCGGCCGACGGCCGGCAGGCCACCAGCCTGTCGATGCCCGGGCCGGTGACCGATCCGGCGGGTGACCCGCCGGTGGACCCGGGCGGCGAGCCGGCGGATCCGCCGCCCCCGGT
>NZ_WVUH01000023.1 GCF_017614955.1 Micromonospora echinofusca
GCGCCCACGTGGGCGAGGAGCCGGCCGAGGTGGCCGGCCATCCGCTGCACGGTCGCGGGGTCGAAGAGCGCGGTGGCGTACTCGATGTGCCCGCGCAGTTCCCCGTCGGCACCTTCGACGACGTGCAGGGTGAGGTCGGTCTTGGCGGTCCGGGTGGGCGGCCAGACCGCCTCGGCGGTGATGCCGGCCGGCCAGTCACCGGCCGGGGCGTCGTCCTGGAGGGTGAAGGCGACCTGGTAGAGCGGCGTGCGGGAGAGGTCCCGGTCCGGTTCGAGTTCGTCGACCAGCAGCGCGAACGGGGTGTCGGTGTGGTCGAAGGCGTCCAGCACGGTGCCCCGGGTGGCGGCCAGCAGCTCGGTGAAGGCGGGGTCGCCGGTCCAGGTGCCGCGCAGCACCAGGTTGTCCACGCCGTACCCGACGAGCCGTTGCAGTTCGGCCCGGCTGCGTACCGAGGTGACGCTGCCGACGGGGATGTCGGTCCGGCCGGTGTAGCGGGACAGCAGTGCCTGGAACGCGGCCAGCAGGGTGACGAAGAGGGTGGTGTCGGCGTCCCGGGCCACCTGCCGCAGTGCGGCGGAGACCCCGGCGGGGAGCGCGAACGGCACCGAGGCGCCCCGCCAGTCCCGGACCCGGGGTCGGGGCCGGTCGGTGGGCAGTTCCAGCGGGGTGCTGTCGGCGAGCTGCTGGCGCCAGTAGTCGAGGTGCCGGTCCAGCAGCTCCCCCCGGAGCCGGTCGCGCTGCCAGGCGGCGAAGTCGGCGAACTGCACCCCGGCCGGCGGCAGGACCGGCTCGTCGCCGACGGCGTACCCGCCGTACAGCCGGGCCAGGTCGTCCATCAGCACCACCGTGGACGGGGCGTCGCAGGCGATGTGGTGCACCACGACGACGAGCAGGTGCTCGTGGGCGCCGAGGCGCAACAGGGTGGCCCGGACCGGCCACTCGGTGGCCAGGTCGAAGCCGAGGTCGCCGAGTTCGGCCATCAGCTGGTCGGCCCGGTCGGCCCGGTCGGCGGCCGGCAGTTCGGTCAGGTCGACCAGCGGCAGTTCCTGGTGCCGGGGGGCGTCGACGACCTGCTGCGGGGTCAGGTCCCGCAGGGTGTACCGGGTACGCAGGATCTCGTGCCGGGCGAGCAGGGCGTCCCAGGCGCGGACCAGGGCGCGGTGGTTCAGCGGGCCGCGCAGCCGCAGCGCCGACGAGACCAGGTACTCGGCGCTGGTCGGGTCCATCCGGTTGAGGAACCACATCTGCTGCTGGCCGTGGGAGAGCGGCAGGTCCCCGGAACGGTCGACGGTGGGGATGGTGCTGCGGCGGCCGGTGGCCCGGCCGGCCAGCCGCCGCCGGACGAGTTCCTCGCGCAGGTTGGGCTCGTTCGCGGTCGCGGTCATGCGTGGTGCTCCTTGGTCTGCCGCAGTTCTTCGGTCAGGTCGGCGTCGGGCAGGGCGTCCACCTCGGCCCGGATCAGGTCCTCCACCCCGGTCGCCAGCGCCTCGACGGTGGGCTGCTGGAAGACCAGGCGGATCGGTACGTCGAGGTCGAACTCCTCCTGGAGCGCGGCGACCAGCCGGGCGGCCAGGACGGAGTGCCCGCCGAGGGCGAAGAAGTTCTGCCGCACCCCGACCTCCGGTACGGCGAGCAGGTCCCGCCAGATCGCGGCGATGCGTTCCTCCACGACGGTGCGCGGCGCGGCGGGGGTCTCCCCCGCGTCGCCGGCTACCGCGTCAGCAGTGGCGAGCAGGGTGAGCAGGGCGGCCCGGTCCACCTTCCCGTTGGTGTTCAGCGGGAGTTCCGGCACCGGCACGAACCGGCCCGGGACCATGAAGTCGGGCAGCAGTCGGGCGCAGTGCCCGGCCAGGTCGGGGGCGTCGCCCCGGTGGAAGGCGACCAGCCGGTCGTCGTGCACGACGACGGCGGCCTGACGTACCCCCGGGTGTTCCTCCACGACCGCCCGGACCTCGCCGAGTTCGACCCGGTACCCGCGTACCTTCACCTGGTCGTCGGCCCGGCCGACGAAGTCCATGGTGCCGTCGGGGCGCATCCGGACCAGGTCGCCGCTGCGGTAGAGCCGGCTGCCCGGCGGGCCGTACGGGTCGGGCAGGAACCGTTCGGCGGTCAGGTCCGGCCGGCCGGCGTACCCGGTGGCCAGGCAGGCGCCGCCGATGTACAGCTCGCCGACCGCGCCGACCGGCAGCAGCCGCAACCCGTCGTCGAGGATCCGCACCACGGTGTTCGCCAACGGGCGGCCGATCGGCACGATCTCGGTGGTCTGCGGTTCGGTGACCGGGTACGCGGTCATGATGACCGTGGTCTCGGTCGGGCCGTAGCTGTTGGTCAGACCACCCGGTCCGAGCCGGTCCAGCCACCGGTTCGCGGTGTCCCGGCGCAGGGCCGCCCCGGCGGTCCAGATCAGCCCGGACAACCGGCCGGACTGCGCGTCGTCGAGCTGCTCGGTGAGCAGTTCCAGGTGCGGCGGGGTCATGATGAACCGGTCGTACGGTCCGGCGTCGACCAGCAGCCGGCCGAGCCGGGCGATGTCCAGGTCGGCGGGGAGCAGGGTGACGGACTGGCCGCTGGTCAGCGGGCTGAACAGGTTGGGGATGGACAGGTCGAAGGCGATGGTGGTGAACAGCGGGGCACCGTCGCCCTGCCCGGCCCGGTCCCCCCGGTCGCCCAGCGCCTCGGTCTCGGTCGCGCAGGCCAGGAAGTTCGACACCGCCCGGTGGGAGAGCAGCACCCCCTTGGGGCGGCCGGTCGACCCGGAGGTGAACAGCACGTACGCCGTCTGCTCCGGGTCGGTGTCCCGGTCCGGCCGACCGGTCGGGCCGGCGCCGATCATCAGCCGGTGGGTGTCGGTGTGCAGGGTGGGCACGTCGAACCGGCCGGCGTACCCGCTCCGGGTGACGGCGAGCCGGACCCCGGCGGTGGCGAGCATGTGCCCGATCCGGGCAGCCGGGTAGGCCGGGTCGAGCGGCAGCACCGCCGCGCCGGCCTTCCAGGTGCCGAGGATCGCCGCGACCAGGTCCGGTCCCCGGTCGAGCAGGACGGCCACCACGTCCCCGGTGCCGGTGCCGGCCCGGCGCAGGTGGTGGGCGATCCGGTTGGCCCGGTCGTCGAGGGTGGCGTACGAGGTGGTCGACCCGTGGTGCCGCAGCGCCACCGCGTCGGGGGTGCGGTCCCGCTGGGCCTCGAACAGGTCGCAGACGGTTGCCGCCGACCGGGGTACCTGCCGGCCCTGCACGCCGTACAGCAGGTGCTCCCGCTCGGCCGGGGAGAGCAGGTCCAGGTCGCCGATCCGCTCGTCGGGTCGGGTCACCGCAGCGGTGAGCAGCCGGACGAAGTGGTCGGCCAGCCGCTGCACGGTCGCCGCGTCGAACAGCGCCGTGGCGTACTCCAGGGTGCCGGTGTACGAGCCGTCGGGGCGGGGCCAGACGTGCATGGTCAGGTCGGTCTTGGCCACCTGCGCGGCGGTGTGCAGGGCGGCGAGCAGGGTCGGGTCGTCGGTCGACTGGCCGGTGATGCCGCCCTCCTGCACGTTGAGCATCACCTGGTAGAGCGGGGTACGGGACAGGTCCCGGTCGGTGACCAGGTCCTCCACCAGCCGCTCGAACGGCAGTTCCTGGTGGGCCAGGGCGGCCACCGTCCGGTCCCGGACGGCGGCGACGGCCGCGCGGAAGTCGCCCGCCGGGTCGAGGGTGCAGCGCAGCACCACCGGGTTGAGGAACACCCCGGCGACCTGTTCCACCTCGGTCGGGCGGTTGCCGGACGCGGGGGCGCCGACCGGGACGTCCCACTGCCCGGTGTACCGGCCGAGCAGGGTGGCGAAGCCGGCCAGCAGGGTCATGAACGGGGTGGCCGCGCAGCTGCGGCCCAGTTCGGTGAGTCGGGTGGCCAGGTCGGCGGGGAGGTCGAAGGCAACGTGCGCGCCGTGCGGGTCACGGACCGGCGGGCGGGGCCGGTCGGTCGGCAGGGCCAGCTCGGGCACCCCGGCCAGTTCGGCGCGCCAGAAGTCGAGTTCCCGTGCGACGAGCGCGTCGGTGAGGTGCCGGTGCTGCCAGGTGGCGTAGTCGGCGTACTGCACGGGCAGTGGCGGCAGGTCCGGGGTATGTCCCTCGGCGAGGGCGGTGCAGAGGTGCCGCAGATCGCGTTCCAGGACGGCGGCGGTACCGGCGTCGGAGGCGATGTGGTGCAGGGCGACCAGCAGCAGGTGGTCCTGCCCGGGTGCGGTGACCAGGGTGGCCCGCCACAGTGGACCGGTGGCCAGGTCGAAGCCCTGGCGCAGTTGCGCGTCGACCAGTTCGGCCAGCGGGGTACCGGTGGCGGGCCGGACCACCAGGTCGATGTCGCCGGGGGGCGCGATCCGCTGCTGCGGTTCGCCGTCGACGACCAGGTAGCGGGTCCGCAGCGCCTCGTGCCGGGTCTCCAGCGCGGTCAGCGCGGCCCGGACGGTCGCCGGGTCGAGGGCGCCGGGCAGCCGTAGGTAGAGCGGCACCACCCATTCCGGGCTGGCCGGGTGCAGCCGGTCCAGCAGCCAGAGCCGGCGTTGCGCGGCGGAGAGCGGCAGCGGGCCGGTCCGGGGTACCGGTACCACCACAGGGGTCGGCGTCGGGGCCGCCGGTGTGGTCGGGTCCGGCGCGGACGCGGCGGCGCGGGCCTGCTCCAGCAGGGCGGCCTGCTGGGCGACCGTGGTCGCGGTGAGCAGGTCCCGCAGGTCCAGCCGGATACCGGACTCGGCGGCGAGCCGACCGGCCAGCCGGATGGTCACCAGGGACGACCCGCCGAGCTGGTGGATGTCGTCGTGCACGCCGACCCGGTCGACGTCGAGCAGCCGCTGCCAGACCCGGGCGACCAGGCGTTCGGCCTCGGTACGGGGTGCCTGGTGGTCGGGCCGGTCGGCGCTGCTGTCTAGCGGGGGCAACGCCGACCGGTCGATCTTGCCACTGGTGGTCAGCGGGAACTCGTCGACCGGCACGAAGACCGCCGGGACGAGGGGTTCGGGCAGCCGGTCGGTGAGGAAGGCGCGCAGTTCGGCACCGGTCAACGGACGCCGGCCGGCGACGTACGCGGCGAGTTGACGGGGGCCGCCCGGTTCACCGGTGGCCACCACCACGGCCCGGCGTACGTCGGGGTGCGCGGCGAGGACGGCCTCCACCTCGGCCGGTTCGATGCGTACCCCGTTGACCTTGACCTGGTCGTCGGAGCGGCCGACGAACTCCAGGGTCCGGTCGGTCCGCCAGCGGACCTGGTCACCGGTGCGGTAGAGGCGGGCGCCGGGCGGGCCGTACTCGTCCGGTACGAACCGGTCGGCGGTCAGGTCCGGCCGGTTCAGGTACCCCCGGCCGAGGCCGGCGCCGCCGACGTAGAGGTCACCGACCACCCCGACCGGTACCGGCCGGCGGTTGCCGTCGAGCACCTGGAGCCGCAGGTTGTCCAGGGGACGCCCGATCGGCACCGGCCCGGTCCGCTGGTCGGGGTCGACCGGCTGGGCGGTGACGTCGATGGCGCACTCGGTCGGGCCGTAGGTGTTCCACACCTGCACCCCGGGTGCGGTCCGCAGGCGCTGGCAGAGTTCGGCGTGCAGCGGCTCACCGGCGGAGAAGACCAGCCGCAGGCTGTGGCAGCGCGACCAGTCCGCCTCCTCGACCAGCAGGTGCAGCACCGACGGGACGCCCTGGAGCACGGTGGTCCCGGACCGGATGATCTCGGCGACCAGCGCGGCCGGGTCCCGGTCCGCGCCGTCCGGGGCCAGGACCACGGTCGCCCCGCAGATCAGCGGGGCGAAGAACTCCCAGCCGGCCGCGTCGAAGCTGACCGGGGTCTTCTGGAGGACCCGGTCCCCGGCGGCGAGACCGGGTCGCCGGACGGTCCAGGCCACCCGGTTGCCGATCCCCCGGTGGGTGATCACCACGCCCTTGGGTCGGCCGGTCGAGCCGGAGGTGTAGAGCACGTAGGCGGCGTGGTCCGGGTGGATCGGCACGTCCGGGGCGGTGTCCGGGCCGGCCGGGATCCGGTCGGCGTCCAGGCAGACCACCCGGGTCGGCCCGACCAGGCCCTCGTCGAGCAGGTCGACCTGGGTGAGCAGGACGTCCACCCCGGTCTCCCCGATGATCCACCGGCGCCGGTCCGCCGGGTGGGTCGGGTCCAGCGGCACGTACGCCCCACCGGCCCGCCACACCGCCAGCAGCGCCACCACCAGGTCGACCCCCCGGCGCAGGTACACGCCGACCAGGGACTCCGGGCCGACCCCGAGCCCGACCAGGTGGTGCGCGAGCCGGTTGGCGCGGCGGTCGAGGTCGGCGTAGTCGACCCGTTCGTCCCCGGCGACCAGCGCGGTGGCGTGCGGCGTCGACAGTGCCTGGCGGGTGACCAGTTCCGGCAGGACGACCGGTTCGGCGCTGTCCGGGCCGGGCGCCGCGACGGTGGACAGGGGGGTGCTCATCGGGGTTCCTCCGGAGTGGGATGGGGCGCGGGCCGTCGCGGACCGTCAGACGGTCGCCTTGCCGTCCATGCGCCGGCGCAGGCTCGCCGGCCGCATGTCGGTCCAGATCTCGCCGATGCGGGCCAGGCACTCGTCGCGGGTACCCGCGGTGCCCTCGGCCCGCCAACCGGCCGGCAGCGCCCGGTCGCTCCACCAGATCGAGTACTGCTCCTCGTCGTTGAGCACCACCAGGTAGCTGCGGTCGTCGTCGCTCATGTGTTCTCCCTCGTGGGTTCCGCCGCCGCCACGGTGGCGGCCGGCACGGGTCCGAAGTCGTCGATCCGCACGCCCAGGCCCCGGCTCGCCGCGACGGTGCGGACGTGTTCGGCGAGCGCGATGTCCAGCACCCCGAGACCGAACGGGGAGACCACCACCGGCCCGTCCCCGGGCGGCAGGGCGGCGCCACCGGCGAGCCGGCCGATCGTGGTGTGGATGAAGTCCCGGCCGCCGGTCGCCTGCTCGGCCAGGTGCAGCGAGGTGCGTTCCCGGCACACGTGGTCGGGGTCGTCGACGACGTTGCGGGCGGCCAGGACCGCCGCCGGGTGCAGGTCCCGCAGCGAGAGGTGCAGCAGCACCGCGCCGGCCGGGCAGGCGGCCAGGTCCAGGTGCGGTGCACTGGCGGTGGTGGCGATCGAGGTCAGCCGGTGCGCGGCGAGGGCCCGTTCGGCGTGGTCCACCACGGTGACGGTGGCGTCGGGCAGCAGGGTCGCCGCGTGGGCGGCGAAGGCGGCGGCCCGGCGCGGATCGGTGTCGTGCAGGACCACGGCGGGCAGCGGGCCCAGGGTGACGGTGAGGAAGCGCAGCACCTCGCGGTTGATCAGGCCGCAGCCGATCAGCGCCACCCCGTCCGGTCGACGGTCGGCGGTCGCCAGGTCGGCGGCGAGGGCGGCGCTGGCGGCGGTCCGCCGGGCGGAGATCACCGATCCCTCGACGAACGCGGTCGGCACGCCGGTGTCCAGTGAGTTCAGTACGATCGCGGCACTGGCCCGGTCCAGCCCTCGGTCGATGTTCGCCGGGAACGACGAGATCCATTTCATTCCGGCGGACGGCGGTTCCGATCCGAGATACGCCGGCAGTCCGATGATGCGGTTGCGGGGGGCGTCGGGGAATCGAAGGAAGACCGAGTGCGGCAGGCTGGTCCGGCCCTTTTCGTGCCACAGGTACGCCTGCCGGACCAGATCGACGACCCGCGCGTCGGCACCGTCGAGAATCTCCCGGACCACCTGGTGTCCGATGATCAGCATTCGTCGCCCTTCCACAGATGGGTGACCTCGCCGAACTGTCCGGTCACCCACTGGTCGGAATAGATGGTGTCGAGATAGCGGTCGCCGTTGTCGGGGAAGATCAGCACGCTGGTCGACCCGGCCGGCAGGTCGGCGATCCGGCGGCGCAGGGCGGCCACGGTGGCCCCGGACGAGCCACCGGCGAGGATCGCCTCCCGGTCGGCCAGCAGCCGGCAGCCGACCACGCAGTCCAGGTCGGAGACGTGCAGCACCTCGTCCGGTGCGGCACGTTCGGCCAGCGGCGGTACGACGGAGGCGCCGTGCCCGGGGATCAACCGGGGGGTCGGGGGCTGGCCGAAGATGGCGCTGCCCACCGCGTCGACCGCCACGATCCGGGTCCGGTGGCCGTGCTCCCGCAGGTAGTCGGCGCAGCCGACCAGGGTGCCGCAGGTGCCGGTGGCGCAGAACAGGTAGTCCACCCGCCCGTCGAGGGCGGCGACGATCTCCGCCATGGTCTGCCGCTGGGCGCGGGCGTTGAGCGGGTTGGTGTACTGGTCCGGGCGGTACGCGCCGGGCACCGTCTCGACCAGTTCGCGGACCCGGCGCCGGCGCACCGGCAGGTACTCGCCGGTCTCCGGGTCGGGGTGCTCGATCATCTCGATCTCGGCCCGGTACGCGGCGAGCACCGCCAGGTTCTGCCGGGTGGTCTTCGGGTCGACCACGCAGATGAACCGGATGCCGTAGTAGGCGCAGACCTGGGCCAGTCCGATGGCCAGGTTGCCGGAGCTGGACTCGACCACCACCGACCGCCCCGGCACCAGTTCCCCGGACTCGATCCGGCCCCGCAGCATGTTCAGTGCGGCCCGGTCCTTGATGCTCCCGCCCGGGTTGAACTGTTCGAGTTTCGCGTACACCCGGGAAGGGGAACCGGGAAACAGCCGGGACAGCCGTACCAACGGCGTGTTGCCGACTGCGGAGAGAATTCCGTGTTCCATTCCAGCCCTCCTTTCCGGGTGTCGCGGAAATGCTGCCGACCGGCGCTATACCGGCCCTATATCCCGGCTCTGTCCGGGTCTCTCAGCTCATGCCGCGAGTGCGTTCAGCTCATGCCGAGTTCGAGCAGCAGCCGCTGTTCGGCGTCGTCCACCAGGGACACCCCGGCGACCACGGCACCCGGCTCGGCGCAGGCCACGCCGAGCAGGTCCAGGTACCGGTCGAGCAGCCCGCTGACGGTGCCGGCGTCGAACAGGTCGACGTCGTAGTTGAACTCGGCGAACAGGGCGCCGTCCGGCCCCTGGTAGACGGTGACCGCCAGGTCGAACTGGCCCTCGTCGTACGGCAGGGGCAGTTGCCGGACCCGGTGCCCGACGAACCCGTGGCTGATGTCCGAGAGGGTGTCGTCGGACTGCCGGGCCAGCAGGGTGAAGGTGACCCGGACCAGCGGGTCCCGGTCCGGTCGGGCGGCCTGCACCAGGGACAGCGGGTAGGCCGCGTGCGCGGTGCCCCCGGCCACCTGGCGGGCGGCCGAGGCGATCGCGTCGGCGAAGGTGGTGCCCGGCGGGAACGAGGAGCGCAGCACGATCGGGTTGACCAACAGCCCGACCACCTCCCGCAGGGCCCGGCCGCGCCGCAGCGACGCCGGGCAGCCGATGGTGAACTCGTCCTGCCCGGTGTAGCGGTGCAGCAGCGCCTCGAAGACGCCGAGCAGCACGGTGAACGGGGTCACCCCGGCGGCCACGGCGGTGGCCCGGACCTGCCGGGTGAGGTCGTCCGGCAGGGTCCGGGCCACCGCCGCGCCCCGGTACGAGCGGTGCGCGGGGCGGGGCCGGTCGGTGGGCAGCAGGGCGGCGGTCGCCCCGGCGCAGGTACGTGCCCAGTGGTCGGCCAGTTCGGCGCGGCGGGGACCGGCGAGCAGCTCCCGTTCCCGGACGACGAACTCGTCGTACCCGGTCAGCGGACTCCAGTCGACGTCGACGCCGCTGCGGAGCAGGCCGTACGCGTCGCCGAGGTCCCGCCAGACGATCCGCTGGGACAGCCCGTCGGTGGCGATGTGGTGGACCACGAGCACCACCACGCAGTCGGTGCCGCGCCTCAGCACCGTGACCCGCAACGGCCCGTCCTGCTCCAGCCGCAGCGGTCGGGCGCCGACGGCGCGGACCAGGTCGGTCAGGTCGGCCCCGTCGACGTCACCGACCTCGACGACCTCGATGCCACCGGGTCCCGGTGGGCGGACCAGCCGGACCGGCCCGGCCCCGGTCTCGACGAACCGGGACCGGAGCAGGTCGTGCCGCTGCTGGAGGGCCGCGACGGCGTCGGAGAGGAGGTCGGGGTCGAGCGCCGGCTCGGCCACCACGGCGGTCACCACGTTGCTGGTGGGGCTCTCCGGCGCGAGCCGGTACAGCGCCCAGAGCGCCGCCTGACCGGTGGACAGCTCCCGGGTGTCCCCGCCGCTGCCGGTCACCGTGCGCGGAGCACGAAGTCGGTCAGGTCGCGGACCCGGACGAAGCTGCCGACCTCCTCGTCCGGTACCTCCATGTCGAAGTGCACCTCGGCGGCGCCGAGCAGGTCGACCAGCTTGAGCGAGTCGAGGCCCAGTTCGACGAAGGTGTCGTCCGGGGAGATCGGCCGGTCGGTGTCCTCGGTCATCAGCTTGCGGGTGAGCCGCTCGACGTCGGCCGACACCTGGTCAACGGTCATGGTCATGGTGCGTTTCCTTTCCAGAGGGGGTACGGCAGGGGTGGGTCAGGGCATCCGGACGACCTGGCCGGCGTAGGCCAGGCCGGCACCGAAGCCGAGCAGCAGCACCTTGTCGCCGGGGCGGGTCCGGCCGCTCTCGTGCAGCCGGCTCAGCGCCAGCGGCACCGACGCGGCGGAGGTGTTGCCGGTGTCGACGACGTCCACGGCGACCTTCTCCTCCGGGATCTCCAGGATCTCGGCGAGTTGCTCGATGATCCGCAGGTTCGCCTGGTGCGGTACGAACCAGTCGATGTCGGCGATGTCGAGCCCGGCCTTCGCGCAGGCCTGCCGGGCGACGGGCGGCACGTTCTTGGTGGACCACCGGTAGACCAGTGGGCCGTTCATCGAGGCGTACTCCTTGCCGTCGGCGCCCCACGTGGTGCCGAGGATCGGCGCCCGCCGGCCGTCGCTGCCCCAGACCACCGGGCCGATGCCCGCGGTTTCGGAGCGGGAGACCACCGCCGCGCCGGCCCCGTCGCCGAAGATGACGTAGGTGGCCGGGTCGTTCGGGTCGATGAACTCGCTCAGGTGTTCGGCGCCGACGACCAGCACGTTGCGGGCCTCACCGAGCCGGACCGCGTTGGAGGCGAGCGCCACCGAGTAGGCGAACCCGGCGCAGGCGGCGTTCAGGTCGAAGGCGCCGGTGGCCGGGATGCCGATCCGGTGCGCGACCTCCGGTGCGCCGCCGGGGATCCGGTCCCGCTTGGTGGCGGTGGCGAGGATGAGCAGGTCGACCTCGGACGGGTCGACGTCGGCCATGGCCAGGGCCTTGCCGCCGGCTTCGGCGGCCATCACCGGCACGGTCTCCTCAGCGCTGGCCCGGTACCGCGTCCGGATCCCGGTGCGCTCCTCGATCCACTCCGGAGTCACCTCCGTACGCGCCGAGATGTCCGAATTGGTGACCACCTGGTGGGGTCGGTACGCACCGAGCCCGGTGATCGCCGAACCGAAGATGTCCGACATCGTTCTCCCTTCGTGAACCCGGTGGGCAGCCGTGTCGACGGCCACCGGAAGGGAGTGTGGGCAGGTCACCTCATAGCGGCTCTACATATCGAGCGCCCATAGGAAACGCATAGCCGGTCCGCGCAGCCTGCCGACGGCGGGCACCGCCGGTACCGCCGACCTGCGGTGGGCCGAAGCAGGAGACACCCCGCCCGATCGGAAGGTCCACGGTGAAAGACTTCAAGGACAAGGTGGCGGTGGTCACCGGCGCCGGCTCCGGCATCGGCCGGTCGCTCGCCGTCGAGCTGGCCGCCCGGGGTGCCCACCTGGCGCTCTCCGACGTGGACGACGAGGGGCTGCGCGAGACGGTACGGCGCTGCGCGCCGCTCGGGGTGCGGGTACGCGGGTACCGGCTGGACGTGGCCGACCGGGTCGCGGTGCTGGCGCACGCCGCACAGGTCGGGGCCGACTTCGGCCGGGCCGACCTGGTGGTGAACAACGCGGGCGTGACCCTGCTGGCCTCGGTGGCCGACATGGCCTGGGAGGACCTGGAGTGGGTGATGAACGTCGACTTCTGGGGCGTGGTGCACGGCACCCGCGCGTTCCTGCCGATGCTCACCGCCGCCCGGGGGCACCTGGTGAACGTCTCCAGCATGCTGGGGCTGGCCGGCGCGCCGATGCAGAGCGGGTACAACGCGGCGAAGTTCGCCGTCCGGGGTTTCACCGAGGCGCTCGCCCAGGAACTGCGCGCCGACCGGGTCCCGGTCGGGGTGAGCTGCGTACACCCGGGTCGGATCCGGACGAACATCATGCGCAACGCGCGCAACGACGGGCTGCGGGACTACCGCACGGTACGGGAGCAGTTCGACCGGACGGTGACCGTGACGCCGGAGCACGCGGCCCGGGTCATCCTGCGCGGGGTGGCCCGGAACCGGCAGCGCATCCTCGTCGGCGCCGACGCGTACCGGCTGGACGTGCTGACCCGGCTGCTCGGCCCGGCGTACCCGAGGGTCACCGCCGGACGGGGGCGGTGACCGGTCGCACCCGCCGGTCACCGCCCCCGTCCCTGTCCTTCGCGTCCCTCCCGGACGCCCTTCCTGTCGCCTCCCGGATGCCCCTGCTGTGTCCTCCCGGACCGCCGGCTGCACCCGGGGCCGGTCACATGGACAGGCCGCCGTCGACGGTGAGCACCTGACCGGTGAGGTACGACGCCCGGGGTGAGACGAGGAAGGAGACCACGTCGGCGATCTCCTCGGCCCGGCCGAGCCGGCCCAGGGCCACCCGGTCCCGGGCGACGGTGGCCAGTTCGTCGGTCAGGCTGGCGATCATGTCGGTGTCGATGTAGCCGGGGGCGACCACGTTGGCCCGGATGCCGTACCGCCCGACCTCCTTGGCGAGGGCCCGGGTGAACCCGATGACCCCGGCCTTGGAGGCGGAGTAGTTGGTCTGCATCGCGTTGCCGGCCACGCCGGAGACCGAGGAGACGGTCACGATCGAGCCGGTCCGTCGCCGCATCATCCGCCGGATCACCGAGCGGCAGAGGTGGTACGTGCCGTCGAGGTTCACCTCGATGACCGAGCGCCAGTCGGCGTCGGCCATCAGGGCCAGCGGCCGGTCCCGGATGATCCCGGCGACGCTGACCACCGCGTCCGGATCGCCGAGTTCCCGCTCGACGGTGCCGACGAAGTCCTTCACCGCCGCCGGATCGGCGACGTCGACCATCAGGGCCAGTACCCGACCACCGTCCGCCTCGGCCTCCTCGACCACCTGCTCGGCGGCCTCCCGGCTGGACTGGTAGCACATGCCCACGTCGTAGCCGTCGCGGACGAGCTGGCGCACAACCGCCCGCCCGATGCCCCGGGACCCGCCGGTGACCAGGGCGACCGGCCGTCCCCCGGCGCCCAGGCCGCCCGACCCTCTCGTCGCGCCACCATCCGGCCCGGTCGTCACGCCGTCCGGCCCCGTCATCGCACCGTCCGGCCCGGTCATCGCACCGTCCGGCCCGGTCATCGCACCGTCCGGCCCGGTCATCGCACCGTCCGGCCCGGTCGTCACGCCGTCCAACCCCGTCATCGCGCCGCCTCCCCGGCAAGCGCGGCGACGGCCGGCCGGGACGGGCGCAGCGAGTCCGCCGGTCGCATCGCACCGACCAGCCGGCCGATCCGCATCACCGTCTCCGGGCCTACCACGCTCTCCCCGGTGACGAACGCGGTGTCCGCGACCAGCCGCTGCATGGTGACCCGGTGTTCCACGGTCTCCCCGGGCAGCACCGGCCGGCCGAACCGGACGTGCTCGAAGACCCCGGCGACGGGTACCCCGTCGGTGAGCACGTCGGGCATCGGGCGGTCGTGGCGGATCAGCACCAGCGCCGCCTGCCCCCAGGACTCGATCAGCAGCGACACCGGCAGCGGCCCGTCGCCGGTGTGCGTCAGCGAGCCCACCAGCCAGCGCCGGGGCACCAGTTCGGTGACCCGGTCGACCAGCAGCATCGGGGGGCGGTGCGGGATGATCCGTTTGATCTCCTCGATCCCCATCATCGCGGTCACTCCTCGTTCCGGTAACGCAGCAGGATCTCCGCGACCGGGGTGCCCGCGACCGCGACGACGCCGCTGTGCAGGTCGCCGTCGCGGCGTACGGTCACGACCAGTTCCTCGTCGCAGTCCACCGGCAGCAGGAACCGGCAGCACACGACCTCGTCGAGGGCCAGGTGCGGGGCCGCCCCGACCACGGCCCGGTGCACGAACTCGAAGATGTGCACCCCGGGCAGCAGCGGGAATCCCGGGTAGTGCCCGGCGAAGACCGGGTCGGCCAGGTCGGGACGGATCCGGGCCACGATCAGGTCCGGATCGGTCTGCTCGATCCGCACCGGGGCGGAGGTCGCGCAGGCGCTCGATGTCACGGGCTTCACACCGGTGACCGTGCTGCCCCGGGCTATATCTTCTCTACACCGACCGGCCACGCCGCGCGCCCGGTCGGATCGGTCCGGTCCGGGCACGGTCAGGCCGGTACGCCGCAGAGCGCGCCGCTGCCGGCCACCAGCAACCGGTCGGCCTGGTCGGCCTTCTCCCGGGCGAAGACCCGGACCAGGTCGTGGAACCGGTGCCGCTGCCGGCGCCCGCCGTCGGAGTCGACGATCTCCAACAGCCGGGCGTCGACCAGGTGTTCGGCCACCTCCTCGCCGGTCTGCCGGGAGACCCCCAGCACCTCGGCGGCGGCCCAGCTCGGGAAGGCCGGGGTGTCCAGCAGGGCGAGCCGGCGCAGCGCGAGCTGACCCGGGGCGGCCAGCGCCAGGTAGCTGCCCTCCAGGCGTTCCCGGACGTCCATCGTGCCGAGACGCAGCTCGTCGAGGCGGAACCGTTCGTCGGCCAACCGGTCGGCGAGGTAGCCGAGGGACCAGTGCGGCCGGGCCAGCAGCCGGGAACCCGCGACCCGGACGCCCAGCGTGAGCCGGCCGCACAGTGCCACGATGCGGTGCGCGGCGGCGGTCTCCGCGCCGACCCGGTCGGCGCCGACGATCCGCTCGAACAGGGCGAGCGCCTGGGTCCGGTCCAGGGTGTCCACCTCGATCGAGGCCGCTCCGGCCAGCTCGGGCAGCCGGGTCCGGCTGGTGACGATCACCCGGCAGGCCGGGTCACCGGGAAGCAGCGGGCGGAGCTGCGCGTAGTTCGCGGCGCCGTCGAGCATCACCAGTACCCGCCGGCCGGCGAGCTGGCTGCGGTAGAGGCGGACCCGTTCGTCCAGCCCCTTGGGGATCGCCGGCTCGGGTTGACCGAGACCGCGCAGGAACCAGCCGAGCACGTCGTACGGTTCCACCGCGTTGCCCCGGGTGCCGCCGAGATCGGCGTAGAGCTGCCCGTCGGGGAAGTCGGCCCGGGACAGGTGGGCGGCGTGCAGGGCAAGGGTGCTCTTGCCGACGCCGGCCATCCCGGTCAGCAGTGCGACGGCCGGGCTGGCCGGGGGCGCCGCGGTCAGCACCCGGGTGAGCCGGTCCAGCTCGCGGTCCCGGCCGGTGAAGTCACCGACGCCGGGTGGCAGCATCGCCGGCCGTACCCCGTGCCAGCCGGACTCCCCCGCCACCCGGGCGGGCGGCACCGGTGTCACCGGGCCGGCCAGGATCGACCGGTACGCCTCGGCGAGCGCCGGGCCCGGGTCGACTCCGAGTTCGTCGGCGAGTACCTGTCGTCCCTCGTGGTAGGTGGCGAGCGCGTCGGCCTGCCGGTCGCAGCGGACCAGCGCGGTCATCAACTGGCCGCGCAGTCCCTCGTGCAGTGGCTGCGCGGCGACGAGTTGGGTCAGTTCCGGGATGAGCCGGACGTGCCGGCCGAGCAGCAGGTCGGCTTCGATGCGGCTCTCCAGGACCGTCATCCGCAGTTCGGCCAGCCGGTGCGACTCGGCACCGAGGAGGTGTTCGGTCACGTTGGACAGCGCGGGTCCCCGCCAGAGGTCCAGTGCCGCGTGCAGCAGGCCGGCGGCCTCGCCGTGCCGGCCGTCGCGCAGGGCCTCCCGGCCGAGTTCGGCGAGCCGGTTGAACTCGTCGATGTCGAGCCGGGCGTGCCCGGTCCGGAGCTGGTACCCGGACCACTGGCGGACGATGTCCACCGTCGCGCCGAGGTACTTGCGCAGCCGGGACACGTAGTTGTAGAGCTGGGCGGCGAAGGTGGCCGGCGGGCGTTCACCCCAGAGCAGTTCGCAGAGCCGGGTGTCCGAGACACTCCGGCCGTCGGCCAGCAGCAGCGCGGCGAGGACCGTCCGCTGCTTCGCGCCGTCCAACGCGATCTCCACCCCGTCTCGGAACGCACCCACCGGTCCCAGGACGCGAAACTCCATGGCTGGCTCCGTTCGTGTCTTGCCGCCCACGGTCAACACCGTCGTCCGGAGACTCATCGGCGCGGCCCGGTAAAACATGCGTACGGCATACCTAAATTCACACAGAGTCACCTCAGGCGATCTTGAAACTACTCAAGGTGACTAGCCGTCGGGTGGATCCGGACCTGTCGCCGGTCCGGCCGCCCACACCGCATCCCCTGGCCGGACCCGTCGCACCGGCCCGCCGGTCACCACCCCGCCGACCGGCGCAACCGTCCCCGCCAGCCCGGATCACACAAATGTGCGTGCTCTCCACGCATGAACTCCGCGTCCAGGTTTGGCACGGTGCTTCGGTGACCCCCACCGCAGCGCGCACCACAGGCGGCGTCCAGAGCGGCGCGACGCTGCTGGACCCGGACTGGTGGGCCGGTGGGCTGGCGTTACACGAACGGTTACCCATTCCGGACGACAGTCACGCACCGTCATCAACTGTCATGGCCCCGACAAGGCCGGACATCCCTCACGGGGACCACGACCCGACGGCCACCGCCGGGCTGGCGGACCGGGCCGGACAACGGCTGGCGCAATGGCAGGCCGCGCACGGGTCGGCGCTGTCCCGCCGGCTGGTCGACCTCGGACTGACCGAACGCGGACTGCTCGCCCTGCTGGCCGAGGAGCGCGCCGCACTCGCCGCCCGCACCACCCGACCGGCCTGGGCCGAGACGGTGGAGGAGGCACTGCGGGTCGCCGTACCCGCCGATCCGCCACCGCCGTCGACGGACTGGCAGGCCGCCTTCGCGGTCCCGTTACGGCCCTTCGTCGACGTGGCGGTGGACCGGCTGCTCGACACCGCCGACCGGCTGCCCCCACCGCATCGGGTCGATCTCGCCGCCGTCACCCGGCAGTTCGCCACCCGGCTGAGCCGCCGGCTGGTCACCATCTCCGCCCGCACCCTGGTCGCGGAGCTGCACACCCGACGGGCCGCCGGCCAGCTCGCCGGCACCGACGGTCGCGCCCGGTTCGCCGACTTCGTCGCCCAGCTCACCGGACCGGCCGGACTGGCCGGGCTGGTCGACGGCTACCCGGTGCTGGCCCGCCTGCTCGCCCAGACCAGCCGGTCGGCCGCCGACGCCGGTGCGGAACTGCTGTCCCGCTTCACCGCCGACCGCGCCGACCTCACCCGGACCCTGCTCCCCGGTGCCGACCCCGGGCCGCTCGTCGCGGTCGACGGCGACCGGGGCGACAGCCACGACGGCGGTCGCTCCCCGGCGATCCTGCACTTCGCGGACGGCCGGCGCGTGGTCTACAAACCACGCGACCTGGCCGCCGAGACGGCGTTCCGGGCGTTCCTGGACTGGCTCGGCGCCCGGTCACCGGAGCTGGGCCTGACCGCACCCGCCGTCCTCCTGCGACCCGGCTACGGCTGGACCGGGTACGTCGACCCCCGACCCCTGACCTCCGTCGCCAGGGCCCGGACCTTCTACCGTCGCCAGGGCGTCCTGCTGGCCCTGCTGCACGCCCTGCACGCCACGGACATGCACTACGAGAACGTCATCGCCCACGGGGACATGCCGGTGGCGGTGGACGTCGAGACCCTCTTCCACCCCCCGTCCACCGACCCGGCCGGCACCGGGGACCCGGCAGCCGACCTGCTCGGCGCCTCGGTGCACCGGACCGGACTGGTGCCGCTGATCGTGGTCGGCGACGAGGGCATCATGGATCTCTCCGGTCTCGGTGGGGACCGTGGCGCGACCGCGCCGACCGGCACGGTCGACTGGGCCGACCCGGGTACCGACCGGATGCGGCTGACCCGACGCGCGGTCACCTTTCCGGGCGGGCTCAACCGCCCCCGGATCGGGGACACCGACCTCGACCCGGCCGCGTACCGGGACGCGCTGCGGGACGGCTTCCGCCGGGCGTACACGACGATCAGCGCGCACCTGCCCGCGTTCCGGGCCCTCGTCGAGTCCTGTGCGGACGTCGAGACCCGGCTCGTGGTCCGCCCCACGTCGGCGTACCAGCACCTGCTCGACGGGTCGACCCATCCGGACGTACTCCGCGACGGGTTGGACCGGGACCGGCTCCTCGGTGTGCTCTGGGCGGGACTGGCCGGGACACCGGCCCTCGCCCGGTTCCCCGCCCGGGAGGTCGTCGCGCTCTGGGCCGGCGACGTACCGCTGTTCCGTACCTCCCCCGGCAGTGGCGAGGTGCGCGCCGCCGGTGACCCCCGGCCGGTGGTCCGGTTGCCCCGCAGTGGACTCGACACGGTCCGGGAGAAACTCGACGCGTGGGGCCCGGCCGACTGCCGGCAGCAGGAGTGGATCGTCGCGGCCACCCTCGCCACCCGCCATCCGGCCACCGACGCCCACCACGCGGGGTCCACGACCCATCCGGTCGACGGTCGCCCCGCCACCGCCGAGCGGCTGACCGACGCCGCCCGGGAGATCGGGGACACCCTGCTGGCCCGGGCGGTACCCGGCCCGGACCGGGTGAACTGGCTCGGCCTGGAACTGGTCGACGACCGGCAGTGGCTCGTCCTGCCGATGGGGGCCGGGCTCGCCCACGGGTACCTCGGGGTGGCGCTCTTCCTCGCCCAGCTCACCGACCTGACCGGGATCGGCCGGTACGCCGACACCGCCCGGCGGGCCCTCGGCGCGGTACCCCGGCTCTACGACCTGCTCGCCGCGCGACCGGAGCTGGTCGCCGCGATCGGCTGTGGTGGCCTGTCCGGCCTCGGTGGCATCGCCTACGGCCTGGCCCGGCTGGCCACCCTGCTCGACGACCCGGAGCTGGCCCGGTACGCCGGTACCGCGGTGGACCTCGCCCGGGCGGCGGTCGAACCCGCCCGGAACGCGGTCGACCCGGCCGGCACCGCCGCCGGCTGGGTCGACGGTACCGCCGGTTGCCTCGCCGCGATGTCCGCCGTCCACGTCGAACTGGGTACGACAGCGGCGGCGGACCTCGCCACCACCTGCGCCGACCGGCTCACCGAGCTGGTCGGATCCGACGCCGACCCGGTCGGGTCCGGGGCCGCCCCGGCGGTGACCGGCTTCGCCGTCGGTCCGGCCGGGATCGGCTGGGCCCTCGACCGGTACGCCGCCACCGGCGCCGGTGACCCGACCCGGTACACCCGGGCGGCCCGACGGGCGCTGCGGACGGCCGTGGCCGCCACGGTGGACCGGCGACCCGTACCGACCGGCTGGTGCACCGGTGCCGCCGGGCTGGTGCCGGCCGCCTACCGGGCGGCCGGCCCGGTGGCCCCGCCCGGGACCACGGTGGCCGACCTCGCCACCCGTCCGCTCCTGGACGATCTCAGTCTCTGCCACGGGGAACTCGGGGTCGCCGACACGCTGGTCGGCCTGACCGGCACCGGAGCGGGCGCGGGCGGCGGGGCCGACCCGCCCGGTGACGGCGACGACGCCGACCCGGCGACGCTGGCCGCCGCCCGGTACGCGGGGATCCTCGGCGCGCTGGCCCGCTCGGGACCACGTTGCGCGACCCCCGACGGGGTGCCCACCCCCGGCCTGCTCACCGGGCTCGCCGGGATCGGGTACGGGCTGTTGCGGATCGCCGCCCCTGGCCGGGTCCCCTCGGTCCTGCTGCTGGAACCGACACCCCACCGGTCCACCGACGCCGACCCGCCCACCAGGTCCGGTCGACGTTGCCGAACCGGTGACCAGCCGGTCGGCGCACCGTCCGCTTCGCACGTCCACCATCGATGATCCGACGCAACAGGAGGAACAGCCGTTGTCTGAGAACCACCGCCCCGCCGGCACCGCGAACGGAACCGAAGGGACGTCACCGACCGAGGAGCACCCGGCCGGCGCCCTGTGGGTGCAGTCCACGGTCGCGTTCGGTATCCGGGCCGCCGCCCTCGCCAGCCTGGCCGTCCCGGTGGGTCTGGTGGCCGGCGGCTTCCTCGGCGCCGGGGGTGACGTCCAGCAGGTGGCGATGACGACCTGCTGTCCGACCATCCCCACCCTCACCCTCTGACCGGCCATCGACGGCCCTCGTCCGGACCGACCGGACGGGGGCCGTCGGTGACCGAACGGTATTGGCCCGTCACGTCCCCGCTCGGCTAACGTGCGGAGTTGTGTACCGTTCCTCGAAGCTGATCGGTCGGGACGCCGAACTCCGCGCAGTCCAGCACAGCCTCGAGTCGGCCCGGTCCGGGCGGGGTGGCGCGGTCTTCCTCGTCGGTGAGAGCGGTGTCGGTAAGTCCCGGCTCGCGTCGGCCGTCGCGGAGCTGGCGGCGGGCGGGAACATGCGGGTGATGCGGGGCCGCAGCAGCGCGATCGGTGCCGTGGTGCCACTCCGCCCGCTGACCGAGGCGCTGCTGTCCCTGCTGCGGTCCGGGCCGGTGGACCCCACCGCCCTCGGCCCGTACGGGCCGATCCTCGGCCGGCTGGTACCCGACTGGGGACGCCCCCCGGCCGACCAGGAGGGTGCCTCCCTGGTGATCCTCGCCGAGGCCGTGCTCCGGCTGACCGGGCTGGCCGGACGGGACCGGGGCTGCCTGCTGCTCCTCGACGACCTTCAGGACGCCGACCCGGAGACCCTGACCGTCCTCGAGTACCTCATCGACAACCTCAGTCTGCAACCGACGATGCTGCTCGGCGCGATCCGCTCCGAGTCCTGCCCCGCCCTGACCATCGCCCGCGCCGCCGCGCAACGCGGCCAGTGCAAGGTACTGGAGATCGGGCGGCTCGACCGGGACGGCCTGCGCCGGATGGCCGGGGCCTGCCTGGGTACCGCTCCGGAACGCCTGCCGGTGGAGGCCACCGACCTGCTCTGGGCCGGCAGCGCCGGCAATCCCTTCCTGATCGAGGAACTCGTCGCCGGGATGGTCGACGCCGGGCTGCTGATCGGCGGTGACCGGGGCTGGCGGATGGCCGACGAGGTGCCGGCGGCCCTGCCCGCGACCTTCGCGCGCAGCATGACCCAGGGGGTGGCCGGTCTCGCCGACCAGACCCGGGAGCTGCTGTCGATGGGCGCCCTGATCGGCCAGCGGTTCCCGCTCGCCGTGGTGCAGGCGGCCACCGGTCTCGCCGAGCGGGAGCTGCTCGACCAGTTGACCGCCGAGCCGGCCGCGCAACTGGTCGCCGTGGACGACCAGCTCGCCGAGTGGTACGCCTTCCGTCACCAGCTCACCCGTGACGCCCTGCTGACCCTGCTCGGACCGGCCGACCGCGCGGACCTCGCCCGCGCGGTGGTCCGCGCGGTGGAGACCGTCTTCCCCGGTCTGCCCGGCGAGTGGTGCCAGGTCTCGGCGACCCTCCACCTGGAGGCGGACGAGCCCGCCGCCGCCGGCCGGCTCTTCACCGAGGCGGGCCGGCGGGCGCTGGCCCAGGGCGCGGCGACGTCGGCGGTCGCCCTGCTCGACCGGGCGATGGGCCTGCTCGGTGGGGACGGTGCGGCGGCGGCCCGGGCGAACGCCCTGGAGACCCTGCTCTACGCCCTCGCCGAGGCGGGGCTGGTCGAGCGGGCGCTCTCCTCGGTCGGCATCCTGGACCAGATCGGTGGGGTCGAACCCCGTCGGCGGGCCCAGCTGCACACCCGGCTGGCCTGGGCCGCCGCGGTCGCCGGCCGCTCCACCGACGCGCTGGTCCAGGTGGACCGGGCCCGTCAGCTCCTCGGGCCGGACGCCGCCGCCGAGGACCTGGCCCCGATCGACGTCGTCGCCGCGCACCTGGTCCTCGACACCGCCGGCCAGGACCAGCTCACCACCGCCGAGGCGATGGCCCGCCGGGCCGCCACGGTGGCGGAGGCCGTACCCCTGCCGGTGGTCGCCTGTCAGGCGTGGCAGCTGCTGGGTGCGCTCACCCGGCACCGCGACCCGGACGAGGCGACCGAGTACCTGGAGCGGGCCAGGACCGTCGCCGCCCAGCACCACCTGCCGATCTGGGAGATCCACGCGCTGATCCGGCTCGGCAACGACGACGCGCTGCGCGACGCCGACCTGAGCCGGCTCGAACAGGCCCGGGAACGGGCCTCCCAGGCCGGTGCGGTCACCGCGCGGTACCAGGCGGAGGCGAGCCTGGCCCTGCACGCCATCCTGCACGGCGAGTTCGACACGGCGGGCACCCTGATCAACCGGGTCCTGGCCGCCACCACCCGGTTGAAGCTGCTGGAGACCACCCAGTACGTGCTGCTGCTGCGCGCGGTGCTCGCCGGGCACCAGGGCCGGCGCCGCGACATGGACGGCGCGCTGACCGAGTTCCGCCGCTGGAGCGGTGACCAGGCCCTGCACGCCCCCCGGGTGCACGGGCTGGCCAGGACCTTCTGCGCGCTGTTGGAGGAGGACCGGCCGCGCGCCCTGGACGAGCTGTCCCGGGCGTTGACAGCCGAGGAGCAGAGTCCCACCGTGTTCCACCTGTCCGGGCGGCACGGCCTGCACCTGCTGCTGCGGGCCATGTCCGGCGGGGTGGACCTGGCCACGGTGGACGCGGTGCAGGCCGATCCGGCCAGCCGGCTGCGCTGGGACCGGCAGTTCGCGCTGTTCGCCAGGGCGGTGCTGCTCGGCCGCTGCGGTGCGGCGGCGGAGGCCACCGCGACGGTCGCCGAGGCCCTGCGGGTCGGTGCGCCGTACGCCACCGGCCGGCACCTGGCCCTGCGTCTGGTGTCCGAGTCGGCCCTCGACGAGGGGTGGGGCAACCCGGTGGAGTGGCTGCGTGGCGTGGAGGAGTACTTCCACCGCACCGACGTACCGGCGGTGGCCAGCGCCTGCCGGGCCCTGCTGCGGCAGGCCGGGGTACGGGTCACGCAGCGTCGTTCCGGCGCCGGTGACATCCCTGCGGAGCTACGGTCGGCGGGGGTCACGGTCCGGGAGTTCGAGGTGCTGCGGATGCTCATCGGACGGTTGAGCAACCGGGAGATCGCCGGTCGGCTGCACCTGTCGCCGCGCACCGTGGAGCGGCACGTCTCCAGTCTCATCATCAAGACCGGCCTGCCGAACCGGATCGCGTTGAGCGAGTTCGCCACCAAGATGGTCAGCGGCTGATCCGACCGGCGACCCGGCGGCGGGCCGGGCAGCCCCTCGGCCGGCGGGCCCGGTGCCGGGCGGCGGCTCCGGGTCGCCGGGATGTCACGGAGGTGCCACGGCGGGTAGCATCGACAGCCGTATTCATACCGAGCGTCGGGGGGCGGGTATGCATGGTTGAGTTCCTTCCACCGATCACCCGCCCGGACACCGTGGTACCCGAGCCGGCACCGGCCCGGAGCCTGCGGGTCGCACTGGTCAACATGCCGTGGGCCCGGCTCGACGCGCCGTCGATCCAGTGTGGACTGCTCCAGTCCGTGGCCCGCCGGGCCGGCCACCGCTGCGACGTGCACTACCTCAACCTCGACTTCGCCGTCGCCGTGGGACGGCAGGTGTACGAGGGGCTGTCCGAGATGCGCAGCGAACGGCTGCACCTGATCGGCGAGTGGCTGTTCTCCTTCGCCGCCTTCGGCGAGATCCTCCCCGAGGAGCGGTACTACCGGGACTTCCCCGAGGTCGGGACGGACTGGGCCCGGATCGCCGGCCGGAGCCTCGACGAGTTGACCGAGCTGCGCCGCAGCACCATCCCGCAGTGGCTCGACGCCTGCGTCGAAAAGATCGACTGGGGTGGGTACGACGTGGTCGGCTTCACCTCCACGTTCCTCCAGAACACCGCGTCCCTCGCCCTGGGGCGGGTGCTGCGCGAGCGCCACCCGGGCGTGGTGCAGGTCTACGGGGGCGCCAACTTCGACGGTGACATGGGGGCCGAGTACGCCGGCAAGCTGCCCTGGCTGGACTACATCGTCGCCGGTGAGGGCGACGTCGCCTTCCCCCGCCTGCTCGCCGCGATCGCCGGGTCCGGGGTGACCCCGGGTGACCCGCCGCGCATCCCGGGTGTGCACACCGCCGCCGGGCCGAACCCGGACGCCGCCGACGCCCCCCGGACCAGCCACCTGGACCAGCTACCGGTACCCGACTACGCGGACTACTTCACGAGTCTGACCGCACACGGCCGGGCCGGCGTGCTCGGCTCCGACCCGGTGAAGCTGCCGGTGGAGTTCGCCCGGGGGTGCTGGTGGGGGCAGAAGCACCACTGCACGTTCTGCGGTCTCAACGCGCTCGGCATGACGTACCGGTCGAAGAGCGCGGGCCGGGCCCTGGACGAGTTGTCCACCCTGCTCGGCACCTACCCGTCGGTGCACGTCGAGGCCGTCGACAACATCATCGACATGGGGTACCTCTCCTCGTTCTGCCGGGAACTGGCCGAGCGGCGCTGGGACATCCACGTCTTCTTCGAGGTCAAGGCGAACCTGACCCGCGAGCAGCTCGCGGTGCTGCGCCGGGCCGGCATCCTCTCCATCCAGCCGGGCATCGAGAGCCTGAGCACCCCGGTACTCAAACTGATGCGCAAGGGTGCCACCCGGCTGCTCAACATCAGGTTGCTGAAGTGGGCCCGCTACCACGGCATCCGGGTCGCCTGGAACCTGCTGACCGGGTTCCCCGGTGAACGCGACGACGACTACCACCAGCAGGTGGCGTTGATCCCGCTGCTGCACCACCTGGAGCCCCCGGACGGGTGCAGCCGGCTGTGGCTCGAACGGTTCAGCCCGTACTTCACCGATCCCTCGTTCCCGCTCTCCGACGTGCGGCCCCGGGCCAGCTACCGGCACATCTACCCCGACCACCTGGACCATTCGCGGATCGCCTACTTCTTCGACTACACCGCCGAGGGCACCGGCAGCGACGAGGCGTACCAGGCGCTCGCCACGGCGGTACGGCAGTGGCGTCGACAGTGGACGGCCCACCGGCCGTCCCTGATCTACCAGCGCCTGCCGGGGCGGCTGACCCTCGTCGACCGCCGCACCGACCAGCCCCGCAAGGCCGTCCTCACCGGTTGGCAGGCCGACGCGTACGAGCGGTGCGGCGACTCGCCCCGCTCGGCGGGCCGGGTCCACGGCTCGTTGCGGGACGACGGGTACGACGTCTCCGTCGCGCAGGTCACCGGGCTGCTGGACCGGTGCTGCCGGTCCGGGGTGATGGTCGAGGAGGACGGCCTCTACCTGTCCCTCGCCCTGCCGGAGAACCCGGGATGGTGGTGACCGCCGCCGAGCGCCGGGCCCTGGCCGGGCAGGTGGCCGCGCGACTGGCCGGTACGCCCGGGGTGACCGACGCCTTCCTCACCGGCAGCCTGCTGGTCGGGCTGGGCAACCGCACCTCCGACGTGGACCTCTACCTGCTCGGGCCGGACGTCGCCCCCGGGCGGCACCAGGTCTTCGCCGAGTCGGTCCGCATCGACGTGCACCGGGAGTCGACGGCCGGGCTGGCGGGTACCGTCGACCGGGTCGCCACCGCCTCCCTGCGCAGCGACGCCGGACCGGCCGTCGTCCCCGACCGGGACGTCGTCGCCGCGCTCCGGCTGCGCGCCGGGAAGGTCGTCGTCGACAGCGGGTACCTCGGCACCCTCCGGCGGCGGCTGCGGGAGCACGACCGGGTCCTGCGCCGGCTGCTGCTCACCCGGTGGCTCGACGCGGCCCACTACGGGCAGGAGGACCTGACCGGGCTCCTCGACGACCCGTCGGACGCCGATGCCGCCACGATGGTCGCCCGGTTGCTGCTGCGGACCGCCGGCAAGGCGGTCGCCGCCGCCTGCGACGACCTGTTCCCCGGCGAGAAGTGGGTGTGGCGGCAACTCGACCGGTCCGCCCCGGCCGGCTTCCCGCTCGCCGACTTCCGCCGGCTGCTGCGGGTGGACCCGCTGGCCGACCCGGCGGAGACCGGCCTGCCCGAGGTGCGGCGGTTCGCCCAGACCTGCCTGGCGGCGGCGGCCACCCTCGGTTGGCACCGGGTGCCGTTGGCGTACTGGCCGCGCTGGCATCCGGCGGCGGGGCCCCTGCACCGGCTGCCGGAGCTCTCCGTCCGGGCGTACGTGGACGGCGTGGTGGTCACCGCACCCGACAGCCGTCGGGTCCGGCTGAGCCACGCCGCCGCCCTGGTCTGGGCGCTCTGCGACGGGGTCGACGACCGGACGCTCACCCAGGACACCGAGCACCTCGCCCGGACCCACCCGGTCTACCGGAGCCTCGACCGGGAACGCACCGCCGGGCTGCTGGCCGGGCTGCTGGAGGCCCGCCTCGTCGAACGGAAGCGGCACTGACGTGAAGGTCAGCTACCACCGGAGCACCACCCTCGACCTCTACCTGGCCCTGCACCGGGAGGTACTGGGCCGCTGCTCGTGGGAGGTGAGCCTGCTGCCCCGGCCGGTCGAGCCGGTGATCGCCGCCTTCCGGGAGGGGCTGCGCGGCTGGCGCGGGGGCGGCACCCCGATCCCGCCGGTCGGCTTCGCCAGCCCGGACGGCCCGCCGGACGCTCCCGACGAGCCGACCCGCACGGTGCTGCGGGCGATGGCGGCGGCCCGCCCGTCCCTCGCGCCGGCGATCGACGGGTACGCCGAACACCGGGCCCACGCCGAGGCGGACCTCGACCGGCGGCTCTGCCTCGACCGGGTGGCCGGGCCACTGGCCGAGGCGATGGGGGTCCCCGGGTCGGATCTCGAACTCCCCCTCTACCTGGTGCCGTTCGCCCCGTACCCGCCGTCGGTGGGGTTCCTGACCGACGGCGGCCGGGTGGTGGCCGCGTACCTCGACTGCCGGCGCTACGTCGGCGCCACCCTGGCCGACGCCGTCCTGACCCAGTTGGGCTGGGCGCTGCTGCGCAACGGGCGGCATCCGGACCACCTGCTGCACCGGCTCCGCGCGCTGCTTCCCGACTCCGGCCCGTACCCGGACCGGCTGCGGCTGCTGCTGACCAAGATCCTGGTCGAGTTGACCGCCGGTCACCTGGTCCGGAGCACCGATCCCACCCACCGGCCCTGCGTCGACGTGCTGGGTACCGCCTGGCGGTTCCCCCGCCTGTACGACCTCGCCCGCCGGCACTGGCTGCGCTACCTGGACGGGCTGACCGACCGGGAGGACGCGCTCGCGGCCATCACCGGGGAGGCCGCGTCGTACGCGCCCCGGTGGTACGTGGAGAACGTCGACGGGGCCGCCCTGGCCGCCGACTTCTACCTGCTGGAGTGGCTGGCCGCCGCGGGTGACGCGGCGGCCCGGGCCCGGCTGGCCGACTGGGCGCCGCAGTTGAGCGCCGACTTCGCCACCCAGTTGGACGTCATTGTCGGCACCGAGCTGGGCCACTACGAGTGCGCCCGACGGGACACCCTCGACCCGGCGTTGGCCGGTTTCCTCGCCGAGGTGACCACCGGGGACAGTCGGGTGGGCTGGTGGCGCAGTCGCCGGGCGCTCGGCGAGGTACCCGCCCTCGACCTGGCGGTGCAGGCGTTCGCCGGCCCGGGGGTGGAGTACGGCGGGGAGGCGTGGGCGCCCATCGCGGCCATGCTGCGCCGGTACGCCGCCGGTGAACTGCCGGCCCGGGTCTTCATCGACCAGTGCTTCACCCTGCAACACAACAACGGCTGCCTCTTCGACAAGTACTTCGAGGCCGAGCACCTCTGGCCGGTGCTGGAGGCCCAGGCCGCCGGTGACCTGGAGTTGCTGGCCCGGCACGCCTCCGCCGAGGTCCGGGGGCGCTGGCAGCGGCACCGGCAACGCCGGGAGGCCGGCTACGCACCACGGTGGCTGGCCGGGGGCCGCGAGCCGGTCGCCCCGGCAACCGCGTCGGACGCCCCGGGCGCCGCGCCGACCGAGCCGCCATGGGCCGTCCCGACCCCGGCCGGGTCGCCGCCGGCCGGCGGGCGGCTCACCATCGGCGCCGCCCCGCCGGGCAGCCTGGGTTGCGGCTCCCGGGCCGAGGCGGCGGAGTACGCCCCGTCCCCGGCGGCGACCACCGCGCCGATCCGGTCGCGTACCTGGCACTTCCGTCGACCCTGGCCGGCGGAGCCGCAGCGGTACGAGCGGGTCACCGCCGTCCTGCACACCAACCTCGGGCCCCTGGAGCTGCACCTGTGGCCGCAGACGGTGCCGTACACGGTGGACAACTTCGTGGCGCTGGCCCGGGGTACCCGTCCCTGGCGGGACCCGGAGACCGGGGTCCACCGGCGGGAGCCGTTCTACGACGGCACCCGGTTCCACCGGCGGGTACCGGGATTCGTGATCCAGGCCGGTGACCGCTCCGGCACCGGTACCGGTGGCCCCGGTTACCGGATCCCCGACGAGTTCCAGCCGGATGCCACCTTCGACCGGCCGTTCCTGGTGGCGATGGCGAACAACGGCCGGGACAGCGCCGGGTCGCGGTTCTTCGTCACCCTCGCCGCCGCCCGCCACCTCGACGGCGCGTACGTGCCGTTCGGCGCGGTGCGCGACCCGGCCTCCCGGGAACTGGCCGTCGCCATCGCCACCGCCCCCGGCGAGGTGCTCATCGAACGGGTGACCGTCGACGCCGACTGACGGCTCGTCGACCTGCCGGGCGACGGTCCGCTGCCCCGGTCGGTGTCGGGCAGGCTCAGGCGAAGTCGTCGTGTCCGTGCCGCCGGGCCCGGCGGATCTGCACGGCGACCACGAGCGTCGCGGCGCCGAGCCAGGCCACGCCGACCACCGCCTCGGCCACCACACCGGACACCCACGGGTCGCCGCGCAGGTGGGCGTGGATGGCGGCCAGCCCGTGCCGGCCGGGGACGACCGTCCCGATCGCGTCCAGCGCGGGGATCCGACCCGGTGGCAGGAAGGCACCGCTGCACAGCAGCACGACGTACCCCATCAGGTTGCTGACCAGTGTCTCCGCCCGCCGTCCGACCGCGAAGGCCGCCGCCGCCAGACCGGCGGCCATCGCGGTGAACGCGACGAGCAGGTAGATGCCGGCCACCGGGAGGAGCCGCACGGCGAGCCCACCGAGCCCGGCGAGCGGGGCGACGACGGCGGCGGAGACCAGCAGCACGGCGAACCCCACCACCGGGTACGGCAGGGCGCGGGCGGTGAACACCACCATCGGGGTCAGGTGGCCGGTACGCAGCCGCCAGAACGTCCCCGACTCCTTGTCGGCGACCGGCACCTGGGAGACGTAGAGGATGACGGTCATGGCCAGTCCGAGGACCAGCCCGCCGACGAAGGCGTACTCCTGGTGCCGGGTCCCGGCGAGGACGCCACCGAGCAGCGTGAAGAAGAGGATCTGCAACAGCATGCGCGGCAGGATGCTGCCGACCACGACGCTGGGCGGGTTGACGGCGTGGAACTCGCGCCAACCGAACCGTACCGTCTCCCCCAGCCGCCACAGCGCCGGCCCGGTCAACCGGTCAGACGAGCTCAAGGGTCCCCTTCCGCCGCCCGGCGTCGACCGCGACGCGCAGGCAGACCACCGCCAGCAGCAGGTACCCGGCTGTCAGCGCGACGGCCACCCCGAGGGGCGCGAGCCGCACCGGGCCGCCGCTGACCGCCACCACGAACTCGTGCACCCAGCGGAGACTGAGCAGCGCCGGCACCCAGCGCAGCCAGACCGGCAGCGCGTCGGGTGGGATCAGCAGGCCGCCGAGGATGAAGACCGGGTAGATCAGCGCACCGGACCAGGCCAGGCCGTGCCGGGTCACCAGGAACAGACAGGCCAGCAGCATGCCGAGCGCGGTACCCGAGGCGACCACGACCAGCAGCGCCACCAGCAGCCAGCCCGGGTGCGGTACGGCGAACCGGAACCCGAGCAGCGCCACCACCACCGCCGAGCTGGCCAGGATGCCGACCGCGCTGTAGACCGTCGCCCCCAGGCTGCGGCCGAAGAGCACCAGACTGGGCGAGTAGAGACTGGTGACGCTGCGCGCGAGGGTGCCGTAGCCGCGCTCGCGGCGCAGCACCCCGCCCGCCGTCCAGACGGTGGCACTCCACATCGCGGTCAGCACGACCGCCGACACGGTGACGGTCGCCTCGCCGGGGGTCAGGTCCCGGGTGCCGGCGACGACGAAGAGCAACGCGACGGGCTGGATCACGGCGACCACGACCACCATCGGCCGGGTACGCATGCCCTGCTGTTCGGCGCGCAGCGCCATCCACGCCACCCACCCGCCGGCCAGCAGACGCTCGGTCATCGGCGGTCCACTCCGGCTGCTCCGGCCGGCTCGTCCTGCGCCGTCCGGGCCGGCTCGTCCTGCGCCAACCGTTGCATGACGAGGGCGTACACGTCCTCCAGCCGGACCGGGGCGACGTCCACGCCGAGCACGTCGGCGTCGGCCAGCGCCGCGCTGAGCTGCTGGAACATCTCGCCACCCCAGTCGGGTACGCGCAGCCGCGCGGTCCACACCCCGCCCTGGTCCTCGACGCTCTCCACCGTCATCCCGTAGGAGTCGAGCCGCGCCGGCAGCGGGCCGCGCCCCTGCACGGTCACGGTGGCCGCGAACCCGGCCGAGCGGGCGAACTCCGTCGCCGGGGTGTCCACCATGACCCGGCCCTGCGCGATGACCAGCACCCGGTCGGCCAGGCGTTCGATGTCGAGCAGGTAGTGGCTGGTCAGCAGGATCGAGACGCCGGTCCGCCGCAACGCGGCGATGCTGGTGCGCAGCCGCTCGGCCTCCACCGGGTCGAGCCCGACGGTCGGTTCGTCCAGCAGCAGCAGGCGGGGCTCCGCGACCAGGCCGAGCGCGATGTGCAGCCGCTGCCGCATGCCCTTGGAGTACGTCTCCACGGGTCGGCGGGCGGCGTCGGTGAGCCCGACCCCGGCGAGCGCGTCGTCCACCTTGGCGCGGATGGTCCGCCGTCCGACCCCGGCGAGCATGGCGAAGTACCGGAGGTTGTCCCGACCGGAGAGCGCCCCGTAGAAACCCCGGTCACCGCCGAACACCACGCCGGTCAGGCGACGCACCGCCCGCAGCTCGCGGCGCACGTCGTGGCCGAAGACCCGGGCGGTACCGGTGGTCGGCTCCAACAGGGTCGCCAGGATCTTGGTCAGGGTGGTCTTGCCGGCGCCGTTGCTGCCGAGCACGCCGAGGATCTGCCCCTGGGCGACCTCGAACGTGACGTCCCGCAGCGCGACCACCTCGTGCCGGCCCCGGCCGAACACCCGACCGACGCCGGTCACCTCGACCGCCGGTACGCCCATCACGCCTCCCCGTTCCGCCGGGCGGCCCGCGCCGCCCGGGCGACCGCCAACCGCACCACGGGCAGCCGGGCCGGCGAGCACGACAGGTAGCCGACCCGGAGCTCCCGGAGCAGGCGCACGGCCACCGGATCGACCGCCTGCTCGCCGCACACGCCGATCCCGATTCCGGGCTTCACCTTACGGGCGGTGTCGACCGCGTGACGGACGAGGCCGCCGACACCCTCGTCGTCCCACCGGGCGGTCGGCGGATCGGTGATCAGGCCCAGATCCTGGTACCGGGGCAGGAGTTCCCGTTCGGCGTCGTCCCGGGACAGTCCCCAGACCAGGGCGGTGAGGTCGTTGCTGCCGATGGAGAGGAAGTCGGCGACCCGGGCCAGCGCACCGGCGACCAGGGCGGCGCGCGGGGTCTCCACCATGGCCCCGACCGGCATCGGATCGGCCTTTCCGGTGAGCCCGAGCGCGTCGTACGCCTGCCGGAGGGCGGCGCGGACCAGCTCCACTTCGGCGGGCAGCGTCACCATCGGGACCAGGAGTTCCGGCCGGGGGTCACCGCCGTCCCGCCGGACCCGGGCGGTCGCCTCCACGAGGGCGGTCACCTGTGCGGCGAGCAGCAGCGGGTTGAGGACGGCCAGCCGGACACCACGTACCCCGAGCATCGGGTTGCTCTCCCGGAGCCGGCGTACGGCGGCCAGCCGGACCGGGTCCGGACCGGTGTCGCCCCGGCTCTCGGCCAGCGCCGCGGCGACCTCCAACCCGACCGGGTCGGGTAGGAACTCGTGCCGGGGCGGGTCGAGCAGCCGCACGGTCACCGGCAGCCCGTCCATCACCCGCAGCATCGCCACGAAGTCGGCACGCAGGATGTCCCGCAGTTCCGCCAGCGCCTCGCCGCCGGATGCGGTCCCGGTGCCGGTCAGGGCACGGGCGAGCAGTGGTTGCCGGTCACCGAGCAGCATGTGCTCGATCCGGCACAGACCGATCCCGCCGGCCCCGGCGGCCCGGCCGGCCGCCGCGTCGGCCGGGGTGTCCGCGTTCACCCGCACCGGCAGGTCCGCGTACCGGTCGGCGACCGCCAGGAGCCAGTCGACGGCCGACGCGACGTCGTCCTCGACGCGTGGTGGCTCCCCCGTCACCGCGCCCCGGTACAGGCGGCCGGTGTGTCCGTCGACGGTCACCGGGTCACCCGCGACGACCGGTTCCCCGGTCGTCGGGCGCAGGCAGGACGCCGCCGGGTCGACCCGGGCGTCGGTGAGCGCGGTGACCCCGACCCGGCCGAGTCCACGGGTCACCACGGCCGCGTGGGAGGTGCTCCCCCCGTGCTCGGTGACCACTGCGGCGGCGGCCAGCAGGCCGGGCAGGTCCTCCGGCCGGCTGGCGGGCAGGATGAGCACCGGGTCGGCCCCCTCGGCGCGGACGGCGACCGCAGCCGGGGTACTGAACACGGCGACCCCGCTGACGATCCCGGGTGCGACGCCGAGCCCGTGGCACACCACGGGAAGGCCGGTCACCCGGGCGACGGGGGTGAGGGCCCGACCGAGGTCCGGGTCGTCGACCAGGTCGAGGGCCTGCGCGTCGGTGAGGGCGCCCCGCGCCGCGAGACGCGCGACGTGCGCGACGAGGGCGGCGCCCCGGAGTTCGGCCGGGGTGACCGCGACGACCTGCACGTCCGTACCGTCGAGCACGAACTCGACGCGTACCGGACAGCCGGCCTGCCGGTGCGCGGCGGCCACGAGCGCGGCCAGGTCCGCGCCCCACGGCTGCGCCGGTGCGACGACGGCGAGGTCGTGGCCGCCGGTCAGGAGAAGCTGCGATCCCGTCGCGGCGAACCGGATCTGGCCCGACAGTCCGGGCCGACCGGTGAGCGGGTCGCACGAGTACGCGAGCCCGCTGGCGGAGTCGGTGAGCAGCCTCGGTCTCCCGTCTGGGACGTGGAGACTCCGGCGAGCGGTGCACCCGCCGGATCCCCCGTGAGATGGTGCGTGGTGCGCTGTCCTACGTCAGCCGCGGACCGCGTCCACGTGGACGCCGAACAGGTACGTCCGGTCCTCCACCTGGAAGGCCTCCTCGTCGGTGATCGGAGTGAAGTCCAACTCGACGAGGTCGTTCTGGGTGTCCGTTGCCAGCGGACGCTCTGAGGCACGGGTAACGGTATCCATATAGGCGAGACTACATACGTGCTATGTGTTCCGCGACCCCGCTCCGGCGACACCATTCGCATTCATGATCAGCATTCCGGCTGGTCCCGGTATCCGGTGTCGCTTCCGGACACCAGTGGGCCGGTACCCCGGAAAGCGACACCCGGTCCGGTCAGGAATCGAGATATCCACTGAGATACGTCCACGCGGCGGCGGTGTCGGCGGTGTCGCCGTGGGGGCGGCGCAGGTCGTCGACGTAGCCGGCGATGTCGGCGAGTTCCCACCACAGGGGCCAGAGGGCGAGGCCGTCCACGGTCACCGTCCGGCCGGTGGCCCCGGTGTAGCGGTCGAGGAGGTCCCCCACCTGCCCGTCCGGCTCGCCGCCGGCCAGTCGGTCGAAGGCGGGCGTGAGCATCCACAGGTCCCGCTCCGGCGGGGCGAGGCGGACCGTGTCCCAGTCGACGAGCCGCAGGCCGTCCCGGGTACGCAGGAGGTTGCCGGGGTGCGGTTCGCCGTGCGTGACCACCGGTGCCGCCCCGCTCCGTCGGACCCGGTCGACCAGCCGGTCGAAGTCGGTGAGCAGTCCCGCCACGTAACCGGCACGGCCGGCGAGCAGCCGTCGGGCCGGCTCGCCGTACGGCCCGGCGGTCCACTGCCGGTCGAGGTCCGCCAGCGCCCCGTGCAGCCGGTCCCGGCCGGGCAGTGTCAGGTCGAGCCGGGGCGCCGTGTCCGCGACCGCCGGGGTGGCCCGGTGCAGCCGGGCCAGCAGGTCGACCACCTCGGTCCGGTCCCCGGACGGATGGGGACCGAACCGGCCGGCGGTACCCGCCACCATCGGTGTCACCGACAGCGCGTACCGGTCGGTGAGCCGGCGCACCACCGCGCCGGTGCGGGTCGGCACCGGGGCGACGACGAGGTCCAGCCCGGCGTCGGTGTGCAGTGCCGACGCGGTACGGAACGCCCGGTCGAGCTGGTCCGCTGCCGCCTCCCGCCCGGTGCCCCCCGTGCCTCCGGTGC
>NZ_WVUH01000240.1 GCF_017614955.1 Micromonospora echinofusca
GGGCGGGGCCGCGGAGTTTCAGCCCTTGACCGCTCCGGTGATCACACCCTTGGTGAAGTGCCGCTGCACGAACGGGTAGATGATCACTGCGGGCAGGACGGTGACCACCACGACGGCCATCTTGACCGCCAGCGTCGGCGGGTACGCGGTGATCCCGGGTATGCCCACCGATCCGCCCGACAGGTGCGGGGACTGCCCGGCCAGGATGTAGCTCTGGAGCACCCGCTGGATCGGGAACTTGTCGTTGTCGTCGATGTACAGCACCGCGTTGAAGTACGCGTTCCAGTAGCCGACGGCGTAGAACAGGCCGACCACGGCGACCACCGCCCGGGACAGCGGCAGCACGATCCGGGCGAGGATGCGGAACTCCCCCGCCCCGTCCATCCGGGCGCTGTCGATCAGCTCGGACGGCACGTTCATGAAGAACGCCCGGATCACCACCAGGTTGAACACGCTGATCGCGCTGGGCAGGACCAGCGACCAGAGGCTGTCCTTGAGTCCGAGGCCGGTGACCACCAGGTAGCTGGGTACCAGCCCGGGGAAGATCAGGAAGGTCAGCAGGAACAGGAACAGCAGGAACCGGTGCCCCACCGAGCCGGGGCGGGACAGTCCGTACGCGGCCAGCACGGTCAGCGCCAGGCTCAGCGCGGTACCGACCACGGTGACCAGGGTGCTGGTCCAGACCGCCTGGGTGACCTGGCCGCCCGAGAAGATCGTGACGTACGCCGACGGGTCGAACTCCCTCGGTACGACGACCATCCCGCCGGTGTCGTTGATGGTCTCCCGGGAGGCGAGGCTGGTCACCACCACCGACCACATCGGGAAGAGTACGGCCAGCACGAGCAGGACGAGTACGCCGCCCTTGCCCAGCCGGCCCGCCGGCGACGGCGGTTCCTCCCAGACCGGGCGCCGGGGTCGTCCGCGCCGGCCGGTGACCGGGCCGGGTCGTACCGGTACCGGGCCCGCCGGGCTGAGTTGCGCGGTCATCGTTTGGAGTACACCCCCTGCTCGCCGAGCCGGTGCGCCACGTGGTTGGCGGTGAGGATGAGCACCAGCCCGACCACGGCCTTGAACAGGCCGGCGGCGGCGCCCAGTCCCCACTGCTGGGTGGCGATGGCGTTGTAGTAGACGAACGTGTCGAGCACCTCGGCGGCCTGCGGACCGACCGCGTCGCGTTGCAGGATGAACTGCTCGAAACCGACCGACAGCGCGTCCCCGAGCCGCATGATCAGCAGCAGTACGATCACCGGCCGCAGGCCGGGCAGGGTGATGTGCCACAGCCGTCGCCACCGGCCGGCCCCGTCGGCCGCCGCCGCCTCGTACAGGTTCGGGTCGATCGCGGAGAGCGCGGCCAGGAAGACGATCGCCCCCCAGCCGACGTCCTTCCAGACCGCCTCGGCGGTGACCAGCACGATGAACCCGTCCGGGTCGGTCATCACGTTCCACGGTTGGAGGCCGGCGTCACGCATCTCCTGGGCCAGCAGGCCGGCCCCGCCGAACATCTGCACGAAGAACGTGACGACCAGTACCCAGCTGAAGAAGTGCGGCAGGTAGACCACGCTCTGCACGAAGCCCCGGACCCGCCCGGAGACCACACTGTGGAGCAGAATGGCCAGCAGGATCGGCAGCGGGAAGAAGAACACCAACTGGAACGCGGTGATGGTCAGCGTGTTGCGTACCGCGTCCCAGAACAGCGGATCGGCGAAGAGCGTCTCGAAGTTGCCGAAGCCGATCCACTCGCTGTAGAGGAACGCCTCCACCGGGTCGTCCCCGACGAACGGGTTGTAGTCCTGGAAGGCGATCACGTTGCCCAGGGTGGGCAGGTAGTGGAAGACCAGCAGCAGCAGTGCGGCCGGTGCGGTCATCGCCAGCAGCGGCCAGTCCCGCCGCAGCCGGTCGGCGAGGCTGCGGCGGGGCCGGGAGCGCCGGCCCCGGCGGGGGTGTCCCCCTCCCGTGGCGGAGGAGGGCCGGTCACCCGGGCCGGCGGGGCCGACCCGGGAGGCGGCCGTGTCCACGTCGCTCATCGGCCGTTGTCGGCGAGCGCCTTCTCGAAGAACGCGCGCCCCTCTTCACCGCCGGACGCCAGGAAATCCTTGACCACCTGGTCCAGGTCGCCCAGCGGGCGACGGCCGCGCAGGATGTCGCGGATCTTGTCGTCGGTGGGGGTGATGATCTTCGACCAGTTGGCCGGCAGTTCGAGTTTGATGCCGGCGAAGAGGTCCTTCTCCATCAGGTCGATGTGCTTGCGGTAGTAGGCCAGGTAGTCCTGCACGTAGGTGGGGGTGTCGCCGCTGCGCACCTTGACCGCCACCCGGCCACCGAGCGCCCCGAACTGCCCGGCCATCTCCTTGCGGCCCAGGTCGGTGGGGACGGGGCTGCCGTCGGCCGCGCGGGTGAAGTGCTGGCCCTCCACGCCGTACTCGCGCAGCTCGTACTCCCGGCTGCCGAACGGGGCGGCACCCCAGTTCAGTACCCGCAGCAGCTCGGTGACCCGGTCCTTGCCGAGTCCCTTCCTGACGAAGGTGAAGAAGATCGGCTTCTCGCTGCCCCAGATCACCGGTCTGCCGCCGTTGGCGCCGAAGACCGGTACCGGCTGCATGTCGTACCCGGCGGTGACCTTGGCCTGTTCGCCCTGCATGCCCTGCCAGGCGCCGAGCCCGTCCTGGAACATCAGGATCTTGCCGCCGTTGAACAGCTGCTTCTCGTCGGCGCCCTTGCTGGCCACGGTGTCCGGGTGGACCAGTCCCTCGGCGAACAGCCGCGCGGTGAACTCCAGCGCGGCCCGGTACTCCGGGGTCTCGTACTTGTGCTGCAACCCGCCGTCGGGCTTCTTACGCCAGGTCTGGTGGCAGCCGAAGAACTGCTGGACCATGTCGAAGACCGACCCGAAGGCCCAGACGCCCCTGCTGGCGTTGGTGGCCTGCCTGCCGAACTGGTACAGCTCCTCCGGCGTCGTCGGCGTGGCCAGGCCCGCCTTCTCCAGCAGGTCCCTGCGCTGGAACAGGGCCCAGCCGAACGGGCCGTCGGTGGGGAACGGCACCGCGTGCAGCCGGCCGCCCCAGACCGAGTACTCCCAGGCCCCGGTGGGCAGCGAGGCCAGGTTGGGGTACGCCTTGGCGGCGTCGCCGCTGAGGTGGTCGGTGAGGTCCTCGAAGAGCGCCCTGACCGCGTCGGAGAACCGGGCGATCTTGTCGATCTCCCAGTTCGGCACGGACAGCAGGTCCGGGACGTCCCGGGCGCCGAGCATCGCGTTGAGCTTGTCGGCGTACGTGTTGCCGTCCTGGATGCTCGGGTTCACCTCGACGCCGAGTTCGGCGTTGACCGCCGCCAGGTAGGAGTTGCGGCCCAGTCCCGGGGGCGTCGGCCCCCACCACGGGGTCATGGTCTTGATCTGCGGTCCGCCCCGGCCGGGCTGCTCGGTCACCGCGTCCACCAGTTGGCGCGGGTAGCTGAGGAAACCCTGCGGGATGGGCCCCTGGCCGGGGATGTCGGGTTTGACCAGCTCGACGGGCTGGTACGCGGGCAGGACCGCCCTGATCGCGTCCGCCTGGGTCGCGGTGCCCTTGCTTCCGGCCTCCTTGCTGCAACCGGCGAGGGTCCCGCCGCCCAGGGTGGCGGCGGCGCCGACTCCGAGCAGGCGGAGCAGTGTCCGGCGATCGGTCGATGCGCCCGGCAGGGACGGCTTCACGGCGCACTCCCTTCATCCACGTGACGGGTGTACGGATCGGGCACACCCGGATAGAGTTAGTTGGGCTTCTAGCCGAACAAACTAATCCACGGTGATCGGCCCCACAAGGGAGCACCAGACCCACGGGGGGCGGTCACCCGGACTCGGCCCCGACCTGCCGGCGGGGCCGACGTCGGCGGTGGTGGCGCGTGGTGGGAGGCGCCACCACCGTCCGACGGCCCGGTCCGGGCCCGCCACCACGGCGTGGCGGACACCGGCCCGGCGGACCACCGGACCGGCCGGACAGGTACGGCATGATGGACCCGCCGGCCGGGGCGGGCGCACCGGCCGGACACCGTAGGCGCAGGGAGCGGGACGTGATCACGATGCACAACGGGCCACAGCCGACCGACCTCGGTGACGTCCGGGCCACCAACCGCGCCGTGGTACTGCGCCACGTCCGGGACCACGCACCCTGCTCCCGGGCCGACATCGCCACCCACACCGGCCTGAACAAGGCCACCGTGTCCAGCCTCGTCGCCGAACTGATCGGGTACCGGCTGCTGCGCGAGACCGGGGTGACCGAGAACCGGGTCGGCCGACCGGCCACCATGCTCGTCCTCGACGGCGAACCCTACGCGGCGCTGGGCATGCAGGTCAGCGCCGACGAACTGGTGGTGGTCGCCATCGACCCGGGCGGCAACCGGCTGCTCACCTGGCAGCGCGCCTTCACCACCCTGACCGCCACCGCCGGGGAGACCGTCACCGCCCTGGCCGCCCTGGCCCGCCGCGCCCTGAGCCGGGTCACCGGCCAGGGACGCCAGGTGCTGGGCCTCACCGTCGGGATACCCGGCCTGGTCGACACCACCGGCGCGGTACCCTTGGCCGCCGCCCTGGGCTGGCACGACGTACCGCTCGCCGTCGACCTGCGCAAGGCGCTGCGCGAGCCGGCCTTCCCGGTGACCGTCGACAACGAGGCCAACCTCGCCGTCCTCGCCGAGCAGCGCCACGGCGGCCACGCCGACACCGCCGACCTGGTCCACCTGACCGGTACCGCCGGGATAGACGCCGGGATCGTCGTGGCCGGCCGGCTCCTGCGGGGCGCCCGGGGATTCACCGGCGCCGTCGGCCACCTACCCCTGGACCCCACCGGGCCACCCTGCCGCTGCGGCCGGCGGGGCTGCCTGGAGGCGTACGCCGGCCTGCCCGCCCTGGTCGACCGGCTGCTGCCGGACCCCGCGCAGGACGACCCGGTCACCGACTTCACCCCGGAGATCGACCGGATCCGGGCCCTGGCCCGGGCCGGGGAGCCCACCGTCCTGACCGGACTGGCCGAGACCGGCCGGCACCTCGGGCACGGCGTCGCCCTGCTGGCGGGGGTGGTCAACCCGGCCACCGTCCTGCTCGGCGGGCACCTCGCCACCCTGGCCCCGTGGCTGCTCCCCGCGGCCCGCGCGGAACTGGCCGAGCGGACCGTCGCACCCGACACCGGCGGCTGCCACCTCGACGCCTCCACGCTCGGTGGCATCGCCGCAGCCCTCGGCGGGGCCACCGCCGCACTGTCCACCATCGAGGCCGGGCGGCTGCCGGCCAGCACCGGCGGCTGAGCCGCAACTGATCTCGCGGCCCCCCTTGACCCGGCCGGCGCGCTGGTGCAAGCCTCAGAACGCCACCTCGACACACGCGGGTAACGACGGTGGCGTGTTCCGCTGCGTCGTCGAAGCGCTTCGCGCTTACCGGGCACGACGGCCGCCCCCCTTGCTGCGATCCCGTCTGTCCGGGCCAGCGTCGAAGCGCTTCGACACCGCCGGACCACCGGTCCCGAAAGGCGACACATCACCCATGAACCACCGCCCCGACGCCCGCCCGCTCCGCGACCGCGTCACCGACCTGCTGGCCCACCTCACCCTGGCGGAGAAGGTCGCCCTGCTGCACCAGCACCAGGCCCCGGTCCCCCGGCTCGGGCTACCCGCCTTCCGCACCGGCACCGAGGCCCTGCACGGGGTCGCCTGGCTCGGACCGGCGACCGTCTTCCCCCAGGCCGTCGGCCTGGCCGCCACCTGGGACCCGGACCTGCTCACCGCCGTCGGCACCGCCGTGGGCACCGAGGTCAGGGCCCTGCACCACGCCGACCCGACCCGGGTCGGCCTCAACGTCTGGGCGCCGGTGGTCAACCCGCTGCGCGACCCCCGCTGGGGCCGCAACGAGGAAGGCTACGCCGAGGACCCCTGGCTGACCGGCCGGCTCGCCACCGCCTACGCCACCGGCCTGCGCGGCGACCACCCCGACCGGCTGCGCACCGCACCGACCCTGAAGCACTTCCTGGCCTACAACAACGAAACCGACCGGGCCACCACCTCCAGCAACCTGCCACCCCGGGTGCTGCACGAGTACGAACTGCCCGCGTTCCGCGCCCCGCTCGCCGCCGGGGCCGCCGTCGCCGTGATGGCCTCCTACAACCTGGTCAACGACGTACCGGCCCACCTCAGCCCACTGATCGAGGACACCCTGCGCCGCTGGGCACCCGAAGAGATCATGGTCGTCGGGGACGCCGGAGCCGTCAGCAACCTCACCGACCTGCAGAAACACACCCCCGACCACGTCCACGGGTTCGCCGCCGCCATCCGCGCCGGCATCGACAACCTCACCGAGAACGACGCCGACCCCACCCCCACCGTGCAACGCCTCACCGAGGCCCTGCGCCGCGGCCTGCTCGACCCCGCCGAGGTGGACCGGGCGGTACGCCGCATCCTCAGCGTCCGGATCCGCCTCGGTGACCTCGACCCGCCGCACACCGACCCGTACGCCGACGTCCGACCCGACGTGATCAACTGCCCCGCCCACCGGGAACTCGCCCGGCAGGCCGCCCGCGAGTCGATCGTGCTGCTGCGCAACGACGGGCTGCTCCCCGTCACCCCCCGACCCGGACTGCGCGTCGCCGTCCTCGGCCCGCTCGCCGACACCCTGCACACCGACTGGTACAGCGGCACCCTGCCGTACCGGGTCACCGCGTACGACGGCCTCGCCGCACGGCTCGGCGCGGACACCGTCCACACCGACGAGGGCGTGGACCGCATCGCGCTGCGCGTCGGCGACCGGTACCTGCGCTGCGCCACCGCACCCGACGGCGCCGAGGTCACCGCCACCGGCACCACCGCCGACCCACAGACCTGGTTCGACGTGTTCGACTGGGGCGCCGACACGGTCGCCCTGCGGGCCGCCGCCAACGGCCGCCACCTCGGCGCCGACGACAGCGCAACGGTCCGCAACGACCGGCCCGGACCGGGCGACTGGATCGTCCGGGAAACCTTCCGCTTCCGGTCCGCCCCCGACGACACCGTCACCCTGCACCACCTCGCCAGCGACCGGTACCTCACCGTGTCCGCCGACGGCGTGCTGCGGGCCGACGCCACCGACCCGGCCGGGGCGACCCGCTTCACCGTCGACCTGGTCCGCGACGGGGCCGCCACGGCAGCCGCCCTGGCCGCCGACGCCGACGTGGCGGTGGTGGTCCTCGGCAACCACCCGATGGTCAACGGCCGGGAGACCGAGGACCGCGCCGACCTGGCCCTGCCCACCGGCCAGGAGACCCTGCTGCGGGCCGTGCACGCCGCCAACCCGCACACCGTGCTGGTGCTCAGCAGCAGCTACCCGTACGCGGTCGGCTGGGCCGACGCCCACCTGCCGGCGGTGCTGTGGTCCGCGCACGGCGGCCAGGAGTACGGACACGCGCTGGCCGCCGTCCTCGTCGGCGACGCCGACCCCGGTGGCCGGCTCACCCAGACCTGGTACCGGGACACCGCCGACCTGCCCGACCTGCTCGACTACGACATCATCGACGCCGACGCCACCTACCTCTACTACCGGGGCGACCCGCTGTACCCCTTCGGCCACGGCCTCAGCTACACCCGGTTCGACTACGCTGAGCTGACACTGAGCACCGCATCGGCGACCGGTGACGGGGAGGTCGTGGTGAGCGTGACGGTGACCAACACCGGCACCCGCCCGGGTGACGAGGTGGTGCAGCTCTACACCCGGCAACGACACTCCCGGGTCAAGCAGCCCCTGCGGCAGCTACGCGACTTCGCCCGGATCACCCTCGACCCCGGCGAACGACGCACCGTCCGGCTCCGGCTGCGTACCGCCGACCTGGGTCACTGGGACACCGACACCGACCGCCACCTGGTCGAGACCGCCCGGCACAGCATCATGGTCGGCCGGTCGGCCACCGACATCCGGCTGGTCGGCACGCTCACCGTGACCGGGCCGGACATCCGGTACCCGGCCGACACCGACCCGCTGCCGGTGGGAGGACCGTCCGGTGCCGGCCCGGCCTGACGGCCCGACCCCGGCCGGCGACGACCCGGCCGCGAAGCCCCCCGACCGGGTCACCATCGCCGACGTGGCCCGGCACGCCGGGGTCGCGCTGAGCACCGTGTCGTACGTACTCAGCGGCAAACGGGTCATCTCCGCCACCACCCGCAACCGGGTCCTCACCAGCATCCGGCTGCTCGGCTACCACCCCAACGCGGGGGCCCGGGCGTTGGCCAGCCGGCGGGCCAACGTCATCGCCCTGGTGCTGCCGCTGCGTACCGGCATGCAGGTCCCGGTCCTCATGCAGTTCGCCATGGCGGTGGTGACCACCGCCCGGCAGTTCGACCACGACGTCCTGCTGGTCACCGCCGACGAGGGGCCCGCCGGGCTGCGCCGCATCGCGGCCAGCGCCCTGGTCGACGGCATCCTGCTCATGGACGTGGAGATGCGCGACCTGCGGGTACCACTGCTGCGGGACCTGGCCCGACCCAGCGTGCTGATCGGCTTCCCCGCCGACAGCACCGGCCTGACCTGCATCGACCTGGACTTCCACCGGGCCGGTGAGGTCTGCGTGGAGCACCTGGCCGGCCTGGGGCACCGGCGGATCGCGCTGCTCGGCGCCCCGGCGGCGGTCTACGACCGGGACACCGGCTTCGCCCACCGGACCCGGGCCGGTGTCCTGGCCGCCGCCGACCGGCACGGCATCACCGCCACCGCACTGCCCTGCCCGGAGGGCGCCGCCGGGGTCCGCGCCCTCCTGACCGACCTGCTGGCACGGCAACCCGACCTGACCGGGCTGGTGGTGCAGAACGAGGCCGCGGTCGGGGCGGTCCTGGCCACCCTGCCCACCCTCGGTCGGCGGGTACCCCGGGACGTGTCGGTGGTGGCGATCTGCCCGGACCAGTTCGCCGAACAGGCCAGCCCCCGACTGACCTCGGTACCCGTACCGGCCGAGGAGGTCGGCCGGCAGGCGGTGTCCCTGTTGATGCGCAAACTCGTCGATGCCTCCGTCCCGGAGGCCACCATGCTCGACCCGCACCTGACCGTACGCGACAGCACCACCGCCGCCCCAGCACGCTATTGACAGAATTCCTTCCATCGGCAATGGTTCGCTTGCGGTACAAGTCTTTCGGGAAGGCGTCCACATGGGACACGACGACAACCGGACCGTCCCCGGCGACACCGAGGCCCACCGGTACGTCATCATCGGCGCCGGTCCCGCCGGCCTGCAACTGAGCTACTACCTCCAGCAGGCCGGCTGCGACTACCTCACCGTCGAACGCGCTCCCGCCCCCGCCGAGTTCTTCCGGCACTTCCCCCGGCACCGGCGGCTGATCTCCCTCAACAAGCAGTACACGGTCAGCACCGACCCGGAGATCCGGCTGCGCTGGGACTGGAACTCCCTCCTGCACGAGCCCGCCGACCTGCCCTTCGGCAAGTACAGCAGCGAGTACTTCCCGCACGCCGACGACATGGTCCGCTACCTGGGCGACTTCCAACGCCACCACCAGCTCGCCGTCCGCTTCGACACCGACGTGCAGCGCATCGAACGCGACGACGACGGGTTCCTGGTCCACACCGACGGCCCCACCCTGCGCGCCCGGTGCCTCATCGTGGCCACCGGCTGGGGCCGACCCCACATCCCCGACATCCCCGGCATCGAACACGCCGTCGGCTACGAGGACATGGACACCAACCCCGCCGCGTACACCGGCAAACGGGTCCTCGTCCTCGGCAAGGGCAACTCGGCGTTCGAAACCGCCTCGGCGATCCTCGGTCACGCCGCCATGGTGCACCTGGCCAGCCCCCGCCCCATCCGCCTGGCGTGGAACACCAAACACCCCGGCGACGTCCGTGGCCACCACGGCGCCGTCCTGGACAGCTACCAGTTCAAGACCCTGCACGCGGTCCTCGACTGCGTCGTCGACGAGATCCGCCCCGTCGGCGACCGGTACCGGGTCCACCTGACCTACACCCACGCCGACGGCGAGACCGCCGTCATGGACTACGAGTCGGTGCTGCGCTGCACCGGATTCGCCATGGACACCTCGATCTTCGCCCCGGACTGCCGCCCCGAGACGGTCCCCAGCGGCCGGATGCCCACCACCGGTTCCGACTGGCAGTCCAGCATCGACGGCCTCTACTTCGCCGGCACCCTCGCCCAGGCCCGCGACTTCAAACACGCCTCCTCGGCCTTCATCGACGGATTCCGCTACAACCTGCGTACCCTCACCGCCCTGCTCCGGGAACGCTACGACGGCGTACCCCTGCCCTTCGACGTCGTCGCCCGCGACGCCGACACCCTCACCACCCTGGTCCTGGACCGGCTCAACTGGAGCTCGGCCCTGTGGACCCAGTTCGAGTACCTCTGCGACGCCCTCGTCGTCGACGACACCACCGGACAGGTCCGGCACTACATCGACCTGCCCGAGGACCACATCCGCGACCGCTTCCACGACCAGCCGCACTACTACACCCTCGGGCTGCGCTGGGGACGCGACGACTACCGGGACGTGTTCGCCGTCGAACGGCACCCGCAACCCGACCGGGCCGCCGAAAGCGCCTTCATCCACCCGGTCGTCCGCCGCTACCACGGCGACACCCTGGTCGACGAACTGCACCTGCTGGAGGACCTGCTCGCCGAGTGGCGCCGCCCCGACCGGCACGTCGCACCGCTGCGCGCCTGGCTCGAACGGGAACTCCCGCTACGCCGCTGACCGGCCTCAGTCCCGGATCAGGATCTCCGACAACGGCTTGCGGGTCAGGTCCGGCACCGTCGCGTCCGGCGCCGGGTACCCGACCGGCATCACCACGTACGGACGTTCCTCCCGGGGCCGCCCGCACACCTCGTTGAGGAACCGCATCGGGCTGGGCGTGTGCGTCAACGTGGCCAGACCCGCCTGGTGCAACGCCGTGATCAACATGCCCACCGCGATGCCCACCGACTCCTTCACGTAGTACGGCCTCGGGGAGTGCGGGCCCTGGTGCACCTCGAACACCACGATCACCACCGGCGCCACCTCCAGGAACGGCTTACGCCAGTCCAGCCCCAACGGCGCCAGCGCCGCCAGCCACTCCGGGGACGCCCGTCGTGCGTAGAACTCCCGTTCCTCCACTTCCGCCGCCGCCCGCAACTGACGCTTGCGCTCCGGGTCGGTCAACACCACGAACCGCCACGGCTGCACGTGCGCGCCGCTCGGCGCCGTCCCGGCGACCCGGACCGCCTCCTCGATCACCTCCATCGGCACCGGGTCCGGCCGGAAGTCCCGGATCGTCCGGCGGGCCGCCATCCGATCGGCGAATGCCCGTGCCGCCTCGACCATCTCCGTCGGCGTCAGCTTGCCGACGCCGGTCTGCCCTGTCGTCCTGTCCGACACCACGCCTCCCTCACCCGGTGGACCCATCCAGCATCCGGCACGGACCCGCCGATCCGGTTACGGCACCTTGCTGTCCTCCACCGGCGAACCGACCACCACCGGGCCGGCCACCCCGGTCCCGCCGGAACCGGTGGCACCGTCCCCGCCGCCCCCGCCGGACCTGGTAACACCGTCCCCGCCGTCGTCCGGCCCGCCGCCGACCGCCGCCGCCAGGAAGTCGACCACGTCGGTGAGCCGTCCCCGCCGGGCCGCCACCGCCCGCTGCCGGTCCGCCCCACAC
>NZ_WVUH01000241.1 GCF_017614955.1 Micromonospora echinofusca
CGCCCCACCCGAAACGGATACCCAAACGGAGGGGTCCAGAGTCGCAGAAGCGCAGGTCGCGGCCGATATCCTGGCTGGCTGCCCTGCTCGGACCCGACTCGCATCCATACGAACCAGGTGTCCGTGCCTTCTGCTGGCGTGGTTGCCTGATCGGCAGTCGCCACTGGTATAGCATCGTTGCTATGGCCTGGGGCGTGGTCGAGCTGGAGCCGGAGGTCGAGAAGTGGCTGGAGGGCTTGCCGACCGTGCTGTTCGCCAGGGCGGCGTTCTACGTCGATCTGCTTGCGGAACAGGGCCCGCTGCTGGGTGACCCCATACGAAGCAGCTTGACGGGAAGCTGCGGGAGCTGCGGTTCCATCTGGAGCGGCAGGCGGTGAGGATCACCTACTGGATCGCGTCCGACAGGCGGATCATTCTGCTGACGGTGTTCCACAAGACCCGGATGCGTGACGATCGAGAGGTGGAGCGGGCGCGTCGGGCGTTGGCTCGGTGCGTTGACGAGGCGCACCGTGTAGCTGAGGAGGGCTAGTGGTGGGTGATCGCACGGATTGGTCGGCCATGCGTGACCGGCGGATGGCCGAGCCCGGGGCTGTGGAGGCGTACGACGCGGCGCGGCTGGCGTTCGAGCTGGGGCGTGCCGTTCGGGAGTTGCGGGAGCGCCGGGGGTGGAGCCAGTCGCAGCTCGCGCAGGCGTCGGGGATGACCCAGTCGGCGGTTGCCCGATTCGAGGCGGGCGGCACGGTTCCGACGCTGCCGGTGTTGGAACGGTTGGCGACGGCGTTGGATGTGAGTCTCCACGTCAGTTTCGCCCCGCGCGACGCGGCGGCCTGAGGTTCCGACACGTCGACTACCGCTTCGCGCGAGGCTCATCGGACGACGCCTCGGCGCGGTGAGCTGGGTAGATTCGGCGACAGGGGCTCGCCGGCCACGGTCACCGGGTGGTTCGCATGGTGGTACCTCCGGCCCACCCGAAACGGATACCCGAACGGAGGGGGCCAGGGCCGCAGAACCGCAGGCCACGGCCAATATGCTGGCTTGCTGTCATGCTCGGGCCCGACTCGTATCGTCGGCGGGTCGGTGAGCGGGTTCCGCCCTCTTCGGGTGCCCTCCTTCGGCGGCGGGTCAGGTCTGGCCGGGGCTTGCTACGGGTAGTCCTGCCTCCTTGGCGCATTCGAGCAGTCGTCGGTCGTAGGTGACGAAAGCGGTGAGTGTCGTTCCGGACTCGTTGGTCAGAACCTGGGCGGTGGCCAGGTGGATGGCATCGAGGCTGCGTAGCGTCGGCTCGGCGAACGCGGCTGCGGTCGCGCGGATCGTACTGTCGATCTCCAGTCGGAAGAGTCGTCCGACGGCCGCCGGTACTCCGATCAAGGCTTGCGGAGCTGACCGGCGTAGCGCTCTGGGTACTTCCACCTCAACGAGGGCGGAGGAGACCAGCGGCACGTCGTCGTGGGTGTTGAGCCATGAGACGAGGTCCGCGCTGCATGCCTCCTGTCGGACTAGCTTGACGACGGCGGCGGAGTCGAGGTAGATCACCAGCGCTCCTCGTCTCGCATCGCGGCGAGCGTGGCGGCCACGTCCACGTTGTCGTCACCGAGCTTCGGTGGCAGCGGAACGGGCCCGCTGCCGGTCGCGGCGACGGCTCGTCCCGCAGCTACCAGCTTGGCCAGCGTCGACCTGTCGTCACCTACGGGAACAAGTCGGGCGATCGGGCGACCGCGATCGGTGATCTCGACGGTCTCGCCGCCGCTCACCCGAGCCAGCACCTGGCTCGTGTTCTGGTTCAGCTCCCGGACACCGATGCGTTCCATAGGCAGAGTGTAGAACTAAATGTTCTACACTTCCAGTCGCGCACGTGACCAGCGGCTTCCTCTCAGCCAAGGCTCGCGGGCTGGGCAAGTCAGCGGCAGGGGTTCGCCGGCGATGGTGGCGGTGTGGTTCGCATGGCGGTACCTCCGATCCGCGAGGTGGAACGCAGGTCAGCGGATCTTTCCGTGGTGCTACTCGTGGTGCGGGCGAGCTACGGTCTGTCCCCCTGGGGGACGGCGAACGGGCGCGCGAGGCGCCAGCGAGGTGGGATCGAGGAACTCCCGAGCGGGTCACTCCGGAAGAAGGTCTACGCCGGCCCTGACCTCATCACCAAGAAGCGCCACCACCTGACCGGGAGCATCCCGCCCGGCCCGACCGTCCGGAAGGAGGCCGAGAAGGCGCGTACGCGCTTCCTGGCCCAGGTGGACGAGCGGCGCCACCGTGTACGCGCCACCGTCGACCAGTTGCTCGACCGGTGGCTGGGAGTGCTCGCTGTGGCAGTTACCTCTCACACCTTCAGGATGTCCACGTCGTACAGCGCTATCGACGCGTCCCAGGAGACGAGGGTCAGCCTTTCGGTGGTTGCCTGTGCCACCAGCATGCGGTCGAAGGGGTCGCGGTGGTGTGGTGGCAGGCGGCCGGCGACGATGGCATGGGCGTGGGTCACGGGAAGTTCGCCGAAGCCCATGTCCCTTACCCGCTCGGCCAGATCAGGTGGGCCGGCGAGCTTCCCCGCGCCCTGTTTGATGGTGATCTCCCACAGGCTGACCGGGGAGAGGAAGATGTCCGGGTCGTGGCGGAGCCGGTCGAGGAACTCGTCGCCGAGAGTCGCGTCGCCTGTGATGGCCCACAGCGCGACATGGGTGTCCAGCAGCAGGGTCATGCGCCGATGCCGAAGTCAGTGGCGATCTCGGCGTTGGTCTGGGGTGAGTCCCAGTCGCCGGAGAGATCCAACTGGCCGGCGAGAGAGCCGACTGCGGTGCGGTTGGCCCGCCGCACCAGCGGCACCACCTTCGCCACCGGCGTGCCGGCCCGGTCGATGATGATCTCCTCGCCGCGTTCCACCCGTTCGATGATGCGCGACAGGTGTGTCTTGGCATCATGCATGTTGTAGTGCACAGCCTCGGCCGACATCACGCACCTCCTCGGTTAGCTAACAGCTTAGCCTGCCTGGTCGGAGGCCGTCACTGATCGGTGGCCCGCTTCGAGGCAGGCGGTACGGCGCCGACGCTGCCGCTGTCACGTGCCGTGCTGCTGCCGCGCACCTGGGCAGCCACCTCCGCCCCCACCTCCCTACCGCCTGCCGGCGCGACGAACCGCCTTCGGCGTGCAAATGAGGGGCACGGTCTCCCAGCCACCCGCGAATATGATCGGCGGCGTGGCGTTGCGACTTGTTCAGGTGAATTTCAAGGCTCGGGACGACTCGGCGCTCGGCCGGTTCTGGGCACAGGCACTCGACTGGGGCGTCTCCAGCGAGGGACCCGGGGTGACCAACGTCGAACCGGTGGACTTCGCCTACCCGGACCCCGTCGCCGTCTGTGTCGATGTGGTCACCGTCCCGGTGCCGGAGACGGTGCAGTACCGCGTGCACCTGGATCTCGCGACCACGTCCGCCGCCCACCAGGCGGAGTTGATCGCGCGACTGAAAGACCTCGGCGCGACGCCTGCCGACGTCGGCCAGGAGGACGTCCCCTGGACGGTCCTGGCCGACCCGGAGGGCAACGTGTTCTGCGTGCTGGAGCCCCGGGAGGTCTACCGGGACACCGGGCCGATCGCCACCGTCGTGGTCGACTGCGCCGATCCACGGGCCATGGCCCGCTTCTGGGGCGGGGCGATGGACTGGACCGTGCACGAGGTGACCGACGATCATGCGCGGCTGCGTTCGGCCAGGGGCGTCGGCCCGTATCTGGAGTTCCTCCGCACGCCCGACGAGCGGACCTGGTGGAATCGTGTCCATCTCGACGTGGCGCCGTACCTCGGTGACGACCAGGAGATGGAGGTGGCCCGGCTACGGGCCCTGGGCGCCACCGATGCCGACGTCGGCCAGGGTGACGTCCCGTGGAACGTGCTGGCCGACCCGGAGGGCAACGAGTTCTGCGTGCTCACCCCGCGCTGACTCGGCGCGTGTTCTCCCGGCCGTGCTCACCGGTGCCCCCGGTCGGTCCCGGTCCGCCGGGGCGTGGCTCGTGTCGGCACCCGACCTGTCGATCGACGACCTTCGCGAGTTCTTCCGGGAGCGTCGCTGACGTCCGGCGCACCGGCCGGGGCGTACGGGCAGACCGTGTCAGGGGCCGGGCCGCGCGGCGCGGTGCGGGGCCGGTGAGACCTCCGGCCCGGCACCGGCACCGGGCCCACGGGGCAGGTCCGCGACGAGCCCTGGCCCTTCCCGGAGATTCGCCGTCCGGCCGGCGGGAAAGTCGCTCTCCTTCCCGGAACGGGGTTGCGATCATGTCGGGGTGGATTTTTCCGGGGTCACCCTGCGCCCGATGAGTCAGGACGAGTACGACGACTACACGACGCGACGGGACCTGGAGTACGTTCAGTCCCTCACCAAGGTGATGTCGGCCGAGGCCGCGTCGAGGAAGGCGCGGCAGGATCGGGCAGCGTTTCTTCCCCACGGCTTGGCGACGGAACGCCATCGGCTCCTGGTGGCCGTGAACGATGCGGAACAGTCCGTCGGCCACGCGTGGTTCGGGCTGGACGAGCCACGGACCAGGGCAAGCGACACCGCCTGGCTGTACGACATAAGCGTGGAGGAACCCTACCGGCGGTCCGGCTACGGGAGAGCGATCCTCGCGGCCGTGGAGGCGCTGGCAAGGGAGGCGGGCGCGACCCGGCTCGGGCTCAACGTCTTCGGCCACAACACGCCCGCGATCTCGTTGTACCAGGCGTGCGGCTACGAGGTCATGGCCCAGCAGATGGCGAAACGTCTGTAACCGGCAGGGCGACCCGCAGGCAGACCGCGCCACGCCGGTCACGGGTCACCAGTGCCGGCTAGCGGGCGAAGCGTCCGGCCGCCGGGCCCGTCAGGTGCCCCGGTGGCAGGCGCCGGCCGCAGAGCACCAGCAGCAGGTCCTGGGCGAGCCCCCGCAGCGGCACCCCCGTCCCGTGTGACCAGTCGAGGTCGGTCGCCTGCAACCTGACCCCGTCGAGGTCCGCCCCGAAGAACCGGACGTTCCGCGCCCGCATCCCGGACAGCACCAGGGCGATCCGGTCCGGCGGTACCCGGCGCTCCAGTCCCAGGCCGACCGTGATGTCGAGCCCGTGGATGACGTCGTGGGAGAGCGCGCCGTGTACGCCGCCGCCGGGCGGGGTCCACGGGTGGGTGACGTTGTCCCGCAGCGCCGCGAGCAGTTGCCCGGTGGACAACTCCGCCGCGTCCCGTCGGGCCGCCCGGTCGGCCATCCGGTTCACGTCACCCCGGGCCTTCACCAGTTCGCGTACCGTCCGGCCCAGCGACGTCCGGAACGGCATCGTGAGGTGGGCGACGACCTCCCGGACCCGCCAACCGTCGCAGAGCGTGGGCGCGTCCCACTGGTCGGCGCGCAGGGTGGCGAGCAGGTCCGCCTGGTCGACGCGCTCCGCCACCACCGCAGCCCCGAGTTGTTCCCTGACCATCGTGATCCTCCTGCCTCTGTCCGCAGCCCGGTCCCGGGCCGCTGACAGGGGATACGTGCGGGGCGGCGGAAACTCATCGGTGCCGTACCGTCCGACCGGTTCCGTATGGTCGGGGCGTGGTGGATCCGGTGACCGTCGACAGTTCCCGCCTGGAGGCGTTCCGGGTCGAGTTGACCGGCTACTGCTACCGGATGCTCGGCTCGGCGGCCGAGGCCGAGGACGCGGTGCAGGAGACGATGCTGCGGGCCTGGCGGTCGGCGGCCCACTACGACCCGCAACGGGGCTCCCTGCGGACCTGGCTGTACCGGATCGCCACGAACGTCTGCCTCGACCTGCTCCGGGGGGTCGGGCGCCGGTTTCTTGCCGTGGATCTCGCGGGACCGGCGACCGGGCCGGACCTCGGCGTACCGCTCCCGGCCCGGACCTGGGTGCAGCCGGTGCCGGACGCGCTGGTGCTGCCGGCGGAGGACGGTCCGGAGGAGACCGCCGTACGACGGGAGAGCATCCGGCTGGCCCTCGTCGCCGCCCTGCAACACCTGCCGCCGCGACAGCGGGCGGTGCTGATCCTCCGTGACGTGCTGTGCTGGCGGTCCGCCGAGGTGGCCCGGCTCCTGGACACCACGACGGCTGCGGTGACCAGCACCCTGCAACGGGCGAGGGCGACATTGCGGACGGTCGGTGTCCGGCCCGGGGACCCGTTCCGGCCCGGTGACCCGGCGCAGCGTGACCTGCTCGCCCGGTACTGCGACGCGTTCGCCCGGCACGACGTCGCCGCGCTGGTGGACCTGCTGCACGAGGAGGCGACCATGTCGATGCCGCCCTTCACGTGGTGGCTGCGGGGTCGGGACCGGATCCGGGCAGCCCTGCTGGCTGCGGACGCCTGTGCGGGGGCCCGGCTCGTCCCGGTCCGGGCCAACGGGTCACCGGCGTTCTGGCAGACCCGGCCCGGCACCGACGGGGTGCACGGGCCCTTCGGCCTGGTCGTGCTGGACGTCGTCGACGGTCTGGTCACCGGCATCACCACCTACCTGGATCCGGAGCGGCTGCTCCCGCTGTTCGGCCCGCCCGGATCACCCGTCCGGGAGTCCCGGGTCGGATCGCCCGTCCGGGAGTCCGGGGTCGGATCGCCCGTCCGGGAGTCCGGGGCCGGATCACCCGTCCGGCACTCCCCGCCGGCACCGGCCGGCGGATAGTCGATCGTGGTTCTCCGGTCGCGCTGGTACCGTCCCAGCCGTCTGAAGGGAATCCGAGAAATGCCGAAGCTCAACCAGATCATCGCGGTCACCAAGGGCGTGAAGGCCCAGGCCAACCGCGACGTCACCGACGCGCACCGCAACGTTCAGAAGGCACCCCTGCTGTCCGGCATTTCCCGCAGCTACCAGCCGAAGGACGAGGAGGGCGAGCAGCTGCCGCCGGAGTCGACCCGGGTACAGGTGTCCGCCGCCGACGTGGTCGCGGACGTGTCGAAGACCCTGACCCGGCTGTTCGACCTGGTGCTCACCCAGGAGGTCGCGAACACCCGGGCCCGGGCCGACGTGGTGGTGGACGGGCGCACGATCCTCGCCGACGTGCCGGTCACCTACCTGCTGTTCCTGGAGAAGCAGCTCGTCGACCTGCACACCTTCGTCGACAAGCTGCCCGTGCTCGACCCGGCCGAGACGTGGACGTTCAGCGAGGCGGCCGGGGCGTACGCGTCGGACCCGGTCCGCACGGTCCGGAGCCGCAAGGTGATGCGCAACCACGTCAAGGCCGAGGCCACCGACAAGCATCCCGCCCAGGTGGAGGTGTACACCGAGGACGTGCCGGTCGGGTACTGGACGACCGTGAAGCTCTCCGGCGCCCTGCCCGCGACCCGGGTCAAGGAGCTGCGGGAGCGGGTGGTGAAGCTCCAGCAGGCGGTGAAGTTCGCCCGTGAACAGGCCAACATGACCGACGTCGAGGACGTGCGGGCCGGCGAGCAGGTGTTCGGCTACCTCTTCGGGTAGCGTCTGGAACTCCCCCGTGGAGCGCGGGGGTGCACGGAAGTGCAGAGACTGAGACTGACGTTCAGCCTGAGCAGAGGACGGTTCCGGTGCAGGTTCGAATCCTGCCCCCGGCACGACACGCCGGGGTGGCCCAACTGGCAGAGGCAGACCGGCCTCGCATCAACCTCAGACTATCGCTCCAGGCTCAGTATTCCCGCCGATCGCCAGATCGAACAGTCGCGGGAAACGGTCGTCGAAGTGTGGGTTCGAGTCCGACCCGCGCCTCTCGCGTGGCGCGGTAGCTCAATGGCAGAGCGCGACGAACATCAGATTGACCTGCGACTTTAAACGCCGCTGGCGTGCGACATGGGCGGAAAACGGGAGCCCCCGGCTTGGGTAGGCCGGGGGCTCCGCTATCTGCTCGTCGACCCGGGGACCGGGCGGCGCCGTCCGGCTCAGCGGCGGGACTTGGGCAGGTCGTACTGGTCGGCGGCGCGGCAGTCCTTCGGGCCGCCGACCGCCGCCGGACCCACCCGGTCCAGCGCGGCGCGGGCCCGCGTCCGGCCCAGGTTCCAGGCGTACCACGGGTCCGGCTCCTTCAGGTCCCGGGCGATCCAGCTCAACGTGCAGCGGCGGACCGGGCCGGGCAGCTTCGTCAGGGCCGGGGTGGCATCGGCGGAGAGCGCCCGCAGGTACCAGGCGTCGATCTCGCCGGTCTGCTCGTACCGGGCGATGTTGCGCCGGGCGGCGTAGTCCTCCGGGTTCAGCACGGCCAGGCTGAGCAGCATCAGCACGGCGAGACCCACGGTGGTGCGCGGGATCCAGGTACCCCGCCACCTGAGGCCGGCTGCCATGATCAGCAGGAAGACCGCGCCGAGCAGCAACTCGAACGCCATGACGAAGATGCGTTCCCCGGTGAAGCTGTAGACCTTCTGGTAGGTGTACATCCGGGACAGCGCGGACACCACGATGACGATGCTCAGCGCGCTCAACAGGCCGAGCAGGACCCGCAGCAGGGCACGCTCGACCGGCCGGTCCCGGCGGGCCCAGCGGGTCACCCCGCCCAGCACGGCCAGGGTCAGCAGCGTGACGATGACCAGCTGCCAGAACCCGCTGCGGGCGTACTCGGCGTAGCTGAGCCCGGTGGTCCGCAGGACGTGCCGCTGACCACCGAAGAGCACGGTGAACTGGACGGCGACGAAACCGCCGAAGAGCAGGGTGAGTCCACCGATGGCGGGCGCCCACTCGCCGACGCCGATCCGTCGGGTACTCGTCCTGTCCACCGTGGACAGGTCCGGCGGCGCGGCCAGGGTGTAGACGGCGGCGACCGCGATCAGGGCGCCCACGACCAGCAGGAACAGCCAGCTGACCACGGAACCGGCGCTCACCTCGGGGAACAGGTCGCCGAGCAGCGCCGAGAAGGCGACATCGGCCGAGGAGAGCAGTGCGCCGAAGACGACCAGTACGACCACGGTGGCGGCCACCGACCCGACGATCCGCCGGACGATCCCCGGGTCCTTCGAGGGCCGGATGTGCCGGCGTACCCACGGCAGCCCCCGGAACGCCGCGATCGGTGCCGCCACCAGGCTGAACAGGATCGAGCGGATCAGCCGGCCGCCCACGATGGCCAGTGCCGCGCAGATGAGCGCACCGAGGACGCAGAACGTCACCAGCCACCAGGCGTTCCGGAAGGCGAGCACGGCGAGCAGGGCCAGGGCCGCCCCCGCCCAGCCGGCCCGGACCCACCGTTCGGTACGCGGCAGGGCGGCGGTGGCCCGCCGGACCACCGCGCCCACCCCGACGGTCAGGGTCAGCCAGCCGAGGAACCACCCGATACCGGTCCGGCCCAGGGGGAGGAAGATGGCCAGCCCCAGGGCACCGGCGAGGACCGCTGCCGGTACGCCCCAGCCCTGCGCGGGTTGCGGGCCGGGCCAGTGCCGCGTGAAGAACGACGGTGGCGCCGGCCGGGGCGGGACCGCCTGGTAGGGCGGCCGGTACGGCGGCCTGGTCGGTGCCCACTGCGGCGGGACGACAGCCTGGGGCGGCGCCGGCGGTACGACGACCGTGGCGGGTGAGGTGGTCGGCTGCGGCGCCACCGGGGTCGGGACCGGGGTGGCCGGCGGCGTTGCCGCCGCTGCCGGACCGGCCTTCTCCGCTGCCGGCGCGGGCACGACGGCCGGTTCGACGTCGGTGGGCGCCGGGTCGGCCGGCTCGTCCGCGGCCGGTTCCGGGTCGGTCTGCTGTGGATCGACGGACGCCGCACCGGTCTGCGCCGGGGCGGCTGCTGTCGCCTCGGCCGGTTTCGCGTCGAGCGGCTCCGCGACGGTCTGCTGTGGATCGGCCTGCTGCGGGTCGGTGGCGGCGACCGGCACCAGCGGCAGGAACAGCGCGTACCCACGGGTGCCGGGTGCGACGGTTACCGGGATCGCCCAGGCGGGCACCCCGTCCGGGCCGGGCCACGTCATGGGCTGGGGTGCCGCCCCCGGCCCGGCCATGGCGAGCAGGTACGGCGGCGCCTCGACGGGGGTCGTGCCGGGCGTGGATCCGGACGCCGCAGGACTCCCGGAGGGATCGGTAGCCGGTGACGGCTCGGGCACAGTGTTCTCCTTGAACAGCGGGTGGGGACACTGTAGGCCCCGCCCACCGGCTGCCGCCGCCCCGTGGAGGCACCTGCCGCCGACCAGCGACCGGGTCCGGGCGGCGGCAGCCGCTGCTCACCTGCCCAGTCGGTCGGCCGCGAGCGCCGTCCCCTCGATCCGGGCCCGGATCTTCGCCCAGGCGGTGTCCCGGGACGTCGACAGGTCGTCACCGAACGGCGCGAAGCCACAGTCGTCGCAGGTACCCAGCCGGGCCGGATCGAGGTACTCGGCGGCGTGCAGCACCCGGTCCCGGACCTGCTCGGCGGTCTCCACCGCCGGGTCGATCGGATCGGTCACACCCACGAAGATCCGCTGGTCCGGTCGGGCGTGCTCGGCGATCGCGGCGAGTACCCGGCCCGGGTCCGGCTCGCTGGCGAGCTGGACGTAGAAGCTGCCGGCGTGCAACGTGAACAGGGCGGGCAGCAGGTCCAGGTAGTCGACGTCGAGGCTGTGCGTGGAGTCCCGGTCGCCACCGGGGCAGGTGTGCACCCCGATGCGGGCCTGCTCGGCCGGCGTGAACCGGTCGAGCACCCGGTTGTTGAGGGCGACGAACGCGTCGAGTACGCCCCGGGACGGGTCGAGCTTGACGGCCAGGCGTCCCTCGGTGAAGTCGAGCTGCACGCTGCTGGCTCCGGCGGCCAGCGCACCCCGGATGTCCGCCTCCGCCTCGTCGACCAGGTCGTCGAGGAAGGCGTCCCGGTCGTACCCGGGGATCCCGTCGGCCGGGTAGAGCAGGCTCAACGCGGACGGGGCGATCACCGCCTGCTTGACCGGTACCGTGGCGTGCCGCTGGGCGGCTCGCAGGTACTCACCGGCGTGGCGGGCGTACCGGAACGGGCCGGTGGTGAGCCGGGGCAACTGCCGGGTGTGGCCGTCCGCGAAGGGGATGACGGCGCCGTCCGGGGCCAGCCCGGGAAGACCGTCGAGCGGGTACGTCGCGAAACTGGGCTTGCGTTGCTCACCGTCGGTGACGATCGGGGAGCCGAGGGCCTCCAGCCGGGCGATGGTGTCCCGGGTGGCCTCGTCGTACAGCGCGTCGAGCGCGTCGGGTCCGATCCGACCGGCCGCGTGGTCCGCGATGCCGGCCAGCAGTGCCGGAGGGCGGGGGATGCTGCCGATCGGTTCCGTCGGGAGATTCATCGGATTCCTTCCGTGGATACTCTCCGGTCTTCAGGCCGGAGAGAAAACGGACCCCTGCGGAGCAGGTCAGGGGTAGCCGATCCGCAGTCTGGGCGGGTAGGCGCCTGCCTGCGGACTCCCCGCAGGATCGGTTCCAAACAAGTGCACTGTCTTGTGAACATGGCCTCACGGGTGAAACGGGCGTACAAGTTCCGCTTCTATCCGACTCCTGAGCAGGCTGACCTGCTGAACCGGACTTTCGGGTGCGTGCGTAAGGTCTACAACCTGGCCCTGGAAGCCCGGACTGCCGCCTGGTAGTGCTTTGTTAGGTTGGGACGAGTTGGTGGCAGAGAGGGCAGAACCCGAGCCAGGTCGCGAGTAGGTACTGCAGTTGCCGCAGGACGGCGTAGAGGCTCAGGTCTGCCCCACTGCTTTTGGGCG
>NZ_WVUH01000242.1 GCF_017614955.1 Micromonospora echinofusca
GAGTAGGGCCAGCCTGGCGCCTGCCCACCCCACCTCCGACGCTTTGCTCTGCTTCAGTCACGGAAACACCCGCGCCGAGCTGCGGTTTCCGCCCGTCGGCCTGCTCCGGCCGGGTCGATGCCGGGTCACCGAGAGTTACTGTTGCCCCCGCTGAAGCAGAGCAAAGGGTGCGCGGGTGGGTGGTGGCCCGACCGCCCCCACGCCGCCGCCGGAAAGCGGTCCGGCCCGGTCGACGTGATCGACCGGGCCGGGCGGGTGGAGCGGTGGGACAGTTCAGTGGGCGGGCCGCGTGTAGTGCCCGTCGTGGTAGAGCAGGGGCTGGCCGTCCGGTTCGTGGCTGCCCAGCAGCGGCGCGGCGATCACGATCGCGTGGTCGCCGGCCGGGACGAGCTGGGTCACCCGGCAGAGCAGCCAACCCAGGGCACCGTCGAGCAGCGGCACGCCACGGGGGCCGTACCGCCAGTCCCGGTGGGCGGCGAACCGGTCGATGCCGTGGGTGGCGAAGGTGCCGGCCACCGCCGCCTGGTCCGCGCCGAGCAGGTGTACGCCGACGTGCCCGGCCCGGACCATCGCCGGCCAGCTCGACGAGTCCCGGTTCAGGCAGACCGAGACCAGCGGCGGATGCAGCGACAGCGAGGTGAACGAGGTCGCGGTGAAGCCGGCGGGGGGATCACCGGCGACGGTGACCACCACGACGCTCGACGCCTGGCGCCGGAACCAGTTCCGGAACAGCTGGTCGTCGACGGGTTGGCCGACGGGTGCTTCGATCTCCACGGTGGTCATTCCACTCCCACCTGGTTCCGGGGCTTCGGCATGGGGGCTCCTTTGCGCAGACGACGGCGGATCGGCGACGGTGGCGGCACGACGGCGGGCCGGGAGGGTCCGACCGCCGCGCCTCAGACCGTCGAGAGCTGGCGCTCGTCCCGGCGGGACCGGTCGAGCCAGAACGAGATGACCGGGTCGAGATAGTCCGCGTACGCCGGGACCGGCGACGTGGTCCCACTGGGCGGGAGCACGTTCCCGTCCTCCAGGTACGGACGGTACGTGGCCATCACCCGGTCGAGTACCCGGGGACTCGGCATCCGCACGTTGCCCACCTGCCAGCTGTCCAGCGACCGCCGCAGGAAGTCGTACTGACGCAGGCCGAGCACGGCGACCTGCCCCATGATCGGTCGACCCTCGATCAGCCGGTGCCGGTTGAGCACCGCCACGGTCTGCGACACCAGGTCGGTCATCATCGGTGCCGCCGGCCCCGCCGAGGCGACCACGTGCCGGGGTGCCCGGCCGGCGAACTGCCCGGCCATGAGCTGGAACAGTTCCTCGGCCACCCAGTCGACCGGCACGATGTCCATCCGGTGGTTCCGGGCCGCCGGGATGAACGGCAGCTCGTACCGCTCGATCAGCCGGACCAGCGGATAGATGCCGTGGAACCGGGAGATGCTGCCGCTACGGCTGTGTCCGACGACCAGGCTGCACGAGAAGACCGAGAGGGTCAGGTCGGCGAAGTCGGCGCGGAGCATCCGCTCGGCCGCGGCCTTCGACTCCTCGTAGGTGTTGCGGTAGCGCCAGTTCTCGGTGGCGGTGAACGCCGAGGAGACGTAGACGAACCGGGTGGTCGCCGAGGTGCGCCGGGCCAGCGTGGCGACGTGCCGGGTCACGTCGACGTTGGCGCGTACCGCGTCGGCCAGCGGCAGGGTCCAGCTCACGTTGGCCGCGACGTGCGCGACCAGGGTGTGTTCCACCCGGCCCAGCCGGGTGGCGAGGGCCGCGACCGCGGCGGCGTCGCTGAGGTCGCAGACCTCGGCGCGGAGCACCACCCGGAGTACCGGGTCGGCCCGCTCCAGGAACCGGTCCCGGGAGCGGTTGCTGGAGAAGATCCCGACCAGTTCCGCACTGCCGGCGAAGGTGGTGAGCCGCTGGGCCAGTTCGCTGCCCAGCGCGCCACCGAGGCCGGTGACCAGGATCCGTCCGGCGCTCATGCGACCTTCTCGAGGGCGGTGAGCTGCTCGCCGATCGCGGCCAGCATGCCCCGCGAGTTGGCTTCGATGGCCTGGGCGCCCAGCGGGTCGAGGACCGCCGACAGGGACGGGATGCCCAGGTCGAACTCCAGGGTCAGTTCGACCCGGACCCGGTCCCCGAGATCGGTCAGCTGCCAGTCGCCCCGGAACACCGCCAGGTCCCCGTCGACCTGGTCGAAGGTGATCCGGTGCGGCGCCTCGAAGACGTCCCGCTCCTCCCAGGTCATCTCGGTGCCGTCGAGCAGTACCCGCCAGGCGCTGACCGACTCACGGCCGGAGCGTTCGAGGATGTCGACGCTCAGCACGTTCGGCATCACCGCCGGATACCGCTCGAACGCCGACACCACGTTCCACACGTCGTCGATCGCCGCGCCCCGGATGTCGTGTGCGGCGTGAACTCTAGGCATGGTCACCTCTGTCTAAGCTCGGAGAAGTCGCGGCCGCAGCCGGCAGCGACGCGGCATTCACCGCCCCGACGAAGGCGTCGAGGCCGTCGATCAGCTCGGCCCGGTCGATGACCACCGGCGGGTAGATCCGGATCACGTTGGGGCGGCTCAGGCAGAAACTGATCAGCAGGTCCCGGCGGGCCGCCTCGATGACGACGTTGCCGGCGAGCGCCGGATCGTCCAGTTCGACGCCGATCATCAGGCCCTCCCCCCGGACCTCGCGGACCCGGGGGTTGGCGGCCAGCCCGTCGGCCAGGCGGGTCCGGGCGGTCAGCCCGAGATCGCGTACCCGGTCCAGCAGGTGCTCGTCGCAGACCAGGTCGACGACGGTCTCGCCGACGGTGGCGGCCAGGGCCCCGCCGGCGAACGACGAGGCGAGCACGACCGGGTCGGTGGCGGTGGCCCCGATGGTGGCGCTACTGAACACCACGGCCGAGACGGGGAGCAGGCCACCGCCGAGGGTCTTGCCGACCAGGAGCAGGTCCGGTCGGCAGTCGTCGGCGGAGCGCCAGCGCCGGCCGCACCGGCCGAGGCCGGTCTGGATCTCGTCGAGGACCAGGGGGGTACCGGTGGTGGTGCAGACCTGGCGCAGCTGCTCCAGGAACTCCCGGGCCACCGGGCGGATACCGCCCTCCCCCTGGATCGGTTCGATGAAGACCCCGGCGATCCGGCCGGTGGCGAGCAGTTCGCGGACCGGGCCGATGTCGTCGGGTTCCAGGAAGTGGACCGGGTTGCGCAGGCCGAACCGGTCCCCACCGCCGGCCGCGTCGGAGAGGCTGAGGGCGCCCATGGTCTTGCCGTGGTACGAGCGGCGGAAGGCCAGGAACTCGTCCCGGCCGGTGGCCAGCAGCACCATCTTGACGGCCATGTCGACGGCCTCGGCACCGGTGTTGGCCAGTACCGCCCGGTCCAGGTTGGCCGGGGTGGCGTCGATGAGCGCCTCGGCGCACCGGGTGGCGGCGTCGTTGCCGAGCACCTTGCCGGAGAGCCCCATCAGGTCGAGCTGCTTGGTGGCGGCGGCGGTCACCGCAGGGTGCCGGTGCCCCAGCAGGTGCAGGCCGAAGGAGCCGAAGTCGAGCCAGCGCCGCCCGGCGGTGTCGACGATCCAGGCGCCCTCGGCGGCGACCTCACCGCCGAGCAGGCCGGAGAGGCGGCGCATCAGCGCCTCGGACCTGCCGAAGGCGGCGGCGTAGCGGGTCAGAAAGCCGGTACTCATGGTCGACCGTGCTCCTTGCGGTGTCCGGGTGTCACGCGGGCCGCCCGGCACCGGCGGTGTCGAGCTCGCGGGTGAGGAAGTCCACGACGGCGGTGTCGGAGACCAGGGCCGGTACGACGTCTGGATCGATCTCGATGCCGAACTCGTTCTCCAGGGCGATGACGAAACGCAGGTGGCGCAGCGAGGTCCAACCGTCGACCGTCTGCGGGTCGAGCCGGTCCGGCAGGTCGGCCGGCGCACGGTCGAACACGGATGCGAAGACGTCGCGGACGCGTTGCTGGATCATCGGTTTTTCTCCTAGGAGCTCACCTTGGGCAGGATCTTGGTGGTCAGACGGGCGGGTACGGTCCGCCCGCCGCAGCTGTGCCGGGCCAGCGGCTCCCCGGCCGCCAGTGCGGTCGGTACCAGCCGGTTGGTCCGCAACGCCTGGTCGGGGTCCCGGAAGACCGGATTGGCACCGGGGGCCATCGCGGCGAAGAGGGCGAAGATCGGGTCGAGCACCTTGGTCACTCCGTCGGTGTCCTCGATCTCGACCCAGGCGTGCACCATCTCCATCCCGACCACCCAGCCCATCCGGGTGGTGGCCGGGACACCGGCCTCGACACAGAGCTGCCGCAGCCAGCGGCTGGCCGACGCGCAGCTCGCCACCCCCCGGTCGAGCATCAGGTCCACGTCGGCCTGGAGGTCCTCGGGCAGCTTGACCCAGCGCAGGTCGGCACCGAGGAACTCGCGTACCGCCGCCCGGGCCCCGGCGGACCGCAACGGCAGCAGTTCGCCCCGGGTCTGGAGGGTCGCCGTGATGCCCAGCGACGGGCTGGCGGAGACCACGGTGTCGTCGTCGCCCGCGTCGGCCGGGTCGGTGGCGTAGTCGGTGAGGTCGCCGTCGTACTCCTTGGGCAGTGGCCGGGCCAGCACGCTGCGGGGCGCGTCGCCGCAGCCGTCCGGTGCGTCGCACTCGACCCGGGCCGAGAAGGCCGCGGTACGGGGGGCGAGCAGCGCCTCGGTTCGGGCCCGCATCCAGCGCAGCGCGAAGACGAAGACCTGTTCGGACATGCTCTGGCCGGTACCGGCGTAGAGGCCCAGGTTGAACAGGTCCCGGGAGTCGAAGCGTTCCCGACCCGGCTCGCCGGTGGCGGGTAGCCCGCGCCGGACCAGGTCGCTCAGGGTGGCGTCGTCGCAGCCGAGCAGTTGCCCCGCCTCGGCCCGGCCGGTGTCCGCCCGCCGGTGCCGGGCCGGGATCGGGTAGAGCAGGGCGAGCGAGCGGTGCAGTCCCCCGGCGCTCATACCCGGCTCGGGCAGTCGCGCCACATGGTGGTGACCACCGCGCCGGTCGGCAGGGTGTACCGTTCCCGGACCCGCCAGCCGAGCAGTTCCTTGACCTCGGCCATCTCCGGTGAGGTCGCCTCCAGGTAGCCGGGTCGGCCGAGCCGGTCGATCCGGGCGGTGGCGGAGCGCATGAGCAGGTACCCGGCGCCCAGTGAGTCGGGCCGGGAACCGATCAGCCAGAAGTGCGCGTGCGCCTGTTCCGGGTGCAGCCGGTCCAGTGCGTTGGACACGGTCAGGCTGCGTGCGGTGGCCCGGGGGCCGGCGATGATGATCGCGACCGACCGGAGTACCCAGCCCCACCAGGGCAGTCCCCGCTCCCCGTCCGGGAAGACGATGATCACGCCGTCGAGCCGTTCGCCCCGGTACGCGCCGAGCAGCACCGCCCGGCGACCGCGGGCGATGAGCACCTCGGCGTAGTAGAGCGCGGTGAGTACCAGCCGACGGTGCCAGGCCCGGCGTGGACCGGTGGCCTGCCAGATCGGGTCGTCCATGAACGCGGCGGTGAAGACGCGGGCTGCTGCAAGATTGTCCCCGCGATCCAGATCGCGGGCCTTCAGTTGGTTTTCTGTCGCCACGCTCATCGGGTCCCCTGACTCCCTGACGTGTCGTTCGCAGGGCGCCGGATTCGATCCTGCTGGTCCTGCTACTTTTCGGCTGAGCAGCAGAACACCACCGCACCTGGTGCGTGTCAACGGAAAGGCATTCGTTTAGGGGGGCCGAGGGGCCCTTTTCCGGGGCGATTGTTAGGGGTCATTCCACTGCCCGGAACGGGATGAACATACCAGCGCCGTCACCGAAAGCGACGGTACGGGCACGGAAACGGTGCCGGGGTGTGGGCCCCTGGGCCCACGGCGTCAGGGGTGCCTAGGGGATGTCTCCGGCCGCCGGTACCGGTGATCCTTGACACAGGTGGGTGGTGGCCGGCGACCCTGCCGGCGACCCGCCCGCGAAGAGGTAGTCGAGAAACCAGGCGACGCAAAGGCGGTTCCCATGCCCGAAAGTAGCAGTTCCAGCTCGTCGGCCCCCACCTCCACGCTGCTGGCGCCACCCCGGACCGGCCAACTCGCCGCCGACCGCCCGGTGGACCGGGTGGCCGCCGCCCGCCGGATCGACGGGGTGTCGGTGGTGCTGGAGGGTGGCCCGGCCGGTCTGCCCCGCACTCTGGTGGTCACCGCCCCGATGGCCGCCGAGGGTCGGCTGCGGATCAGTCACCACGGTGGCTACGAACACTTCGAACGGGTCTTCGCCCCGAGCGGGCGGTCCAATGTGTTCCGCTGGACGAGTCGGACGAAAATCGCCGAGTGACATCGCCTGCGATTGTGGTGGGGCGGTACGGAAAAGGCGCGACCCCTAACCGCCCTTAACGTCGGGCGAGCCACCCTAGAAACAAATTCCAGTTGTTCCGGTGCAATTTTCTGCCCCATACGCTCGCCCGGTGAGCACCAATGACGCCAAGGGCGGCAGCCTGCTGGCGATCAGTGACCTGCACGTCGGTTACCCCGCGAACCGGGAGATCGTCGCCGACCTTCGCCCCACATCCGACCAGGACTGGTTGATCGTGGCGGGGGACGTCGGCGAGCACGTGGCCGACGTGACGTGGGCCCTCGGCCTGCTCAGGGAGCGGTTCGCCAGGGTGGTCTGGACACCCGGCAACCACGAACTCTGGACCCCCCGGGACGACCCGGTCCAGCTGCGCGGCGAGCAGCGCTACCAGCACCTGGTCGGGCTCTGCCGTGACCTCGGGGTGGTGACACCCGAGGACCCGTACCCGGTGTGGACCGGTCCGGGTGGCCCGGTCGTCGTCGCCCCGCTCTTCCTGCTCTACGACTACAGCTTCCGGCCGGCCGGGACCAGCAAACAGGAGTCGCTGGCCTGGGCACACCGGTCGGGGGTGGTCTGCACCGACGAGTTCCTGCTGCATCCCGACCCGTACCCGGACGCCGACAGCTGGTGCGCCGCCCGGGTACGCCGGACCGCGCGCCGGCTCGACGCCGTCGACCCGGCGCTGCCCACCGTGCTGGTCAACCACTTCCCGATGACCCGGGAGCCGACGGAGGTGTTGCGCTACCCGCAGTTCGCCCAGTGGTGCGGCACCACCCGGACCGCCGACTGGCACCGGCGGTACCGGGCCCGGGCCGTGGTCTACGGACACCTGCACATCCCGCGTACGACCTGGGCCGACGACGTCCCGTTCGTGGAGGTCTCCCTCGGCTACCCGCGGGAACGCGAGATGTACGGACGACATGGCGACCACCTCAGGGTGGTCCTCCCAGCGGAGGAGAACGCATGATCGAATCCATCCTTCCGGCCTACGTGGTGGCCGTCGACCTGTTCGACGATCCGCCGGACGCCCGGCTCTTCGACGCCGAGGAGCGGGTGGTGAGCCAGGCGGTGGAGAAGCGCCGCCGGGAGTTCACCACCGCCCGGTTCTGTGCCCGGCGGGCCCTGGCCCTGCTCGGCCGGCCACCGGCCCCGATCCTGCCCGGCCAGCGGGGCGAACCGCGCTGGCCGATGGGGATCGTCGGCAGCATCACGCACTGCGCCGGGTACCGGGGGGCGGTGGTCGGTGAGGCCGAGCGGGTCCGGACCATCGGCATCGACGCCGAGCCGAACGCCGCGCTGACCGACGGCGTGCTGGAGGCGGTCTCCCTGGCCGTCGAGCGGGACGACATCCGGATGCTGACCCGGGAACATCCCCGGGTGCACTGGGACCGGCTGCTGTTCAGTGCCAAGGAGTCCGTCTACAAGGCGTGGTACCCGTTGGCCCACCGCTTCCTGGACTTCGAGGAGGCGATGATCAGCATCGACCCGCTGGCCGGCACCTTCTCCGCCCGGTTGCTGGTCGACGGGCCGATGGTCAACGGCCGGCAGTTGACCGGTTTCACCGGGCGGTGGCTGGCCTCGGACGGGCTGCTGCTGACCACGATCGTGGTGCCCACCATGCTGGCGACCCGGCACACGCCGGTCCGGGTCCCGGTGGCCACGCCGGTCGTCCCGGCTCCGGCCTGAGCCGGACGGGTGGTACGCGCCGGACGGGCCCACCCGTCCGGCGCGTACCGCTGCCCGGTGAACGACCGGCACGGTGCGGTCCCGCCACCCGCTCCGACGCTCAGCTCGCACCGGAGAAGTCGAGTTCCAGGTCCGCCGGCAGTTCACTGCGCCGGGTCACGTTCAGCTTCCGGTACGTCCGGGTCAGGTGCTGTTCCACCGTGCTGATCGTGATGTAGAGCTTCTCGGAGATCTCCCGGTTGGTGTAGCCCACCGCGGCCAGCGCGGCGACCCGGCGTTCGGCGTCGCTGAGCAGGGCGGTGACCCCACCAGGCGCGGGTTGCTGCTGCACCGGGTTCGGGCCGTCGTCCCAGGCGGCGTTGCGGGACAGCACCCGGATCAACCGCTGGGCCTGGCACTCCTCGGCCAGGGCCCGGCCGCGCCGGCCGATGGTGCCGGCCCGCCGCGACTCGCCGAGCGCGTAGTACGCCTCGGTCAGGTCGACCAGGGCCCGGGCCATCTCGTACCGGTCGCCGCCGGCCTGGAGCAGGTCCGCCGCCTGGCGCAGCAGCATCGGCCGGTGCCGCACGTGGCTCACCGAGGCGAGCTGCCGCAGGGTGATCCCGTGTACCCGGGCCATCTCCTTGCCGCACCGGCCGAGCTGGTCCTCGACCAGCCGGCGGGCCTCGTCCGGGCGCCCCATCCGCAGGTACACCTCGGCGGCTTCGGTGCGCCAGGGCACCAGCCCCGGCACGTCCAGTTCCCAGCCGCCCATCAACTTGCCGCAGAGCTGGAAGTCCCGCAGTGCCAGCGGCAGGTGCCCGGCAGCCAGGCTGTACCGGCCCCGCGCGTGCAGGTAGTGCAGGCCGTACCGGGTCTGGAACATCGCCTCCGGCACCGGCTGGTCGAGCTGCTCGCGGACGTCGTCGAAGCGCCCCATCGCGGTGGCGGCGAGCATCAGGTTGGCCAGCGGGAGACCCACCGCCACCCCCCAGCTGCTCGGCGGCATCAGCCGCAGCGCCGCGCGGGCGGACCGGTCGGCGCCGGGCAGGTCCCCGAGCCGCATCGCGATCTCCGAACGGACCGCCAGCAGCCGGGCCTGCCGGCTCGGCGCCCGCCGGTTCTGGGCCTCCTCGACGAACAGGTCGCACCAGGGCGCGGCACGTTCCGCCTGCCCACCGTAGACCAGGGAGAGCAGGGCGCTCTCCACGGTGTCCAGGGTCATCTCGTCCAGCCGGGACCCCCGCAGGATCCGCTCGACCTCGGTGGCGAGGTCACCGGTCAGGCCCTTGGTGAGCACGGTGGCCAGCGCGCTGGCGGCCTCCAGCCGGCGGCTGGCGGCCACCGTGGTCACCGCAGCCGGGGCCTGCCGCAGGTGGGTCAGGAACGGCGGGTACGAGCAGCGCAGCCAGGGCCGGGTGATGGCCAGTTCGGCGACGGTGTCCGGGTCCAGCCCGATGCCGGTGTCGTTGAGCTTCTCCAGCACGTCCCGGGCCTCGGCGAACCGGCCGTGCCAGAGCAGCACCTTGGCCAGTACCACCGTGTCACCGCCGCGCAGCAGGCCCCGTCGCATGGCGTCGACGAGCTGCGGCAGGTGACCGGCGGCCAGGCTCGGGTTGATCCGCCACTCGGCGCGGACCAGCGTGGTCATGATCCTCGCCTGCCGCTGCTCGTCGGCGCAGGACCGCCAGGCGAGCTTGAGGCACTCCACCGCCGACGGGACCCGGCCCTCCCGCAACGCCTGCCGGGCCGCGTCCTCCAGTACCGCGATGCCCCACGGCTCGTTGACGTGACCGGCCCGGACCAGGTGCTCCGCCACCGTGCAGGGTGCGGCGCCCCGGTCGTAGGCGAGCACCGCGGCCCGGCTGTGCAGGGCGGTCCGCTCGTCGGTGTCGAGTTCGGCGAGGACGGCGGACCGGGCCGCCGGGTGCCGGAAGCCCCCCGGGGTGAGCACGCCGGCCGCCGCGAGCGCCCGTACCGTGCGGACCGCCGATTCGGTGTCGACGTCGAGCAGCCGGTTCAGCGAGTCGGACTCGCCGAGCACGGCGACCCCGCGCGCCACCCGGAGCACGTGCGGGCCACCCCGGTGCAGGCAGGCCACCACCGCCTGGGCGTACCGGTCGCCGACCGTCACCTCGGCCGCCTGGTCGGTGTCGGCACCGGCGGCCTGCTGGTGGTCCTCCAGCAGGGCACCGAGCAGTCGCGGGTTGCCGCCGCTGAGCGCGTACCACTCGGCGGCGAACCGGCCGGCGGCGGCCTGGCCGACCACCGGTTCGGCGGCCCGGCGGACCCCGACGGCGGTGAGCGGGGCCAGTCGGATGGTGCTGCTGTAGCCGGGGCGGAGCAGCTCGTCCCGCATCAGCGGCTCGCCCGGCTGGCCGTACTCGGCCCGGCTGAGGAGCATCAGTACCCGGGCCCCCCGCACCCGGCGGGCCAGGTAGGACAGGCACACCACGGAGGCGTGGTCCGCGTGGTGCAGGTCGTCCACCACCAGCACCAGCGGGCTCTCCTCGGCCAGGTCGAGCAGGACGGTGCAGAGCGCGTGCACCGTCTGGATGTCGATCTGCCCGCCGTCCGGCTGACCGGTCCGGGTGGCGCCCCGGATCCCCTCGGCGAGCAACTCCATCGCCCGGGTGCGGTCCTCGGCCCGCAGTGGGGCGTCGTGCACCAGCTGGCTCAGTACCCCGAACGGCAGGTCCCGTTCGGTACGCGCACCGGCCGCCGTGACGGCCACGGCGCCCTGGTCGACCGCCTGGTCGACGAACGCGCTCAGCAGTTCGCTCCGACCGGTCGCCACGGCGCCGGTGACCATCGCCACCCGACCCCGACCCGCGATCACGGCGGACAGTAGCTCGTTGAGGGAGGAGACTGCCTCATCCCGCTCGACCAGTCTCAACCTGTGCCTCCTTGGCAACACGATGTTGTCCGACTCGTTGGTGTGGAGGGATCTCCGGCCCAGGCGGTGCGGTAGGTCACGCACGCGTGCCGAAGTACATGGAGTACGAGTACGGCGTGAGCAGGACCTGGATGTGACAGGTACGTGCCCCGCCCCGGGCGCGGAAGATCACCGCGATCTCCGGGTACGCCGCGTCGATGCCCAGACATGCGAAGTACCGGTCGCTGTCGAAGACGATCCGGTACGGTCCCCCCTCCATCTGTTCCCGCGTCCACTCGTTGATCTGACCGTCGGTATCTGTCTCGGCAGTACTGATGTGCTCCCATCCCGCTTCGGCCGTACGCTCCAGCCGGGCACGGATGCCCACCGCTGGTCGACCGTAGATACCGTCCAAAACCTGGGCGGAGACGCTCATCTGCACTCACTTGACTTGTCCGGCCCGCCGGTACGGCGGTCACCATCAGCGAACGGGCGAGCCGGGCCTTCCGACTCTCTACGTCGTACACACTTCGGGGTCCCCTTATCGGGGCGCCTTCAAGGGGCTATCCGGGCGTGGAGGGGTTGCCCCGGGGCGACCCCTCCACGCCCGGATAGCC
>NZ_WVUH01000243.1 GCF_017614955.1 Micromonospora echinofusca
GGGCCGGGGAGGCGGTCGAGGCGCCCCGGCCGCGTACCCGCGCCTACGACCTGGACGCCACCTGATCCACCCGCCCCGGGCCCGGGGTCAGCGACCGGCGGGCTTGAGCCCCAGCGGCTTGCCGACCAGCGACTCACGCCGTACGGCCAGCCGGTCGGCGACCTGACGCAGCGCCACCGCAGCCGGTGCGTCCGGCTCGGCGAGCACGATCGGCGTACCGCTGTCCCCGGCCTCGCGTACCCGGGTGTCCAGCGGGACCTGCCCGAGCAGCGGCACCTGGGCACCGACGACCTTGGTCAGCGACTCGGCGACGGTGGTCCCGCCACCGGCCCCGAAGACCTCCATCCGGGTGCCGTCCGGCAGTTCCAGCCACGACATGTTCTCGATGACCCCGACCAGCCGTTGGTGGGTCTGGAGGGCGATCGCCCCGGCCCGCTCGGCGACCTCCGCGGCGGCGGCCTGCGGGGTGGTCACCACCAGGATCTCCGCGTTGGGCAGCAGCTGGGCCAGCGAGATCGCCACGTCGCCGGTACCCGGCGGCAGGTCGAGCAGGAGGACGTCCAGCTCGCCCCAGTAGACGTCGGCGAGGAACTGCTGCAACGCCCGGTGCAGCATCGGCCCGCGCCAGACCACGGCGGCGTTGCCGGCGGTGAACATGCCGATGGAGATCACCTTCACGCCGTGCGCCTGCGGCGGCATGATCATGTCCTCGACCCGGGTGGGTCGACCGTCCGCACCGAGCATCCGGGGCACCGAGTGGCCGTAGATGTCCGCGTCCACCACGCCGACCGAGAGCCCCTTCGCGGCGAGTGCGGCGGCCAGGTTGACGGTCACGCTGGACTTGCCGACCCCGCCCTTCCCGCTGGCCACGGCGTACACCCGGGTCCGGGAGCCGGGCTGGGCGAACGGGATGACGGGCTCCTCGGTGGCGGCCCCGCCGCGCAGCTTCGCCTGGAGCGACTGCCGCTGCTCCGGGCTCATCACCCCGAACTCGATCTCCACCCCGGTGACCCCGGGCACGGCGCCCACGGCGGCGGTGATGTCGGCGCGCAGCTTCTCCTTGAGCGGGCAGCCGGCGACGGTGAGCAACAGCTCCACCCGTACCACGCCGTCGTCGCCGACCACGGCGGAGCGGACCATGCCGAGTTCGGTGATGGGCCGGCGGATCTCCGGATCGTCGACGGTGGCCAGGGCGGCCTGGACGGCGTCGTTGACGGTGCTGACGGGTGCTGACATGACGGCAATGCTACGTCGGGGCCGGTCACCCACCGGGCGGCAGAGGGGTCGGTGTGAGCCAATCGATGCGGCATTCGCGGCGAACCGTCGGGCTCGGCCCAACGAGAGGGAAATGCGGCTTTAGCCCTGGACGCCGTACCCTCCGGGTGCGACGATCGTCATGGTCGCCGCGCGCCTGGCCCCTTGAGGCGTGCGGCGACCCGCAGCGGCCCCCCGGAGCCCCTCAGCCCGGCCCGTCGCCGGCCAGATCGTCGCGGGGCTCGTCCAGGGTCCGTCCCGACCCGTCGGCGCCGCCGCTCTCCGCCGGCACCCGGTGCACCGGCCGGTCGTACTGGCGGCGCTCCAGCCGCTGCCGCCGCTGGTTCGCCTCGTCCAGTTCCTCCGCCAACCGGGCCAGCTCCGACCGGAGGAAGTCCCGGGTGGCGACCTCACCCATCGCGATCCGCAGCGCCGCGATCTCCCGGGCCAGGTACTCGGTGTCCGCCTTCTGGAGGGCGGCCCGCCGCCGGTCCTCCTCCAACGCGAGCCGGTCCCGGTCCGCCTGCCGGTTCTGCGCCAGCAGGATCAGCGGCGCCGCGTAGGACGCCTGCAACGACAGCATCAGGGTGAGGAACGTGAAGGTGTACGGGTCGAAGCGCAGGTCAGCCGGGGCGAGAGTGTTCCAGGCGAACCAGGCCAGGATCACCACCGTCATGTAGACGATGAAGTTGGCCGTACCCATGCCCCGGGCGATCCCCTCGGACCACCGCCCGAACGCCTCCGGATCGAAGCGGGGCAGGCGGAGCCGCCGGGGCTCGCGCGGCTGGTCCAGCCGGCCCGCCCGTCTCGGATCAGCCATCGACGCCCCCGGTCAGCGGCTCCCGACGGGACACCGGATGGCCGGTCGGGGCGCCCGCCGGGGACTCGCCGATACCCCGGGCCGGCGCGTCCCGGTCCCGCCAGTCCCGGGGCAGCGAATGGTCCAGCACGTCGTCCACGGTCACCGCGCCGACCAGCCGGTTCGCCGAGTCGATCACCGGCATGGCGACCAGGTCGTAGGTGGCCATCCGGCGGGTGATCTCCGGCAGCGGGGTGTCCGGCTGGAGCGGGTCGATGTCGTTGAGCACCACCCCGCCGAGCAGGTCCGCCGGCGGCTCCCGGAGCAGCCGCTGGAAGTGCACCATGCCGAGGTAGCGCCCGGTGGGGGTGGTCATCGGCGCCCGGGCGACGAAGACCTGCGCGGCCACCGCCGGGGAGAGCTGCGGTTCCCGGATCCGGGCCAGCGCCTCGGCGACGGTGGCGTCCGGCGGCAGGATCACCGGCTCGGAGGTCATCACGCTGCCGGCCGTACCCGGCGTGTACTTCAACAGCTGGCGGACCGGGTCGGCCTCGTCCGGTTCCATCAGGTCCAGCAGGACGTCCTGCTCGGGTGGAGGAAGCTCGTTGAGCAGGTCGGCGGCGTCGTCCGGATCCATCTCCTCCAGCACGTCGGCGGCACGTTCCCGGTCCAGCCCGGCGAGGATCTCCACCTGGTCGTGCTCCGGCAGTTCGCTGAGCACGTCGGCCAGGCGGGTGTTGTCCAGGGCCGCCGCCAACTCGTTGCGCCGGCTGTCCGGCAGGTCCTGCAACGCGTTCGCGAGGTCGGCCGGACGCATGTCCTCCAGCACGGCGAGCAGGTTGGCCGTACCCCGGGTGTCGCCCATCCCGCTCAGCCCGCGCACCTTCTCCCACTCGGCCTGGTGCAGGTGCCCCCGGCGGCCGAGCCGGCCGGTCTGCTCGCGTACCGCCACCCGGGTCAGCGACCACTCGCCACTGCGGCTGCGCTCCATCGCCACGTCGACCACGGTGCCCGACCTCCCGCCGGGCTCCACCTGCACCCGACGGTCCAGCAGGTCCGACAGGACCAGCAGCTCGTTCGGCCGCTTCTCGAACCGGCGCAGGTTGAGCGTGCCGGTCCCGAGCACCACCGCCTCCGGGTCGATGGAGATGATCCGGTTGATCGACAGGAAGATGCGCCGCCGCATCGGCATCTCCGCGACCAGCCCCACCACCTCCGGCGGCCGGTCGGTCGGGCGCAGCCGCGCCACCGCGTCCCGGACCCGGCCGACCTGGTCACCGTTGGGGTCGAAGACGGCGACGGAAGCGAGTCGGGCGATGTACACCCGGGTCGGCGTGCTCACAGGAACCAGCCTAAGCGCCTAGGGTTTATCAACATGTCGACCTTGTCCTACGAGATCGTGGACGTCTTCACCGACCGCCCGTTCGCCGGCAACCCGCTCGCCGTCGTGTTCGGCGCCGAAGGGCTGGCCGTCTCGCAGCTCCAGCAGCTCGCGGTGGAGTTCAACCTTTCCGAGACGGTCTTCGTCCTGCCGGCCACCCAGGCGGGGGCCACCTACCGGGCGAGGATCTTCTCCACCGTACGTGAGCTGCCGTTCGCCGGTCATCCGAGCGTCGGGGCGGCGGTCACCGCCACCCGCCGGGGACTCTTCGGCCCCGGTCAGGTGACCCAGGAGTGCGGTGCCGGCCTGCTGCCGGTACAGGTCGACGGGAACCGCGCCACCCTCACCGGCGGTGCCCCCACCCTCGGCCCCGAACTCGATCCCGAACCGCTGCTGGAGGTGGTCGGTCTGGCCGCCGCCGACCACAGCGGCCCCCCGCCCCGGGTGGCCGGCTGCGGACTGGAGTTCCCGTACCTGCCGGTCACGGCGGACGCGGTGGTCCGGGCGCGGTTGGACACGGCGGCTGCCGCCCGTTACGGAGTCGAGCATGTCAGCGTCTTCTCCTGGGAGCCGGTCGGGCAAACCGCACACGTCCGGGTCTTCGTGCCCGGCGAGGGGGTCTCGGAGGATCCGGCGACCGGATCGGCCGCCCTGGGCCTGGGGGTGTGGCTGGTCGCCAGTGGGCTGCTGCCCGGTGACGGGCGGTCGGAGTACCTGGTCCGGCAGGGCGTGGAGATCAACCGCCCGTCCGAGCTGACCTGCTCGGTGACCGTCCGCGACGGCGCGGTCCTGGGGGCGACGGTGGCCGGCGCGGTGGTACCGGTCGCCCGGGGGGAGATCGCCGTACCCCCGTTCGTGGGCTGACCGGTCGACGTCGGAGAGGATGCCCCCATGACGGACGAGCTGACCGAGCCGACGGCACCACTGGTGGAGGAGGCGGTCAAGAAGGCGGCGGTGGCCTGGGTGAGCGTCGCGGACGGCCCGCCGCTCGCCCTCTGGTGCGTACCCTCCGACGGCGCGCTCTACCTGGTCAGCGGCCCGGGCGAGCAGTCCGCGCCGGGGCTGGCCGCAGCGGAGACCGCGCAGGTGACCCTCCGGGGTGACCACGGCGGCCGGATCGTCACCTGGCCGGCCCGGGTCAGCCGGGTCCGGCCGGGCAGCGAGGAGTGGGCGGTGCAGGCCCCGTTGGTCGCCACCAAACGGCTCAACGCCCCGGGTAGCCCGGCCGAGCTGGTCGAACGCTGGATCGCCACCGACTGCGCGCTGAACCGGCTGACCCCCGCCGGTATCCCGACGGCCGGGGAGTCGCTACCGACGGACTCGCTCGCCGAACCGCCCCGGGACAGCCCGGCGGTCCGGGTCACCCGTCGGCCGTTCCGACTGCACCGGGTCCGCCGGCCCCGCTGACCGCTCGGTACGCCCGGTCGACCGCTCGGTACGCCCGGTCGGCCCCGCCGGGCGGCGACGCTCAGACCAGCTCCGGGGTGTGGTCGACCTCCGGGGTGTGGTCGACCAGGTCGACCACCTCGCTCAGCGAGTGCAGGACCGGGCCCCGCCAGGACCGGTCCACGTTGAAGGCCAGATGCCCGGCCAGGTCCGGGGCGGCGAGCTGGACGGCGGTCATCCCGGTCCGCTGCGCCCCGCTCAGCTCCTGACTGCCACCGTCACCGACGTAGAGGCAGTCGTCCGGGGCCACCCCGAGCCGGCCGCAGGCGGTCAGGTACATCGCCGGATCCGGTTTGCAGCGCCCCACCTCGACCGAGTACACCCGCGCGTCGAGCAGCGGCGCGACCGCCAACTTCGGCAGTACCGCCGGCAGTTCGTGGGTGCAGTCGCTGACCAGCGCGGTGCGTACGCCCCGGTCCCGCAGCCCGCGCAGGGCGGACACCGCGTCCGGACGCAACCGGGTGTCGGTCGCCACCGCCGCGTGCCGGGCGTCCACCGCCGCCCGCAGTTCCGCAGCCGACGGGTACGTCCCGACCTGCTCGCAAATCCAGCGCAGGGTGTCCTCCGGATCACCGAGCCGGCCGCTGGCGCGCAGGTAGTAGGACCGGTCGAGCAGGTCGGCCAGCAGGTCGGCGGGGCAGCCCAGCAGGCCGGCGACGGTGGCGTGCGCCGAGCTGCGTTGCACCGAGCGGGTGAGGGTACCGAAGAAGTCGAACAGGACCGCACGGTATGCGGGCATGGTGGAGCGCCTCCAGAGCGGGTGGGGGAGCACCGGCACGTGGACGTGATGATCGTAATGGGATGTTGACGTTCCGTGCTGTCCGGTGCTCTGTCAGGATTACGCCTCGTGCCCCCGCCCCAGCTCAGGCTGCCGCTCGATCCGCTGACCTCGACCGCGGTCGTCCTGGCGGTCGCCGCCGTCTCCTCCTCCGCCCCGCTGATCGCCTTCGCCGCCGCACCGGCGTTGGCGATCGCGTTCTGGCGCAACGCCCTCGCCGTGGCGGTGCTCGGGCCGTACTCGCTGGTCGGACGGCGGCATGAGTTCGCCGCGCTGCGGTACGACGCCGGGCGCCGGCAGGCCGGCTACAGCGTCCTGGCCGGGGTCGCCCTGGCCGTGCACTTCGCCACCTGGATGCCGAGTGCCCAGCTGACCTCGGTGGCCACCGCCGCCGGGCTGGTCGCCACCCAACCGGTCTGGCAGGGCCTGATCGCGCTCGGGCAGGGCCGGCGTCCCCCACCGGTGGTCTGGGCGGGTATCGGGCTCGCGGTGCTGGGCGCGCTGGTGGCCACCGGCGCGGACTTCCGGTCGGATCCCCGGGCGTTCCTCGGTGACCTGCTCGCTCTCGCCGGTGCCGCCGCCGCGGCCGGCTACACCGCCCTCGGCGAGCGGGCCCGGACCAGCCTGAGCACCACCACCTACACCACCATCTGTTACGGCGTGTGCGCGCTGCTCCTGCTGCTGGTCTGCCTGGTCGGCGGGGTACCGCTCACCGGCTTCGACGGGACCACCTGGCTGGCGATCCTCGGCCTGGTGGTCGGGGCCCAACTGCTCGGCCACTCGATGTTCAACTACGTGCTGCACCGGATGTCGGCGACCACGGTCAGCGTGCTGACCCTGCTGGAGGCGCCGGGTGCGGCCCTGATCGCCTGGCTCTGGCTGGACCAGGCGCCCCGGCCGTGGGCGCTGCCCGGTCTGGGGCTGCTGCTCGTCGGCGTGGCCGTGGTACTGATCGGCGGCGCCCGGGCCGGCCGCCGGACCGCCGCCGTGGCGGTACCGCCCGAGGCCGGTCCCCTGCCGGACCGGACCGGCTGACGGCCGGACCCTGCGGGAGCACCGCCGGACCGGACCGGCTGACGGCCGGTTTCCCGGAAACCGCCTGCCGACCGCCGGCCCGACGTGAACTGATGGGGGCGGCGGTACGGACGGCGGGATGACGGGATGGGGCGACAGGACCACGGACGATCGACAGGCCGACCGGCGGCTGACGGCGGGCCGGCCGGTGGGTCGGCGGCCGACCGGGTGGTCACCCCGTCGGCCGAGTTCCCGCCGTTGACCGACCAGGAGGTGCAGGCGCTGCGCCGGATCGGGGCGCAGTGGCGGACCGGGCGGGGCGGGGACAGCACGCTGCCCGTCGACCCGACCCTCGGCCGGTACCGGCACCCACCGGGGTCCACCCGCTTCGGCCGGCTCGCCCCGATCGAGATGTTCCGGGCCGACGAACCGGACGAACTGCTGGCCACCGGTACCGCGGCGGAACCCCGCTCCCGGCTCGGCTGCTGGTTGCTGCGGGCCCGGCAGTTCGTCCTCGGCCCGCCGCTGGTCAGCGCGGCGGTGCTCTACGAGCGGATGCGCAAGGTCGTGGCCTGGCCGGTGCTCTCCTCGGACCTGCTCTCCTCGGTCGCGTACGGACCGGAAGCCATGCTGACCGTGCTGCTGCTCGCCGGTACCGCCGCGCTCGGTCTCTCCCTGCCGCTGGCCGCCGCGCTGGTGGTGCTGATGCTGGCGGTCGGGCTCTCCTACCGGCAGACCATCGCGGCGTACCCGCACGGCGCCGGTTCCTATCTGGTGGCCGGCGACAACCTCGGTCACCGGGCCGGGCTGACCGCCGCCGCCGGGCTGATGCTCGACTACGTGCTCACGGTCTCGGTGTCGGTGGCCGCCGGGGTGCACGCGGTCACCTCCGCCCTGCCCGGCCTCACCCCGCTGACCGTGCCGCTCGGCCTGCTGGTGGTGGCGCTCCTGCTGGCCGGCAACCTGCGCGGGGTCCGGGCGGCCGGCAACCTCTTCGCCGTACCCACGTACGTCTTCCTCGTCTCGGTGGTGACGCTCCTCGTGGTCGGTTCCGTCCGGGCGGCGGAGCGGGGGTTCGTGCCACTGCCGGCACCGGACGTACCGGCTGTGCAGGGCCTCACCCTGCTGCTGGTGCTGCGCGCCTTCGCCTCCGGTGCGGTGTCGATGACCGGCATCGAGGCGGTCTCCAACGCGGTACCGGCGTTCCGGCCGCCCGAGTGGCGCAACGCGCGGACCACCCTGACCTGGATGGTCGGCACCCTGGTCGTGCTCTTCGCCGGACTGACCGTGCTGATCCACCTGTCCGGGCTGGTGCCCACCCCGGAGCGGACCCTGCTGGCCCAACTGGCCCGGCACACCTTCCCCACCGGCCCCTGGTACGCCCTGATCCAGACCGCCACCGCGCTGATCCTGCTGCTCGCCGCGAACACCGCGTTCAACGACTTCCCCCGGCTGCTCTTCTTCCTCGCCCGGGACGGGTACGCACCCCGCCGGTTCCTGCACATGGGGGACCGGCTCGCGTTCGGCAACGGGCTGGTCGCGCTGGCGGTCAGCGCCGGCACCATCTTCGCGGCCTTCGGCGGGCACACCGAATCGCTCATCCCGCTCTACGCGGTCGGCGTCTTCCTCGCGTTCACCCTGTCCCAGGTGGGGATGGTGGTGCACTGGCGTCGCCGCCGGGAGGGGCACTGGCGTCGCCGCCTGGCCGTCAACGCCGTCGGTGGCCTCGTCGCCGGGTTGGTACTGCTGACCGCTGCGGTCACCAAGTTCCGGGAGGGCGCCTGGGTGGTGGTCCTCGCCGTACCGCTGCTCGTCCTGACCGGTCTGCGGGTGCACCGGCACTACGACCGGCTGAACCGGGCGCTCGCCCCGCACCCGCCGGCCGTCGCCGAGGAGGCCGAAGAGTTGCCGCAGCAGGTGCGGCACCTGGTGGTGGTGCCGGTCGCCCGGCTCAACCTGGCGGCGCTGCGCGCCCTGGCGTACGCGGCGTCCCTCGGTCAGCCGACCTTCGCCGTGCACCTCGCACCCGAGGAGGCCGAGGCCGAACGGTTCCGGCAACAGTGGTCCGCCTGGGGCGACCACCTGCGGTTGGAGACCATCGTCTCGCCGTACCGGGCGGTGATCGGGCCGCTGGTCCGCTACCTGGAGGTACTGCACACCGCCCGGCCGGACCTGGCGCTCACCGTGATCGTCCCCGAGGTGGTGATCCGTCGGCGCTGGCAGCGACTGCTGCACAGCCGGACCGAGCACCGGCTGCGCCGGGCGCTGCGGGGCCTGCCGGGCGTGGTGGTCACCAGTGTGCCCGTGCACGCCCGGGACTGATCCCGCGCTGCCGGCCGCCGGGACAGCCGTCAGTCCGGCAGGTCGAGTGCCCGGAGGCTGGCCGCCCAGAGCCGGGCCGCCAGCGCCGGATCGGTGGCCTTCGGCAGCGGCCGGCGCAGCCGCCGGTCGAGGTAGTAACCCCCGTCGACCAGGCGGGACGGGGCCTGGGTGGCCAGCCAGACCAGGGTCTCCGCGCCCCGTTCCGGGGTACGCAGGAACGGCGCGAACCGCATGCCGAAAGCCACGATCCGGTTGTCGTTGGCGAACCGGGTGCGCACCACCCCGGGGTGGAAGCAGTACGACGGCAGGTCCGGCCAGCGCCGGGCCGCCTCGGCGGTGAACAGGATGTTCGCCTGCTTGCTGGTGCCGTACGCGGACATCGCCCGGTACCGGCGCAGCGGGGCGTTGAGGTCGTCCGGGTCGAGTGCCCCGCTGCGGTGCGCCCCGGAGGCGGTGTTGACGATCCGCCCCACCCGGTCGCGCAGCAGGTGACTCAACAGGAACGGCGCCAGGTGGTTGGCCTGGATGGTCAGCTCGTACCCGTCGACCGTGGTCACCGGGGCCAGCACGATCGCCCCGGCGTTGTTGGCGAGCACGTCGATCCGGTCGTACGCGTCGCGTAGTTCCCCGGCCAGCCGGCGCACGTCGTCGAGTACCGCGAAGTCGGCCCGGAACAGGTCCGGCCGCTCGCCGCTGGCCTCGCGTACCCGGTCCCCGGCGGCGGTGAGCCGGGCCGGGTCGCGCCCGACCAGCGTCACCCGGTCGCCCCGCCGCGCCAGCTCGACGGCGGCGGCCAGTCCGATACCCGAACTGGCCCCGGTCACGACCACCCGGCGGCGCCCAGTGAAATCTTCCACAGCCTCGTTCTCCCCGGTCATGGCGTGAGGTTACCGTGACGTCACCATCACCTTTGCGATCGTTAAGTCCGTCCCGGCTGTCCGGCGCGGACCCTGGAAGGAGCCGTCATGGCCGCAGTCGGGCGCCCCCGCCGGTCCTGCCTCGCCGTCCCCGGATCGAGCGTGAAGATGCTCGGCAAGGCCCAGGGGCTCCCCGCCGACCAGGTCTTCCTCGACCTAGAGGACGCGGTCGCACCGCTGGCCAAGCCGGACGCGCGGAAGAACATCGTGGCGGCGCTCAACGAGGGCGACTGGGCCGGCAAGACCCGGGTGGTCCGGGTCAACGACCTGACCACGCCGTGGACGTACCGGGACGTGATCGAGGTGGTGGAGGGGGCCGGCGCGAACCTCGACTGCATCATGCTGCCCAAGGTGCAGGACGCCGCGCAGGTGCAGTGGCTCGACCTGCTGCTGATCCAGATCGAGAAGACCCTCGGCCTGGAGGTCGGGCGGATCGGCATCGAGGCGCAGATCGAGAACGCCGCCGGGCTGGTCAACGTCGACGCGATCGCCGCCGCCTCGCCCCGGGTCGAGACGATCATCTTCGGCCCGGCCGACTTCATGGCCTCGATCAACATGAGGTCGCTGGTGGTCGGCGCCCTGATCCCGGACTATCCGGGCGACCCCTACCACTACATCCTGATGCGCATCCTGATGGCCGCCCGGATGCACGACAAGCAGGCGATCGACGGACCGTTCCTCCAGATCCGGGACACCGACGGGTTCCGCGAGGTGGCGAAGCGGTCGGCGGCGCTGGGCTTCGACGGCAAGTGGGTACTGCACCCGGGGCAGATCGACGCGGCCAACGAGGTGTACTCGCCCGCCCAGGCCGACTACGACCACGCCGAGCTGATCCTCGACGCGTACGAGTACTACACCTCGGAGGCGGGCGGGAAGCTCGGCGCGGTGATGCTCGGCGACGAGATGATCGACGAGGCGTCCCGCAAGATGGCGCTGGTGGTCGCCGCCAAGGGCCGGGCGGCCGGGATGACCCGCACGTCGACCTTCACCCCGCCGGCCGGCTGATCCTGCGCGGCGTGGTGCCGGGGCCCGGCTGCGGGCCCCGGAGCCACGCGGGGGCGCCCGTCCGGGCGCCGCTGGGTCGTCAGTCGGTGGTGCCGTAGCCGGTGTCGCTGTCGTAGCCGGACGTGTCCTGGTTGGCGATCCAGACGAAGAAGATCACCATCGCGATGGTGGCGAGCACCGCGATGACGGCGCAGATCCAGCCGATGATGATGCCGGCGAGCGCCATTCCGTCGCCGCTCTCGCCCTTCTCCTTCGCCCGCCGCTTGGCGACGTGGCCGAGGATCGCGCCGAGGATGCCGAGGTAGCCGCCGAGGCCGTAGAAACAGAGACCGACGAAGGAGACGATCGACACCACCATCGAGGCGATGGCCAGGCCGTTGGTCTGCGGGACGGGTGTGTAGCCGTACACCGGGTAGCCCGGCTGCGGGGCGTAACCGGCCGGCGCGTACGGGTCGGGGGTCGGCGCGACGGGTGCGCCGTAGCCCGGGGCGGGAGCCCCGTAGTCCGGTGCGGGG
>NZ_WVUH01000244.1 GCF_017614955.1 Micromonospora echinofusca
GTACCAGGTCGTCCAGGGTCGGCGGCCGGCCGGAGTCGACCCAGCCGGGCACCGCCGGGGCAGTGGGCGGGACCGGGGCCGGCACGACCGGCGGGGTCGGCACTGTCGGCGTCACCGGCGGGGATTCCGGTGCCACCGGCGTGGGTGACGCTGCCGGAGAGGTGACCGCCCAGGCCGGGGGCAGGGCCGTCGCGGGTCCGGAACGCGACGGGAAGGGCAGGTCACGGGTCGGGTACCCGAGCCGGTCCAGGTCCCGGTCCACCCCGATCAGTTCCTGCCGGAGGCTGAACTGTTCACCGAACGAGGTCGCCTCGGCGTACCGGCGGAGCAGGAACTGCCGCTCGTTGAGCCGGGCGGACACGTGCGGGTCCGGCTGCGGGGTCGAGGTCGGCGTGGGTACCGGCGCCGGGCGACCGAAGACCCGGGCGACCTGGTCACCGAGCCGCCGCAGCAGCCCCTGTGGTCGGGGCCGGTCGGCCCGGCTGGCGGCCTGCTCCTGGATCGTCTCGGTGATCTCGTGCACCCAGGTCCGCGCCAACTGGTCGGCGGCGACCCGGTGGTTCACCACCGTCAGGTGCGGGTCGTCCGGCGTACCCGCCCGGACGGTCGTCTCGGCCAGGTTGGCCATTCCCTGCCCGACCGACGGCCGGAACCAGTGCACCCGCCCGTCGCCGGTGTCGACCCGGACCAGACCGTCCTGCGCCCGTACGTCGACGACCCCTTCGCTGCGGAAGTCGGCCGGGCTGACCGTCGGCGCGGCGGCGAGCAGTTCGGGCACACTGACGTCGGCCAGGTGAGCCGGTCGGCCGTCCGGCACGAAGTCCGTACCCTCGATCGGGCTCGCGGTGTGGGTGTGGCCCGGACGGGCGTCCCCAGGCGCGGGACCGGCATCCGGCCGCGAGACCGGATCGGTGACCGGCGTCGGGTCGACCGTCGGGGTCGGGTCGACGATCGGGGTCGGGTCGACCGTCGGCGTCGGCGGGGTGGCCGGGTGCGCGCTGCGCGGATGGAACGGACCGCCCTCGGTGACCGGCTTGACGCCCTTCCAGTCCGAGCCGAGCATCGCCCGCTTGCCGAGCCACGAGGCGTCCCGCCCCTGCTGCCCGTCCCAGCCGGCCCGGCTGATCTCCAACGGGCTCGGGAAACCGGGCGTACCGAACGGGTGCCCGGCCGCCTGGCGCAGGATGCGCTGCCCGTCGTCCACCTGCCGGCGCAACTCGGCGGCGAGGGCCGCCGGGTCGGTGGCGCCGTACCGGTCCAGCAGGGCGTCGACCTCCGGTGACCGGGTACCGGCCGCCGCGTTCTCCAGGTCGGTGATCGCGGCCCGGGCGTGCCGCATCTCGGTACGCAGCCGGTCCAGCACCGCTTCCGCCCGGTGCCCGGTGTTCGGGGCCCAGTCGTACCCGGCGCGGGCCCAGGCGTAGCCACCCACCGTGGAGGCGGCGTGGATCTCGATGCGGTGCACCCCGGAGTGCCGGTACCAGTCCTCCATGAACCGGTTCCACCCGCCCGCGAAGCCACCCCCCTGCGCGTGCTCGGACAACCGCAGTGAGGTGTGCTCGACGTAGAGCGATCCGTCGTGGTCCCGGTTGAACACCCGCACGGTCCGGCCCACGTACCCCCGGTCGGGGTGCACGATGTCCAGGCGGACCACCACGCTGTCCCGGTAGACGCTGACCGCGTGCGGGTCGCTCAGGTCGACCCGGACCCGCAGACCACCGAACTCCCGGCCGTCGAGGTGCCGGGCGAACTCCTCGCGTACCGCCGACTCCCAGCGCGCCACCTCGGCGTCGGTGGACGGGATCAGCTCGTCCAGCGACGGCGGCCGGTCCTCGTGCCGCCACGGCGGATCGGCCCAGATCTCGTCGTGGGTGCGCTGCTCCGGCGGTGTCGGCTCCGCGTCGGGCTGACGCTGCTCCGGTACGGCCGGCAGGTCGACGGTGGCGTGGCCGAGGGCGGCCAGGTCGCGGTCCAGGCCGGCGATCTCGGCCCGCAGCCGGGCCTGTTCGTCCGGGCTCGCCTGGTCGAGTTCGCGGAGCAGGAGACTGCGCTGGGCGAGCCGCCCCGCCGACCCGTCGGGAGCCGGGGCGGACTCCGGCGCCGGGGTCGGATCGGGCGCGGGCGTCGGCGTGGCCGGGGTCGCCCCGAAGAGGCGGCCGAGCGCCTGCCGGAACCGGCCCGGCGACCCGGTGCGGCCGGTGTCACCCGGTTCCGGGGTACCGGGGCGGGACTGCACCGTCTCGGCGATCTCCTGCGCCCAGGCCCGGGCCAGTTGCTCGGCGGCCACCCGGTGGTTGACCTGGACCCGGTGCGGGTCGACGGTGGTACCGCCGGCCGGGGTGGTCACGGCGACGTCGGGCAGCCCGTACCCGACTTCGGGCCGGAACACGTGCGTCCGCCCGTCGGCCGTCTCGACGACGACGAACGGCCCGTCGGTACGGATGTCACGGACGCCGACCCCGGCGAGGTCCGCCGGGGTGACCCCGGTGACCGCGTCCCGGAACTCCTCCGGCGTGACGTCGGGCAACCAGCCGCGCCGGCCCTCCGGGGCGAAGCCGCTCTCGGGACGGCTCCCGTCCGGCTGCGGGCCGCCGCGCTCCGCCTCGGCGGCGTCGTCCGGCCGGTCGCTCTCCGGCCGGCTGTCCGGGGTACCCGTCCGGTCGCCCTCGGGGATGCCGGACCGGTCGCCCTCCGGGCTGCCGTCGGTGGCGCTGCCGTCGGTGGTACCGCTGTCGGTCGGGCTGGTGCCGGTCGGGCTGGTGCCGGTGCCGGTCGGGCCGCTGTCGTTGAGCGGTGGGAAGTCGAGGTTCGCCTGCCGCTGCCGCAGGCCGTCGATGTCCAACCCGTACGTCCGGGCGACGTCCTGGGCGATCGGGCCTTCGAGCATGCCCGGCCGGCGCTGGGCCGGGTCCGGGTGGTTGGCTTCCATGATGGCCAGCCGGGCCTGCGCCACCACGTTCTCCATGGTCAGGTCCGGGTACCGGCTGAGCACGTCCGCCCCGACCAGATTCCGGACGTGGGCCGGCAGGTAGGACTCGAAGACCTTCTGCCGGAGCCCCTCCGGGGTGTAGTCGGCCACCGCCCGGTAGTTGTCGCTCCGGGGTACGCGCAGGTCACCAGAGTGATCCGGCCCGCCCCGGAACCCGGCCAGGCCACGCAGGAACTCCCGCTGCACCGCGAAGCCCTGGAACTCGCGCTCGAACCGGAGCAGCCCTGCCGCCCGGAACCGGTCGTCCGGTGCCAGACCCGCCCCGTCGATCTGCCTGAGCAGCAGGTCGTTGTTGGGTTGCAGGGCGTGCAGCCCCTCGTGCACCAGGGTGGTGGCGACCGCGCTGATCGACCGGGGCGACCCGTCACCCGCGTTGGGGTCGATGAACATGACCCCGATCTCCGGGTCGTAGAAGCCCCGGGGACGGTCCTCCACCTGCCGGATGAGCTGGGGGGTCACCCGGTCCGCCGGCAGCAGGGCGCGTACCGAGTCCAGGTCCATCGGAACCGTACGGCTCAGGATGTTCGTGGCGTGCAGCTCGAACTCCGGCCCGAGCACCTCCCCGATCTTGGCGATCGCGATGGCCTGGTCCACCGGGTGGAACCGGTGTGTCTGCGGGTCGATGCCCATCGTCCGGTGGGCCAGTTCGACCGAGTTGAGCGGGTCCACGCCGTCGAGGTCCCGCCAGCCCGGATCGGCGGGTTCCCCGTTCCGGCTGTGGTCGCGCCAGTCGCGGTACCGGTCGGCGTAGTCGTTCACCGCCGTGCTCAGTTCGCGTACCCGGCTCACCAGGTCACCCAGGTCGCCGCTGGTACGGGCCCGGTCCGAGGCAGCCGCCAGGCGGTCGGCGATCCCGACGATGTCGTCCAGGTCCCGCAGCCGCTGCGCCACCGCGTGTTCCGGGTACCGGGCCAGCAGTCGGGCCCTGGCCTGATCGGCAAGTTCGCGGACCTGGTGCGGCAGATCCGCCCCGGTCCGGGTCGCCGACGACGGGAAGTTGACGCTGGGGGCCAGTTCCGCCTCGGCGCGGCCCTCCGGCGCGGTGTCCGGGCCGGCATCCCGGTCGTCCGGATGCGCCGGTTCGGGCCGGGACCCGTCCGGTCCGGTACCGCCGACCTCCGACTCGGGCCGCGCACCATCCGGCTCAGGCTCGGGATCGGGCCGCGCACCCTCCGGCTCAGGCTCAGGCTCAGGCTCGGGCTCAGGCCGCGCCGCGTCCGGTTCGGGATCGGGTCGGCCGGACGGCCCGTCCGGGGAAGGCGCACGGTCCGCAGGATCCGGAGAACGGTCACCCGGTGGCCGGTCCCCGGACAGATTCTCCTCGTCGGTCGGTGTGGAGGTACCGATCGTCGGAGTGCTCCGCAGTTCCTGGAGCTTCGCCGCGATCCCAGCCTCGTCAAGCGGACGCCGGGTGCCGGTGCCGTCCACGGTGGTGAAGTGCTGGTCGAGGTACGTCCGTAGCCGGTTGCCGTAGCGCGAGAGAGCCTCGGGGCGGGCATCCAGCGCCCGCTGCACGAGATCCGGGGTGAGCCGGGGCACGGTCTGACCGGCGAGCGTCAGGGCACCGAACTGGTGCGCGACCGCATCCCCGTACTCCTGCTGGATTCGCAGTTCGGCGCGTTGACGCCACTCCCACCAACGTGGTTCGGGCTGTTCGGGCGGGTTGTCGCCGTCCCCGTCCCGGTCGCCGGTGGAACCGTCCGGGTCCGCCGGCGGGTCACCGGACCGGTCTCCGTCCGGGGTACCGGCCGCCGGGGCTTCCCCGTCGCCGGGCGTCACCGGCCCGTCCGTGCGGGGGTCCGGTCCACCGGTGGAGCGGGTCGGGTCGCCCGTACCACCGTCGGCCCCCGCCCGTTGGGTGGGGATGTTCGATGATCCCGGGGATGCTCCGGGAGAACCGGTCGTCGGGGCGTCCCGTGCCGGAGTCGGACCGGAGGGTGTGCTGTCCGTCGTGGGAGTGGGCGAACCGGGTACCGCCGGGGACGGCGTGGCACCCGACGGGGTGACCGTCTGCGTGGGCGTCGGCGTACCCACGGTCGGGCTGAGTGTCGGCGTACCCACGGTCGGGCTGGGTGTCGGCGTACCCACGGTCGGCGTGGGCGTCGGCGTACCCACGGTCGGGCTGGGCGTCGGCGTGGCCGGTCGGGATTCCCCGGTGGACACCGGGTCGGGAGTCCCCGCCGTGGGGGCAGTCGGGGTCACCTCGGTCAGCGGCGTACCGGCCGACCGGTCCGGCGCCGGAGTGGGGCCGTCGCCGCCGACCGGCGTACCCGCGTCCGTGCCGCTCCGGACGGAGTCCGGGGTGCCGGCGGGCTCGGCGGTACGTGACGACCCGGAGTCGGCGGCTACGGCGGTGGACGCCGGAGCCGACCCGGTGGTGGTCGAACCGGAGGACGTCGCCGCAGAGGACGTCGACCCGGACGACGTCGAACCGCTGGTCGGCGATGTGGTGGGGCCCGTCGTGCCGGTCGGCGCGGTCACCGTCGCGGGGACGGTCGCCGGGGTGCGGCCACCCTGGGTACCCGTCCGGCTGTCACCGCTGCCTGCGGTACCGCCCGATCCGGCGCTCTGCGTGCCCCCCGCAGCCTGCGTGGCTCCCGCGTCCTGCGTGGCCCCCGCAGCCTGGTTGGCTCCTGCGCCCTGCGTGCCGCCGGTCGGCGCGCCGAGTTGCCCGGGGGCGACCGACGGTGCGTTCGTGCCCGTCGGTAGACCGGCCGGCAGGCCGCCGGGCAGGGTACTGGGCGACAGTGCGGGTGCCCGGTTGGTGTCGGCGCTGCCGGACGGGGCGTTGCCGCCGGCCCCGTCGTTGCCGAAGAGGTCCAGCGAGCCGTACCGGACCTGGTGTGCACCGACGTCCAGGCGGTTGCGCCGGGTGTCGGTCAGCATCTCACCGAGCAGCGCGGCCGGGGTCAGCCCACTCGCGAGGTTGTCCCAGGTCATGCCGCTCCACACCCCGTTGCGCTGCGCCCAGTCCTTGAGACCCACCTCCTCCAGCAGGTTGTCCCGGCCGATCTGGAGCACGTTGTCGGCGGTCTGGCCGAGCCCGAAGGCGAGCGCCTCGGTCGGTCGGGTGTGGATGCCCATCATCAGCGGGCCGCCGATCGCCCCGGCGATCAGGCTGTCCAGCACCTCCATGCCGAAGCGGCCGGCCCAGCCCTCGACGAACGGGTCGTGCCCCTCGGCGGCCTGGAGCAGCATGATGCCGCCCTTGGCGCCGGCCATGAAACCGGCGTACGCCAGGCTGCCGCGCAGTGCGGCCCGGCCGACGCCCCGGGCGCCGCTGGCGATGAACTGCCGCACCCCGCCCTTGATGGTCTGTTCCCAGAGCTTGGTGAGCAGTTGCCGGGCGAGCTGCCGGATGGCGAGCCGGGTACCGGCGATCTGGGCGCCACCGACGACCAGCCCCACCCCGGTCCAGGAGGTGAGGATCATCTGTACGACGGCGATGCCGAGCATCACCAGGTTGATCACGGCCATCCACTTCATGGCCTCGATCTCGACGGCCTTGCCGTGCACCGTCTCGTGCATCGAGCCGAGTGCCTCGGCCATCCCGCTGACCTCGTCCAGGTGCTGCTGGAGGAGGTCCCGGGCGGCTTGGGCGGCGCCGTCGCCCTGCCATGCCTGGAGGTCGTTGAGATAGCCGTTGATCTCGTCGAGGTGGTCGGTGTAGACCTCGGCGGCGTCCCGGTACGCGTCGGCGAGGTCGAAGATCCGGTCGTGCCGGGCCTCCGGCCACTCCATGATCATCTCAAGGAAGTCGCCGAGGATCGGAACGTACTGGTTCAGCTCGACGAAGAACTGGCGCACCTGTTCGAGGACGAAGTCAGCCCCGTCCTCGACCGCATTCCCGCCCACGCCAATCCTCCTCCCCTGTACCGGGCACGCCGGACCCCGCTACGCGCCCACACCCACCGACCGACCGTGGCTACCGTCAGTCGACGAAGGCCGGCTGCCGTCGGGCCAGGTACCGTCGCGACCAGTCGGCCGGCTCCCCACCACCGGCCCGCACCTCCCAGCGCAGCACGTCCAGCGCCCCGCCGGCCTCGGTGATCAGGTAGTGACAGGAGTCGAACCGGAGCACCGTCCGACCGTCGGTGACCTCGACCGTCGGCGCGGCGAGCAGCGCCGGGTCGAGCGCCGGGTACGCCCCGGCCGTGGCGGCCGGTTCGCGGACCAGTTCACCGGAGCGGTGCAGCTCGGTGGCCGAGGAGGCGAGCACCCGGGGCCCGCTGACGTCCCCGTCGGAGTAGAGCTCGGCGAGCAGTTCGGCATAGGCGACCGGGGCGAGATCGGTGCCGACCCGGCCGCCCAGCTCGCGCATGGTCGACACGTCGTTGAGGAAGAGTGCGTCACCCGTGACCGGGAAGATCAGGCCGTAGCTGAAGGTATAGTTCTCCGCACCGCTACCGGCGACCACCCGGACCGCCCCGTCGACCCAGGCGGCCTGCGTGACGAGCCAGTCAGCCGCGACGACCTCGTGGCGGGTACGCCCGGCGTACAGCACCACGCCGTCCGGCCGGGGGTACCGCTCCTCGACCGCCGCGCCGTCGAGGACGTGCCGCTGCACCGCCGCGACCACCCGATCCGTTCGCACGTCCACCACTCTCTCCGTACCGCCACGTCCGCCGGCGGACCGGCCGCCGGCATCTCTCACACCCGGTAGGACCGCCGGATGCCGGCCTCGTTCTCGGCCTCGACACCCTGGTAGTCGTTCATCGCCCGGACCACACCACCGCTGGCCCGCTGCAACTGCTCGCCACCCCGGCCGAGACCGTCCTTGACGGTGTCGCTGAACGGGGTGTCCCCACCCTCGGGTACCTGGCGGTAGGTGCTCTCGAAGGCCTGGCCGTACTTGTCGGCACCCCAGGGGCGCTCGCCCTCGATCCCGTTGATCTGCCCCAGCGCCCCCTGCGACTTCGCCCGGAGCGACTCGGCCATCGCCCGCAGCACCGAACCGGTCGCGGCGACCTGGTTCGGGTCACCGTCGATCTCAAAGTACGTACCCATGGCCGTCCTCCTTCTTGAGCAGCTTGGGCAGATCGGCGTCGTGGCTGTCCAGCATCCGGTCGAAGTCCGTCTGCTCGGTCAGCCCGAGACCCCGGTCCTTGGGCAGGGTCCGTTCCAGGATCTCCCGGGTCTGGCGGCCGGCGTCCTCCACTGCGGCACGTACCGTGCTGAGGATCGCCGCCGAGAGTGCCTTCGAGTTGGGCGTACGGTAGACCCGGGGGTCGATGTCGAGGTCGACGAGCTGCCCCCGGGGGCCGACCACCGCCTTGATCATCCGGTCGTCGGACCAGGCGGTCCCGGTGACCTCCAGTACCTGCTGACGGGTCTGCGCGGCGTTCTCCAGGCTCTGGCTGAGATCGTCGAGCACCGCCCGGATCGCCGACCACTTCGGACGTTCCAAACCTCGTCACCTCCCCGTTGCCCGGTCGCGGTGCACGCGAAGTGACCCGGACCGGATCCGACAATAGTGGAACGCCGGAAAGTCGATCATCATTGCCGGCCCCGCAGCAGGTCGGCGAGCGAACCGTCGACCGGGGTCCGCGCCTCCTCCGCCCCGTCCACCGCAACCCGACTGTCCACCGGGGCCGGACCGTCCACCGCAACCCGGCCGTCCACCGGGGCAGGGCTGACCATCGGGGCCGGGCCGAGCCGCCGGGCGGTGAGCGCCACCGCGTGCCGCAGCAGGTCCGGTACCCGTTCCCCACCGAGGGTGAAGCCGATCGGCGAGCCGGGATTGACCGCCAGCCGGTAACCCGGTCCGGGCCACCGGCGCAGCACCGCGACCAGGTCGCAGGTGGTCAGCGGCGGCGCCGGCTCCTCGACCGTCAGGTCCTGGAGGTAGTCGGCGCAGCGTTCGGCCGAGGTGAAGACGGTCACCTCCGGAACCCCGTCCACCTCCAGCACCCGGGTCGGCATGATCACCGTCGCGGTGACCAGCACGTCGAGGAGTACCTCGGGATCGGGTGCGGTGAGCGCCGCGCCGAGCAGCCGTTCCACCTCGTTCGCCGGCTGGAACCCGGCCAGCGACGCCGGGGTGGGCAGCAGCCCGGGTACCCGCTCCGGGGCGACCAGCAATCCGACCGGGGTGGCCGGGTTGACCGCGAGTCCCCAGTCTGCCGGGATGTCCCCGTCAGCCCAGCCCCGGACCAGTTCCGGCAGGTTGGTGCTGCGCCAGCCGTTGGCCGGGAGTACCCGGTACAGCGCCTCCGCCGAGGTGAAGGCGAGCAGGAAGCGGATGCCGTCGCGGTCGGCGGTCATCAGCCGCCGCCCCCCGGGCCCCGGCCGGCCGTCGTCCCCGGGCCGGTCGGCGGTACCGGATGGTCGGTCGTCGTCCCCCGGCCGGTCGTCACCGCGGTCGGGCAGGAACAGCGGCGCGAGGGCGAGGATACGCAGCACCGCCTCCGGGTCGTCCTGGTCGACCGCGTGCCGCAGCCGCCGTTCGACCTCGTTGACCGGCTGCCACGGCGGCTGTGCCCCCCGGGCCTCGAACGGCGTCGTCATCGCGCCTCGAAGAGCCCGACGAGCGGGTCGGCGGTGGACCGGGGTGCTGCCTGCCACGGCGGGCGCTGTCGGGGCGGCAGTCCCGCGCCCACCGCCGCGTCCCGCAGTTCGCGCACGGCTCCCCGGCGTACCCACTGTCCGGCCAGGTCGGTCAGGGCCGGCGCGGGCGCCACCAGCCGGTCCCAGAGATCGTCGACCGAGTCGGCGACCCGGTGCAGCAGACGGGCGCAGATGTGCTCCGCGTCGTAGCCGTCCCGGTCCCGTGGGTCGTCGTCGTCCCAGTACCAGATCGAGTCCGGGTCGTCCCCGCCCGTGCGGACCGCGAGCAGCCCACCCTGGACGTAGCCGACCGGCAGGAAGTCCCGGGTGAACCGGTCGGCCACCCAGTCGGCCAGGTAGGACAGGTCCTGGTGCCGGTCCTCGCGGGCCAGGCCGAAGAACGGCTGGTCGGCCAGGAACCCGTGCCCCGGCAGCACGGCGGGGCCCGCCGGTCCGGCACCGTTGGTCGCGCCCAGGAAGCGCCGGTACGCCGGTGGCAGCGCCCGGCCGAGGAGCTGCTCCAGCAGGTCGAGCAGGTCGTCCGGGACCTGGTGACCCGGGGCCGGGCCGACCGGCCGGCAGGCCGGCTCCACCGTGCCGGCACCGGACGGCGCGGGCCGCTCCGGGAGCCGACCGACCCCGCCCTGGTGACGGAACGAACCGTGCAGCTCGACCGGGACCAGGGCGACCCGGCGGGCGGCGCCCAGGTGTGCCCAGCACCAGCCGGCCGGGGTACCGACCACGGGGGAACCGTCGACCGCCGGCCAGAGCGGGTCCCCACCCGACCGGGCCATCACCAGGTTCGCCGCGAGGACGTCGACGAGCCGCTGCTGCGACCGGGTCAGCTCGGGGTGCGGGGTGGGCAGTTCCACCACGGCCCGCGCGCAGAGCACCCAGTCGGGAAAGCCGTACGGATCGATCAGGACCCCCTGGCGGTACCGCATCCGCAGCGTCGGCGAGCCGGGGTGGATCACGCTCAGCGCGAACCGGGCCGCCGGTGGGTCGTCCTCCGGGCCGGGTCCGGTCACGGCGCCAGCCGGGCGAACGTACCGGCGGCGACCCGGGCCAGCCGCTGCGGCACGTCGGCCGGCAGTCGTCCGGCAGCGGCGACCGGTTCGCAGGTGAGGGTGAGGGCCAGGTTGCCGTGGTACGTCACCAGTTTGATCCGGTTCTCCTCGGCGGTCCAGAACGCCGCCGTCCCGGCCCCGTCGATGTCGGTCGGGGTACCCCGGGCGAGCCGCCGGCCGGTCTCGTAGAACCGTCGCGCCCACTGGCCGTCCTTGAGCAGTTCGGCGTCGACGTTGAGGCCGACCGTCATGCCCTCGGTGAGCCGGGTGATGCCGCAGGCACCCGGGATGTCCAGGACCGGTGCGCCCCCGTCGCGCGGGAAGATCTCGGCCAGTGCGGCGTCGTCCACCGCCGGGCAGAGCTTCGCCGGCAACGTGTAGGTGACGTCACCGCCCGGCCCGGACGGTCCCGTGGTGGCCGGGACGCTGGTGGGGGCCGGATCGGTGGACGGGCCGGCGGCGCCCGGTTCCGGGTCGGACCCACCGCAGGCGGTACCCGCGCCGACCAGCAGGAGTGCGGCCAACCCCAGCGAGCCGGCCCGGCGGGCGGTCACGCGCCACCGCCCACGGTCGGCTTCGGCTCGGCGGCGACGGTGCCGGTACGGGTGGGCGTACTGTCGAGCACCCCGCCGCCCGGGGTGGCGACGGTCCACGCCTCCTCCCGGTCGAGCAGCCGCCGGATCTGGTCGAAGTCCTGGTCGATCCGGGCCGCCTTCTCGTCCCGCTCCCGTTCCTTGCGGCGAGAGCCGAGCTCCGCCCGGTACCCGGCGGGACGGCGGGCACCGCGCAGCACACCGTCGGCCGGTTCGGTGGGGCGGGGTGTACCC
>NZ_WVUH01000245.1 GCF_017614955.1 Micromonospora echinofusca
GATTATGAGTCCCCTGCTCTAACCGGCTGAGCTACCGCCCCCTGCCGCGCGGGGATCGTATCCCGCCCGGTGGATCTCCGACCACACCGTGACCGGGTGCCCGTCAGCTCACCGCGACCGATGCCGCCGGAGGATCAGCACGATGGGCAACGCGAGAATAACAGCGAGCAGCCAGGAGATCACGACCACCACCCAGAGGTCTGCGGGTGCCTGCCGACCCTCCTCGGTGAACAGCATGCCGACGGTCAGCAGCAGGGCGTAGCCGGCCACCACGGTGGTGACCAGACCGCTGCCCAGCATCGCGGTGACAGCCAGCGCGCCGTACCGGCGGGTGGTCGGGCCGGTCGGCTGTACAGCGGCTTCCGGCTGGGGGATCCGCTCGGCGGGCCGGGCCGGCATGGTGACCCGACGGTCGGCCGGTACCTGGCTCTCCAGCATCGGCAGGGTCGCCGGGTGCAGATGGAACAGGGTCGGCTCGATGCGTAGCGAGATGGCGTCCGCGCCGATGAGCTGGCGGGCGCCGTCGGGCCAGCAGAGCAGTGCGGCACAGTCGGCGTACCGGACGGTGAGCGGGCCACCGGGGCCGAGGTAGCTCACCCCGTCGACGCCGACCCGGAGCTGCCCCTCGCCGTCCCGGGCCAGGTACGACGTGCCGTCGACGGTCCCGGTCGAGCGGGTGGGTGCCTCGGTGAAGCCGGCCCAGTCGGCCCGGCAGCCCTCCGGGACCATGAGCAGCGCCGAGCCCATCGTCTCGGTGGCCACGTCGTGCAGGTCGTCGACGGTCACCGCGGCCAGTTCGGCACGGTACGCCTCGATCTCCAGGTTGGGTTGCCCGGTCAGCAGGTTGACCGCGTACGACGGTAGCCGGGCGGCGTGCACCTCGGCGGTACCCAGTGAATCCTGCGCCTTCCCGACCACCGAGTCGAGGTCGGCCCGGTCGATTCGACCCACCGCCAGCTTGGCCAGTACGTCGACGAAGCCGCCCAGCACGGCGTCCTGTTTCTCCGGCAGTGCGTCGGCGAGCCCGCGCAGGTGGGCGTACCCGTCGCCGCGCGGCTCGTAGCCGGCGGTGGCGGTGTACGACAGCCCGCCCTCCTGTCGCAGCGACCGGAACAGCTCCCGTTCCAGTACCCCGGCGAAGACGTTGGCGGCGGTGCGGCGGCGGACCACCGCGTCGAGGGCCACGGCCCGGGACCCGTGGACGAAGTACGCGGGCGCCTGCGGCAGGGCGGACGAGGCGGTCGGTACCGGCTGGCGGACCCCGGCCGGCAGGGGCAGCCGGAGTCCGGCGGGTACCCGGTCCCCGGCGATCCAGAGCACCGCGTTGTCCCGGGTGCAGAACCGGGTCGCCCAGGCCCGCAGGTCGTCCTCGCCGATCATGCTGAGTCCGAACTCCGGGTAGCTGACCAGTCCGTGGTCCCGGGCGCCGTGGCGCCACAGCGGCATGGTGTCCATCGGCCCGGGTGCGCGGCTGCCCCACTCGGTACGCAGGATCTCCTTCTCGATTTCCAGTCGCTGCGCCGGCAGGTCGTGCAGACTTTCGCAGACGGCGGTGAGGAAGCTGGCGATGTCGTTCTCTGAGCCTTGCAGGTGGAACGAGGTGACGACGGACCCGGTGGCCCCGTTGAAGTGGTAGTCGGCCAGCCCGATCGGGGCGAGGGCCAGGTGTTCCAGCAGGTGGGTGATGCCGCTGCGGGCCAGGGTCTCGTCGGCGGTGCCGACCCGGAAGGCCAGACCGGCACGCATCGGCCCGCCGGTCTTGGCCAGCAGTGTCGGTACGCCGTCCACCTCGGTCTGCTCGATCACCGTGCTCTCCCCTTCGCGTACGCCCGGCTGCGGAACTCCTGGTACGTCTCGACCGGGTCACCGAAGTAGCCCCACGGTCGCTCGGTCGCCAGCGGCCCGAGGGTGTCGAACTGGGCCACTGCGGCGGGGTACTCGTCGAGCAGGCAGAGCACCGCGGCGAAGGTGTTGCGCACCGACACCCAGCCCGGGTCGTGCCGGAACTGCGGGTGCAGCACCGACCGGTGGGCGGCGTCGAGGATCTCCCGCCGCACCGCCTCGTCCCGCCGGTTGGCCCTCCGTTCGGCGGGTTCGGTGTCGTCGGCGAGCCAGTGTTCCAGGTGGACCTCGGCGACCAGCGACGCGTTGGGTGCTCCGGCCGGAGCGGTGGTCGCGCACTCCCGGGCGAACGCGAACGCCTTCTCCCAGGTGCCGCCCCATTTTGGACAGAACTGCTGCAACAGGGAACTCTGGGCGGGCAGGTGGTGCGGGTCGTGCCGGGCGAGCCGGTCGTAGCGGCGCCGGGCCTCGGCCTGGCCCAGTTCGAGACCACGGGCGCCGGTGACGCGCAGGGTCCACGCCGGCAGGTACCCGGGGTGCCGGGCGGTCACGTCGATCAGGATGCGCTCGGCCTGACGCAGGTGGTCGTGGAAGGCGGTGAACTGTTCCCGGGAGACGTACCGGGCCCGGGCCGCACTGCGGATCTCCCAGCCGCCGACGATGAGGCGGGAGGCGAGCAGGGTGGCCGCCGACGGGTCGGCGGGGTCGGCGGCGACGACCGAGCGGAGGAACGGTTCGGTGCCCGCCACCTCCCCGGCGAGCTGGACGGCGACGGTCTGCCCGGGGCCGTCGAGCCGGTCGAGGACGTCCCGGACCGCCGGCCAGTCGCCGTTGGTCAGGGCGGCGCGCATCCGGTCGACCTCCGGGTACGCCGCACCGGGATCGAAGTTCGGTACCGGGAGGGGGGCGGGCATGGCCGGATACTAATTGATCAAGGTTGGCGCCAAGGATCTGTTCAGGCGGCCCTACGTGCCGGCGCGCAGCTGCCGGAGCACCGCGCCGGCCGCCCGCCAGCCACTGGCCAGCGCCCCCTGGATCGATGGACTGTCCCGGTGGTCACCCGCCACGAACAGGCCCTCCGCCAACCGGACCGGTTTGCGTAGCCGTCCCTGCGGCGGTGGCGCGGCGGGCAGCGCGGCGGGGATGTGCACCGTGGTGAGGTGGGTCCAGTCCGCTGTGGACCGCCCGTACAGCCGAGCCAGTTCGGTGCGGACGGTCGGCTCGGGCACCACCGTTGGGCCGACCGTCGAGGTGGCGATCAGGTGCTGTCCCGCCGGGGCGTACGACGGCGCGGCGTTACTGATCACCGTCGTGTTGGCGAGCAGTTCCCGGCGGTCCCCGTCGAGCAGCAGGACGGGTTCGGTCAGGGGCGGGGTGTCGGTCGCGTGGTAGTAGGTCGTGTAGGCGTGCATGCGTACCCGGGGCAGGGCCGGCAGCAGCGCGGACGCCGTGGGTGGGTCGACGGCGACCAGGGCGGCCCGGCAGTGGATCTCGCCGGTGGGGGTGCGCACGGTGCCGGGTGCGACGGCGGAGACCGGGGTGTCCAGTTGGAGCAGTCCGGCCGGCAGGGGCGCGGCGACGGCCGCGGGCAGGGCGGCCATCCCGGCGGCCGGCAGGCCGATCCGGCCCCGGGCGAAGGAGCGCAGCACCATGGCGAGGACGTGGCTGGAGGTTTCCAGTTCCCGGTCGACGAGTACCCCGGAGAGGAACGGGCGCAGCAGTTCCTCGATGATCGCGTCGGAGAGCCCGGCCCGGCGGAGGGCGGTCTCGGTGGTGGTCTCCGGGGCGGCGAGCAGCCGGTGCACCGGCAGGGTGGCGCAGCCGGCGGCGAGGGCGGCGAACCGGAGCCGGTCGGTGAGCCGGCCGACGCCGGCCAGCGCGGTGCGGGCCGTACCGGCCGGTTCGCGGGCCGGGTTGACCAGCCGGGTGAGCGTGCCGTGCCGGCGTACCAGCACCCCCGGGGTGAAGTAGCCGAGGTCCAGGGTGTCCGGGTCGAGCAGCGTGCCGAGCCGGGGGTACGCGGTGTTGAGCACCTGGAAGCCCCGGTCGAGCTGGAAACCGTCGACCCGGTCGGTGGTGACCCGCCCGCCGAGCCGGTCGGTGGCCTCCAGCAGCAGCCACGGTACGCCCGCGCGGTGCAGCCGGCGGGCGGCGGCGAGCCCGGCCAGGCCACCGCCGACGATCACCACGTCGGTGTCAGCGGGCATGACGGCCCTTCCCTTCGGTGTGGTTGGCGCGGGACAGCCGGCTCGGCCACCAGATGCGCGGGCCGATGTCGTAGCTGAGTGCCGGGACGAGCAGGGACCGGACGACGATCGTGTCGATCAGGACGCCGACCGCGACGGCGACGCCGAGTTCGACCAGGACGACCAGGGGCAGGACGGCGAGCGCGGCGAAGGTGGCGGCGAGCACGATGCCGGCGGAGGTGATCACCCCGCCGGTGACGACCAGCCCGTAGAGCACCCCGGCCCGGGTGCCCCGCCGCACCGACTCCTGCCGGACCCGGCTCATCAGGAAGATGTTGTAGTCGATGCCGAGCGCGACGAGGAAGACGAAGGCGAACAGCGGGAAGGACGTGTCCACCCCGGGGAAACCGAAGAGGTACCGGAAGATCAGGGCGCAGAGGCCGAGGGTGGCCGCGTAGGAGAGCAGCACGGTCAGGATCAGCAGCAGCGGGGCGAGTACCGCGCGCAGCAGCACGGCCAGGATCACGGCGATCACCAGGAGCACCACCGGGATGATCACGTTCTGGTCCCGGGTGGCGGCGTCACCGGTGTCCACGTTGATCGCGGTGAACCCGCCGACCACCGCGTCCGAGCCGGGTACCGCGTGCACGGCCTCGCGTAGTCGCCGGATGGTCTGCTCGGCGCCGTCGCTGTCGGGTGGGTCGGCGAGGGTGGCCTGGAACTGGACCCGGCCGTCGACGACCTTCGGTGGCGCCGCCGGGTCGGGTGGTCCGCCCTGTCCCTGCACCGGCTGTACCCGGGCCACCCCGGGTACGCCCCGGGCGACCTGGGCCACCTGGTCGGCGGTACCGACGGTGGTGAAGATGGTGGCCGGGCTGCCGGTGCCGGCCGGGAAGTGCCGGGCGATGGCCTCCTGACCGGCGACCGAGTCGGTCCGGGTGGTGAACAGGTCGGTCTGGCCGAGGGTGGTGGCGCCGAGCTGGGTCAGGCCGAGCCCGAGCAGGACCAGCAGCACGCTGGTGGCCACCCAGACGAGCCGGGCGCGGCCGGCGACGAAGCCGGCGATCCGTTGCCAGATGCCGTGTTCGGCGCTGGGCTCGGCCTGGTCGGGCTGGGGGACGCGGGGCCAGAACGCCCACCGGCCGCCGAGGACCAGCAGCGCCGGGAGGAAGGTGAGCATCACCAGTACGGTGGCCGCGATGCCGATGGCGGCGACCGGCCCGAGTGCCCGGTTGGAGTTGAGGCTGGACAGCAGCAGGCAGAGCAGGCTGGCGATGGTGGTACCGCCGGAGGCGACGATCGCCGGGGCGGCGCCCCGCCAGGCGGTCCGCATCGCGGCGACCGGTTCGGCGTGCCGGTGCAGTTCCTCCCGGTAGCGGGCGATGAGCAGCAGCGCGTAGTCGGTGCCGGCGCCGAACACCAGCACGGTGAGGATGCCCTGCGCCTGGCCGTTGAGCCGGATCACGTCCGCGTCGGCCAGCAGGTAGATGAAGAGCGCGGCGAGGGAGAAGGAGACCGCGGCGGCGAGCAGCGGGAAGATCCAGAGCACCGGGCTGCGGTAGACGACCAGCAGGATCACCAGGACCACGCAGAAGGTGACCAGCAGCAGGGTGCCGTCGATCGCGCTGAACACCTCGATCAGGTCGGCGAGCAGACCGGCCGGTCCGGCGACGTTGACGGTGAGGCCGTCGGTGCCGGTACCGGTGATCCGTCGCAGCTCGTCGACGACCGCGTCGATCTGTTCGCCCTCGGCGTCGTCGATCGGGACGACCACCTGGATGGCCTGGCCGTCCTCGCTGGGTACCGGTGGGGGCAGCGGGCTGACCACGCCGGGCACCTGGGCGAAGCGGGCGGTGTCGGCGGTGGCCCGTTGCCGGTCGGCGTCGGTGATGCCGCTGGTGCGTTCGTAGACCACCAGGGCGGGGGTGGTCTGCCGGTCGACGAATCCACCGGCCAGGTCCTGGGCCCGGGTCGCCTCGGCGTCGGTGGGCAGGAAGGCGGCGTTGTCGTTGGTGGCCACCTCGCCGAGCCGGCCGGCGAAGGGGCCGGCGACCCCGCTGACGACGAGCCAGCCGAGGACCACGGCCACCGCGATCAGTGTGGCGAGACTGCGGGTACGCATCGGGCCATCCCACCCTCGGGTCAATCGACGCATGAATCGACGCAACCGGAGTGTATGGCGGCCCCGCTGGTTCCGCCCGGCGGGTCGACGGAAACCGACCACCTCGCCAGGAGAACGCGCGAGAAGGGCAGAAGGTGATGGTTTCCCGGAACGGGCGTCGGCGACGGAGAGCAGGGGGCGGCGGGAGCGCGGCGCCCGTGCGGTGCGGTGGCGGCCGGGGCCACCTGATCGCCCCCGGAGACGACGAAGCCCGCCAGCGGTGCCGGCGGGCATGTGGTGGAAGAGCTCCCCCGTTTGGACTCGAACCAAAAACCTGCCGGTTAACAGCCGGCTGCTCTGCCAATTGAGCTACGGGGGATCGCTGGTCACTGCTCCGGATCTCTCCGGTGCCGTGGCGACGGGGTAAAGAGTACAGGACGAACCCCGGGTTCGGTCCAGGGGGTTGCCCGGCCCCGGTCGGGCAGCCCCGGATCTGGACAAATTGTCGTACCCGCCACAAGGAGGCATGAGCGAGGAGGAGGATGGGTAGTTAGCTGCCGACAGAGGATGCAGGCGCGACCGGAGTTGACCCCGGAGCACTACGCTCCGGGCCACCGCGGCGCGCGCCAGGTACGGAAGGAGCCGCCATGCGCGGAAAGCTTTGGTTCGTGACAGGGTTGGCTGCCGGGTTCGTCCTGGGCGCCCGGGCGGGCCGGGAGAAGTACGAGGAGCTGGTCGTCCGGGGCCGCAAGCTGCTCGACAACCCCACCGTGCAGGAGGCCGCGGGCGTGGCCCAGGCGCAGGCGACCCGCCTGTACAGCGAGGGCAAGGACAAGCTCGGCCAGACCAAGCTCGGTGAGAAGCTCGGCAGCGGCCCCAACGGTGGTGCCAAGCACGAGCTGACCCCGGCCGACAAGCCGTTCGCCGGTACCCCGGCGAGCGTCGGCGCGAAGTCCGGCTCGTCGTCCGCCACCCCGGGCTCGTCGTCCACGACGTCGGGTACCGGTTCGGCCAGCACCAACCCCCGCCCCAAGCCGTCCGGGACGGGCACCAACGGCAGCGCGCTCTGACGCGGGCGCGGTGGGCCGGTCACCTTTCGGTGACCGGCCCACCGCCGTGTCCGGTCCATGATGCGCCGGACGGGGTCAGTCCCGGCCGCTGCTGAAGGCCGCGTCGAAGGCGGCGGTCGGCGCGTCGAAGGCGAGTCGACGGACGAAACCCAACGCCTCGGGGGCACCGACGAGCCGGTCCATGCCGGCGTCCTCCCACTCGATCGAGATCGGACCGTCGTACCCGATGGCGTTCAGCGCCCGGAAGCAGTCCTCCCAGGGCACGTCGCCGTGTCCGGTGGAGACGAAGTCCCATCCCCGGCGCAGGTCGGCCCAGGGCAGGTGGGAGGAGAGCCGGCCGCGCCGGCCGTCCCCGGTACGTACCTTCGCGTCCTTGCAGTCCACGTGGTAGATCCGCTCGGCGAAGTCGAAGATGAAGTTCACCGGGTCCAGCTCCTGCCAGACGAAGTGCGACGGGTCCCAGTTCAGCCCGAACGCCGGTCGGTGGTCGATCGCCTCCAGGGCGCGCTTCGTGGTCCAGTAGTCGTAGGCGATCTCGCTGGGGTGCACCTCGTGGGCGAACCGGACCCCCTCGGCGTCGAAGACGTCCAGGATCGGGTTCCACCGGTCGGCGAAGTCCTGGTAACCGCGCTCGATCATGGCCGGCGACACCGGCGGGAACATCGCCAGGGTGTGCCAGATCGACGACCCGGTGAAGCCGACCACGGTGCGTACCCCGAGCTTCGCCGCCGCCCGCGCGGTGTCCTTGATCTCCTCGGCGGCCCGGCGGCGTACCCCCTCCGGCTCGCCGTCGCCCCAGATCCGCCCGGGCAGGATGTCCTGGTGACGCTCGTCGATCGGGTGGTCGCAGACCGCCTGACCCACCAGGTGGTTGGAGATCGCGAAGACCTCCAGGTTGTACTTGGCCAGGGTCTGCCGCTTCCGGTCGACGTACGAGTCGTCGGCCAGCGCCCGGTCGACCTCGAAGTGGTCACCCCAGCAGGCGATCTCCAGGCCGTCGTAGCCCCACTCGGAGGCCAGCCGGCAGACCTCCTCGAACGGCAGGTCGGCCCACTGGCCGGTGAAAAGCGTGATCGGTCGCGCCATGTCGTCTTCCCCTGTCCGTGAACAGGGCTCCCGTGTCGAACGGTTGCCCGTCGTGTCGTGGGATTCCCGGAGAGCGCCGAGCGGCGGGTGACCCGCCCGGTACGGCCGGCGGACTGGGGCGAGGGTGACCGGTCCATGGTCGACCGTGGCGGCGGCACCGGCGGGTGCGTACGCACCTGGAACCCAGCGGGTTGCGCCTCCCGCCGGGTCGCCGGCCACCACCAGGGGTCGCCGTCCCCCACTCTAGGGCCGCGCCGGCCGGACCGGTAGACACCCGGAACCGGGAGCGCTCCCAGAGCCGTTTGGCAAGATGGCAATCATCACAGCCTGCGGGTACCACGTCACCATCCGTCGAACCTCAGGCTGGTCGATGCATGGTCCATCGATCAGTCGGACGGGGAGACGGATGACACCGACGAGAAGACCGATACGCGCGGCCCTGGTGGCCGCACTGGTGGCCCTGGCCGTACCGTTGGCCGTCGCACCGGCCTCGGCCGGGCCTGCGACGTCGGCGGCGGTCCGGGACAAGGCCGACCCGGAACTGCGGGCCCGCCTGGCCGCCGACCCGGACGCCGCCACCACCTTCTGGGCCGTGGTCGGCGAACGCGCCGACCTCGGCGGCGCGGACCGGCTGACCCGCAAGGCGGACCGGGGCGCCTGGGTGCACCGCACGCTGACCGGGCACGCCGACCGGACGCAGGCGGGCCTGCGCGCCCTGCTCACCCGCCGCAAGGCGGCGTTCACGCCGTACTGGGTGACCAACGCGGTCCGGATCAGCGGTGACGCGGACCTGGTCGCCGCCGTGGCCGCCCGCCCCGAGGTCACCGAGGTGTACGCCGAACCGGTGGTCCGGGCGGCCGCACCGCGCCCGTCGACCGGCGGTGGACCGACGGTGAACGGCGTGGAGTGGAACGTCGACCGGGTGGAGGCCGACCGGGTCTGGAACGAGCTCGGTGTCCGGGGCGAGGGCATCGTGGTGGCCAGCCTGGACAGCGGGGTCAACCACACCCACCCGGCCCTGGCCGACAGCTACCGGGGGCGACGCAGCGACGGCACCGTCGACCACAACCACAACTGGCACGACTTCCTCGCCGAGTGCCCGGAGGTGGCCACCCCCTGCGACACCGGCGGCCACGGTACCCACGTGACCGGCACCATGGTCGGCGCGACCCCGGACGGGATCCACCAGGTCGGCGTCGCCCCGGGCGCGCAGTGGATCGCGGCCCGGGCCTGCGGGCCGGTGCTCTGCGACTACAACGCGCTGGTGGCCGCCGGCCAGTGGATGCTCGCCCCGACCGACGCCCTGGGCGAGAACCCGCGCCCCGACCTGGCACCGGACGTCGTCAACAACTCGTGGGGCTGGGACAACCTGGACGAACCAGCCTGGTACAGCCCGGTGGTCGAATCCTGGGTGGCCGCCGGCATCTTCCCGGTCTTCGCCAGCGGCAACGAGGGCGTCACGCCGTGCGGGTCGACCGGCTCCCCCGGGCAGGACCTCTCCGCGTACAGCGTCGGCGCGTTCGACGCCACGAACACCATCGCCGACTTCTCCTCCAGCGGCCCCGGGCAGAACGGCGACCTCAAACCGAACATCGCCGCCCCCGGGGTGGCGGTGAACTCGACCTACGGGGACGGGTACGCCGCGCTGGAGGGCACCTCGATGGCCACCCCGCACGTCGCGGGCGCGGTGGCCCTGATCTGGGCCGCCCGCCCGCACCTGGAGGGCGACGTCGCCGCCACCCGGGCCCTGCTGGACGACGGCGCCGTCGACGTCACCGACACCCGCTGCGGCGGCACCACCGACGACAACAACATCTGGGGCGAGGGACGGCTCGACGTGTACGCCTCGATCGTCGGCAGCGCACCCGCCGGGACCGGCACGCTGACCGCGCACGCAGTCGACCAGACCGGCGGGGCGGCCCTGGGCGACGTCCAGCTCACCCTGACCGGGCCGGTCACCAAGACCCTCACCACCGCCGCGAACGGCGACCTCGACTGGCAGCCCGCCGCCACCGGGACGTACACCTGGCAGGTCCGCAGATTCGGCTACCAGACCGGCAGCGGCACCCTCACCGTCACCGCCGGTACCACCACCAACCTGAACCTGACCATGGTGCGGGCACCCTGGTACACCATCCAGGGCACCGTCACGGTCGGCGGCCAGCCCGACCCCGGTGCACGGGTACGCCTGCTCGACGCACCGGTCTCCGCGGTGACCGACGCCAACGGGCACTACGCGGTGACCGTCCCGGCGGGCAGCTACCGGCTGTTTACCGAACCGTCGTCGCGCTGCGCCGACACCGCCACCGTGGACCTGACGGTCGGCAGCACGGCCGTCACCCAGCACTTCCCACTCGCCCAGCGGCAGGACACCTTCGGCTACACCTGCCGCCGGATCGCCCCCGACTACCGCACCGGCAGCACCCTGCTGCCGATCAGCACGACCGGGCAGAAGACCCAGGTGACCCTGCCCTTCCCGGTGCTGCTCTACGGCCAGGGTTACACCTCGGCCTGGATCAGCACCAGTGGCGCGATCCAACTCCTGCCCACCTGGAAGTACGACTTCTTCAACGGCGAACTGCCCGATCCGTCGAGCTTCAATCCCAACGGCGCGTTCTACCCGTTCTGGGACGGACTGGAGGTCGACCCGGCAGCCGGGGTGTACACCTCGGCCAGCCCGACCGCGTTCGTGGTCGAGTGGCGCAACGTCACCTTCTCGGACGCACCCGGCGAGCGGATCTCGGTGAGCGCCGTGATCATGCCGGACGGCACCGTCGAGTACCACTACCGGAATCTGGTCGGCGGCCAGTACGCCAGCGGCGGCGGCGCGACCGTCGGGCTGGAGAACGCCACCGGCACCGACGCCCTCGAATACTCCTTCAACCGCAGGTCGATCCGGGAGGGCCTGAGCATCCGGATCAGCCCACCCGCCTGACCCTGATGTAAGGAAGGGCCCCTTCCTATCGTTTTCGGTAGCTTGGGGTCTAGTGGTCCTCGCAACACCCGGATCTTCTGGGGGTTGCGAGGACCGTGTCCGTTTCCGTGGAACTCAAGGCGAAGTTCTTCGAGGTTCTCGATCGCGTCGGCAGTGTGCCCGTGGCT
>NZ_WVUH01000246.1 GCF_017614955.1 Micromonospora echinofusca
GGGTCGGTCACAGATCGCTCCCGTGGTCTGGGTAGGGGTGGTCGGATGCCGGGTCGTCGAGGTGGCGGACGGCTACGTCGCCGGTCAGCGGCGGCGGGACAGGCGGCTGAGCACGCCCCGCAGCTTCTGCTGGGTGGACGGCTTGGCCAGTTCGCGGCGGCCCCGCTCGACGAGTTGCCGGCCCTGCGGCGACCGCAGGAAGGTGCTGATCCGCTGCGCCAGTGTCGGCATCGAAGCTCTCCTCACGTCGGGTATGCCAAGACTTGTACCCGGTCGGGTCAAGTGCCACACCCGTACCCGCCACGGTGGCGTAGGGCCGGTCTGGGGCGGGACGGGTGGAACCGGACCGTCGGGGTGAGCCAATGGTGCCGACCGCCCCGGCCCCTCGACAAACCGGCAACACGTTGGTAACCCGGTGAAATGCGGACGGGACACGCAGATCGTCGATGATGTCGGAACAACACCAGGCCCGTCCGCCGAACCGGATGGAATGCACCAGGATGACGGATGGTTCACCCTACGGCGGCCCATCATCCGGCGGCCCGTACGCACACCCTGAGGAGGTCCGGACCGGTGCTCGATCCACACGGGCTCTACCAGCTCACCGACGACCTGCCCGACCTGGGTCAGCCGGTGCTGATCCAGGCGCTGACCGGTTTCGTCGATGCCGGCAACGCCACCCGTCTCGCCCGGGAGCACCTGCTCACGAACCTCACCGCGCAGCCGGTGGTGACCTTCGACATCGACCAGTTGCTCGACTACCGCTCGCGCCGCCCGCCGATGATCTTCGTGGCCGACCACTGGGAGGACTACGAACGGCCCGAGCTGCGCATCGACCTGCTGCACGACGACGCGGGTACGCCGTTCCTGCTGCTCGCCGGCCCCGAGCCGGACCTCCAGTGGGAGCGGTTCGTGGCGGCGGTGTCGGCGCTGACCGAGCGGCTCGGGGTACGGCTGACCGTGGGGCTGAACGCCATCCCGATGGCCGTACCGCACACCCGGCCGACCGGGGTGACCGCGCACGCCACCCGCCCCGAGCTGATCAGCGGGTACGAGCCGTGGCTGCAACGGGTCCAGGTCCCCGGCAGCGCCGGTCACCTGCTGGAGTACCGGCTCGGCGAGCAGGGCCGGGACGCGCTCGGTTTCGCCGTGCACGTCCCGCACTACGTCGCCCAGACCGAGTACCCGGCCGCCGCCGAGACCCTCCTGGCGTCGGTGTCGCGCAGCACCGGCCTGCTGCTGCCCAGCGACGGGTTGCGGGCCGCCGCCGAGGTGGTCCGGGTGGACATCGACCGGCAGGTGGCCCAGACCGACGACGCCTCCGCGCTGGTCCGGGCGTTGGAGGAGCAGTACGACGCGTTCGCCCGGGGCCGGGGCGAGCGGAACCTGCTGTCCGGCGCGACCGGCCCGTTGCCGACCGCCGACGAACTCGGTGCCGAGCTGGAACGGTTCCTGGCCGAGCAGCAGCGCCCCGGTGGGGAGAACTCCGGCACCTGACGGTGGACGCCCCGGGTGCCGCCTCCCGTCCGCTGCGGAAGGCGGCACCCGACCGGCGACACGTTCCGACCGGAGGGTGGCACCCGACCGGCGACACCCCGGGTCGCTGTCCGGCGGGCCGGTACCGGATGCGGCAGGCTTGGGGCATGCGCCTGGCGACCTGGAACGTCAACTCGGTGAAGGCCCGTCTCCCCCGCCTGCTGGACTGGCTGGCGGCCACGGCACCCGACGTGGTCTGCCTCCAGGAGACGAAGTGCCCGGACGGTGCGTTCCCGGTCGACGAGGTCGGCGCGCTGGGCTACACCGTGGCCAGTCACAGCGACGGCCGCTGGAACGGGGTGGCGGTGCTGTCCCGGGTCGGGCTGGCCGACGTGGTGGTCGGGTTCCCGGGTGAACCGGGGTTCCCCGAGCCGGAGGCGCGGGCCATCTCGGCGACCTGCGCCGGGCTGCGGGTCTGGTCGGTGTACGTGCCGAACGGCCGGACCCCGGACGACCCGCACTACGCGTACAAGCTGGCCTGGCTCGCCGCGTTGCGGGACGCGCTGGTCGGGGAGCTGCGCTCCGGCCTGCCGCTGGCGGTCTGCGGTGACTTCAACGTGGCACCGACCGACACCGACGTCTGGGACCCGGCGCTCTTCGCCACCTCGACGCACGTCACGCCGGCCGAGCGGCAGGCCCTGGCGGAACTGCGTGACCTGGGCCTGACCGACATCGTGCCGACCCCGATGAAGGGTCCGCACCCGTTCACCTACTGGGACTACCGGGCGGGGATGTTCCATCAGAACAAGGGCATGCGGATCGACCTGGTCTACGCCACCGAGTCGTTCGCCGGCACGGTGCGTTCGGCCTACGTCGACCGGGAGGCCCGCAAGGGCAAGGGACCGTCCGACCACGCGCCGATCGTGGTCGACGCCGAGCCGGTACCGACCGTCGAGGGGCTGTGACGCCTATGGTGGAGTCATGGCAGTCGTGAAGATCAACGCGATCGAGGTCCCGCCGGGTGCCGGCCCGGAGTTGGAGCGGCGGTTCGCCGCCCGGGGCGAGTCGGTCCGCAACTCCCCCGGCTTCCTCGGCTTCGAGCTGCTCCGGCCGGTCGGCGGGGAGAGCCGCTACTTCGTGTACACCCGGTGGGAGAGCGAGGAGGCTTACCAGGCGTGGGCGGCCGGGCCGGCCCGCAGCGCGCACGCCGGCGCCGAGGGCGAGGCCCCGCGCAAGCCGGTGGCCACCGGGGCAACGCTGCTGGAGTTCGAGGTGGCCCAGGAGGTCACCACCGACCGGTGACCGGTCACGGCGGGACGGTCGCCGGGTCGGCCGGTCGGCGGACACGGGCCGGCGGTCGCCGGTGACCCGGCCGGAGCCGGGTCAGGGCTCCCGTGCGTCGGCCAGGGAGGCGAAGACCACGATGTTGTCGGCGTACCCGATGCTGCCGCCGACCCACCGGCCACCGCAGGTGATCAGACGCAGGCCGGGTCGACGGTAGTCGCCGTAGACCCGGTCGGCGGGGAGCTGCTGCTTGTCGAAGCGCTCCACCGAGTCGACCCGGAACGCCACCACCGACCGGTCCGCCCGGGTCACCTCGATCCGGGCGCCCGGACGCACCTGCCGCAGGTCGAAGAAGACCGAGGGCCCGTCCCGGGTGTCCGAGTGACCGACGATGATCGCCGGCCCGTCCTGGCCGGGGCTCGGGCCCCGGTCGTACCAGCCGGTCTCCCGGTGCCGTTCCAGGGCCGGTACCGCGATCGAGCCGTCCGGGGCCAGGCCGACCGGGTGCACCGCCGCGGTCACCCCGATCGCGTCGATCCGCAGGCTCACCGGTCGGCTCGATTCTCCCGTCGTGGCCGTACCGGCGTCCCGGCCGGCGGCGGCGAGCCGGTCCCACGGTCCGCTGGCCGCCCGGCCGAGCCCGGCGCCGGTGGCGAAGATCCCGGCCAGGACCAGCAGGACCGCGACCGGCATCGTCCAGGTCCGCTCCCGCGCTCCGGCCCGGCGGACCTCCGGCGTGGTCGGCGGTGCGTCCGTGACCATCGGTGTCCCCTCCGTCCCGCGCCGCGTCGGCACGCCCTCAGCGTGCGCCTGCGGCGCGTCGGTTGCGCACCGCAGCTCCGGCGAGGACCACTCCGGCGACGACGGCGGCGAGGCCACCGGTGAGCAGCCAGTTGCCGGGTACGACGTCACCGCCGGCACCGGCGCCGCCACCGAACCCGGTGGCCGGGCCGTGCTTCGGGTGCCCGGACTCCACGACGTGCAGACTCGTCGTCGCCGATCGGTGGTCCGGGCAGCTCAGTTTGACCCGGTACTCCCCGGGCCGGGTGTGTTTCGGCACCTCGACGGAGGCGGTGAGCAACCCGTCCCGGGGGTGCAGGGTGACCGTGCCGAAGGCGGGCGACTCGACCTTGGCCGAAGACCAGTTGTCCCGGCAGCTCGCCGTGATCTTGACGTGCTCACCGGCCGGCACGGTGGACGGGGTGACGTGCACGAACACCTGACCCGCCCAGGCCGGCGCCGCCCCCAGCAGGGTGGCCAGGGCGGCGAGCACGGTCAACGCCACACCTGCCGTGATCCGGTACCGCATCCACCCCATCTCCTCACCCCATCACCCGTCGGCACGCCCGGGGTTCGCGTACGCTCGTCTCCCTGTGACCCCTGACCAGCATGTCGCCGACCGGACACCGGCCCGGATCCGCACCTTCCACCCCCGGCGCGGCCGGCTCGGCGAGCGTCAGCGGGACGCGCTCGACCGGCTCTGGCCCACGCTCGGAGTGGTCGTCCCGGAGGCCGCCGGCCCGGACACCCCACCGCTCGACCTGGCCACGCTCTTCGGCCGGCGGGCGCCGGTGGTCCTGGAGATCGGTTCCGGGATGGGCGACGCGACCGTCACGATGGCCGCCGCCGACCCGAACCGAGATTATCTCGCGGTGGAGGTGCACACCCCGGGAATCGCCAACCTGCTGTCCCTGGTGGAACGACACGGGCTGGGCAACGTCCGGATCGCCCGGGGCGACGCACTGGACCTGGTCCGGTACCTGCTGCCGGCCGGGTCGCTGGACGCGGTGCACGTGTTCTTCCCCGACCCGTGGCCGAAGGCACGCCACCACAAGCGTCGGCTGATCCAGCCGGCGCACGTGGCGCTGCTGCGCTCCCGGCTGACCCCGGGCGGCACCCTGCACTGCGCGACGGACTGGGCCGAGTACGCCTCGGCGATGCACGACACGCTGGCCGCCGACCCCGAGTTGACCAACACCGTCGACGGGTACGCGCCCCGGCCGGCGCACCGACCGGTGACCAAGTTCGAGCGGCGGGCGCTGCTCGCCGGCCGCCCCGTCTTCGACCTGATGTTCGTAAGGAAGGGCCCCCGGTTAACGCATTCGGTAGAGGAAGGGCCCCCGCTTAACACCCCGACTGGCGTCGCGCACCATGCCCCAGGCACGATGGACCGGCTATGACGCTCACCGCCGCGCTGCCGGGCAGCGCCGACCCCGATGCCCTCTACGACGCGTTCACCGGCTGGGCGACCGGGCGCGGCCTCACCCTCTACCCCCACCAGGACGAGGCGCTGATCGAGATCGTCTCCGGCGCCAACGTGATCATGAATACGCCGACCGGCTCGGGGAAGAGCCTGGTCGCCACGGCTGCCCACTTCGCCGCGCTCGCCGACGACCGGACCACCTTCTACACCGCGCCGATCAAGGCGCTGGTGTCGGAGAAGTTCTTCGCCCTGTGCGAGATCTTCGGCGCGTCGAACGTGGGCATGCTGACCGGCGATGCGAGCGTCAACGAGGACGCGCCGATCATCTGCTGCACCGCCGAGATCCTGGCCAACATCGCGCTGCGCGAGGGCGACCGGGCGGACGTCGGCCAGGTGGTGATGGACGAGTTCCACTTCTACGCCGAACCGGACCGGGGCTGGGCCTGGCAGGTACCGCTGATCGAGCTGCCGCAGGCGCAGTTCGTCCTGATGTCCGCGACGCTCGGCGACACCACCCGGTTCGTCGACGACCTGAGCCGGCGTACCGGCCGGTCGACCGCCGTGGTCCGCTCGGCCGAGCGGCCGGTCCCGCTGCTCTTCTCGTACGCGATGACGCCGTTGCACGAGACCCTGGAGGAGCTGCTCAGCACCAAGCAGGCTCCGGTCTACGTGGTGCACTTCACCCAGGCGGCGGCCCTGGAACGGGCCCAGGCGCTGATGAGCGTCAACGTCTGCACCCGCGCCGAGAAGGACCTGATCGCCGAGGCGATCGGCAACTTCCGGTTCACCTCGGGCTTCGGCAAGACCCTGTCCCGGCTGGTCCGGCACGGCATCGGGGTGCACCACGCCGGCCTGCTGCCGAAGTACCGCCGGCTGGTGGAGACCCTGGCCCAGGCCGGGCTGCTCAAGGTCATCTGCGGTACCGACACGCTGGGCGTGGGGATCAACGTGCCGATCCGCACCGTGCTGTTCACCGGGCTGTCGAAGTACGACGGGGTGCGGACCCGGCTGCTCAAGGCACGCGAGTTCCACCAGATCGCCGGGCGGGCCGGCCGCGCAGGCTTCGACACCCTCGGCCGGGTGGTGGTGCAGGCCCCCGAGCACGTTATCGACAACGAGAAGGCGCTGGCCAAGGCGGGCGACGACCCCAAGAAGCGGCGCAAGGTGGTCCGCAAGAAGCCGCCGGAGGGGTCGATCGGCTGGGGGAAGCCGACCTTCGACCGGCTGGTGGAGGCCGAGCCGGAGCCGTTGACCTCCAGCTTCCAGGTCAGCCACGCGATGCTGCTGAACGTGATCGGCCGGCCGGGGGACGCGTTCGCCGCGATGCGGCATCTGCTCACCGACAACCACGAGGACCGGCCCGCCCAGCGGCGGCACATCCGCCGGGCCGTCGCGATCTACCGGGCGCTGCGGGCCGGGGGTGTGGTGGAGCAGCTCGACGAGCCGGACGAGCAGGGGCGACGGGTACGCCTCACCGTCGACCTCCAGTTCGACTTCGCGCTCAACCAGCCGCTCTCCCCGCTCGCGCTGGCCGCGATCGAGCTGCTCGACGTGGCGTCCCCGTCGTACGCCCTGGACGTGCTGTCGGTGGTCGAGTCGATCCTCGACAACCCCCGGCAGATCCTCTCCGCGCAGCAGTTCAAGGCCCGGGGCGAGGCGGTCGCCGCGATGAAGGCCGAGGGCATCGAGTACGAGGCCCGGCTCGAACTGCTCGACGAGGTGACCTGGCCGAAGCCGCTGGCGGAGCTGCTGGAGGCGGCGTACGAGATGTACCGGCAGGGGCATCCGTGGGTCGCCGACCACGAGCTGTCGCCCAAGTCCGTGGTCCGGGACATGTACGAGCGCGCCATGACGTTCACCGAGTACGTGCAGTTCTACGGGCTGTCCCGGTCCGAAGGGCTGGTGCTGCGCTACCTCGCGGACGCGTACAAGACGCTGCGGCAGACGGTCCCCGAGGATGCCAAGACCGAGGAGTTGGTCGACCTGATCGAGTGGCTGGGCGAACTGGTCCGCCAGGTCGACTCCAGTCTGATCGACGAGTGGGAGCGGCTGCGCAACCCGACCGCCGAGGCGACCCCGAGCGTGGTCGACGAACGCCCCCCGGCGGTCACCCGCAACGTGCGCGCGTTCCGGGTGCTGGTGCGCAACGCGCTGTTCCGCCGGGTGGAGCTGGCGGCGCTGCGCCGCTGGTCGGAGCTGGGCGAGTTGGATGCCGCCGCCGGCTGGGACGCGGACGCCTGGGCCGACGCGCTCGACGGGTACTTCGCGCTGTACGACGTGATCGGCACCGGGCCGGACGCCCGGGGGCCGGCGCTGCTGATGATCGACCAGGGCCGGGAGCGGTGGACGGTCCGGCAGATCCTGGACGACCCGGAGGGCGACCACGACTGGGGGATCAGCGCCGAGATCGACCTGGCCGCGTCGGACGCGGCCGGCGAGGCGGTGGTCCGGATCACCGCGGTGGGGCAGCTCTAGCGGGTACGACGAACAGGGCGTGGACCGGTCGGTCCACGCCCCCGTTTTTTGCTGTCCACAGGGGGCCACTTTCGCTGGGCGAAGCGGCCTCCGTCGATTAGAATGTATGTACTAATCCGGTTCTTGACCTGGGAGGACGCCAGTGTCCACGCCCACCTCAACCGCGCCGACGCCGTACGCCACGCTCCTCGGTTTCACCCGCTACGTCGACCGCACCGGCCCCACCAAGGCCAGCTTCGTCGGTGGGCTGCGCAAGCAGCGGACGTCCCGTTCCGGCTTCAACCCGCACGGCCAGTTCGTCAAGGCGCTCAAGACCGACATCGCGTTCCACACCGGCGGCACCCACCTGGCGGGCGTCGCCGACCTGGTCAAGGAGCGCTGGCGCCCGCTCTACCAGGCGCTGGTGCCGGGCGCCACGGCGTACCTGCACTCCCTGGGCGACCCGGCCGGGGTCGACCTGGTCCGTACCCGGGACGCGCTGGCCATGCTCGGCGACCTACCCGTCAAGATCAACCCGCACTTCGGTGTCCGGTACGCCGACGGCCGGGTCGAGGCGGTCCGGCTGTACTTCGACGAGGCCCCGCCGAGCGAGGAGGCCCGGCTGGCCACCCTGCACCTGATGGCCGCCCACACCGACCACATCCTGCCGCACGCCCAGCCGGTACTGGTCGACGTCCGACGGGGCGAGGCACACCGTACCCCGGACGGCGTCAAGCCCGACCAGGTCGAGAGCTGGCTGGCCGGGGAGGCCGCCGCCTTCCGGGCCATCTGGGCGACCGCCGCCTGACCCGCGCGGCCACCGCCGCCTGACCACCGTCCGACCTGTTCCGCCACCGGCGCCTGACCACCGCCGCCTGACGGCGGCTGCTCCTCCGTCCGACCGGCCCGCCACCCGCTCCGGGTGGCGGGCCGGTTGCGTGAACCCTGGTCGGGACGGGCGGAAAGGACCATAGGCTGGGCCCATGCGCTTCGACCACCACACCGTGGTGCTGCTGGTCCGCCCGCCGGACGCGCCGGAGCTGCCCGAGGAGGCGGCGGCCCGACTCCAGGACGCCCACCTGGCCCACCAGGCAGGGCTGGTGGAGCAGGGTCACGTCATCGCCGCCGGTCCGTTCCTCGGCGGTGACGACGAGCGGCTACGCGGCCTCGTCGTCCTGTCGGTGGACCCGGCGATGGCCCGGGAGCTGTACCACAACGACCCGGCGGTACGCGCCGGCCGGCTGGCGGTGCAGGTGATGACCTGGATGGTGCCGGAGGGCAACCTCCGGTTCGAGGACGTGCCGGTACCCCGGTCGATGCTGGAGGTCGCCTCCGGCGACTGACCGTCCGGGCACCGGTCACCTGCCCGGCCGGGCTCAGGGTGTGCCGGTGGGCAGGTCGGCCAACGGGAGCACGGTGGGCTCGGTGCCGGTACCGGTGCCGACGATCACCCGGATGTCCGGGAAGGCGTCGAGCAGTACCCGACGGCAGTCGGCGCAGGGCGGGGGGATGCTCCGGCCCCGGTCGGCCACGGCCACGATGGTGGCCAGCGCGCCCGCGCCCTGGGTGGCGGCGGTACCCAGCACCACCAGTTCGGCGCAGACCGCACCGCCGTCGTGCCGGACGTTGACCCCGGTGACGACCCGTCCGTCGCTGGTGAGGGCGGCTGCCGCCACGGTGTGTCGGGCGCTGCGGCAGCGCAGCCGGGCCACCGCGCTGGCGGCCTGGACCAGCGCGCGGTCGGTGTCCTGCATGGGTCCACTGTAGGCCCGTGTGATCTTGGTGGCGAACGGCCCCTGGCGGGTACTTTTGCCACCAAGATCTGCAACGGGGCGGGCCGTCCGGGAGCCGCGTGGGCGGATAACCCGGGAGCGGTGCCGGGGCGGGGTGCCTATCCTTGGCGACGTTATGCACACACCGTCGCCCGCTCCCGCCGCGCCCGCCACCCTCCGCGAGCTGCGCCGCCGCCTGCCCGACCTGATCTTCCGCGACCAGCGGCGGATCCAGCGCCGGCTGGACGGCGTGCGCTCGGTCCCGGACGCCGCCAGGCGGGACGCCGTGCTGGCGGAGATCGCCGCCGAGGTGACCGCCGCCGAGCAGCGGCTCGCCGCCCGCCGAGCCGCCGTGCCGAAGATCACCTATCCGGTCGGCCTGCCGGTCAGCGAGCGCGCCGAGGACATCGCCGCCGCGATCCGGGACCACCAGGTGGTGATCGTGGCCGGGGAGACCGGCTCGGGCAAGACCACCCAGCTGCCGAAGATCTGCCTGGAGCTGGGTCGGGGGATCCAGGGACTGATCGGGCACACCCAGCCGCGCCGATTGGCCGCCCGGACCGTCGCCGACCGGATCGCCAGCGAACTCGGCACCGAGCTGGGTGACGTGGTCGGTTACAAGGTCCGCTTCACCGACCAGGTCGGCGACCGGAGCCTGGTCAAGCTGATGACCGACGGCATCCTGCTGGCCGAGTTGCAGAACGACCGGATGCTCCGGCAGTACGACACGTTGATCATCGACGAGGCACACGAGCGCAGCCTCAACATCGACTTCATTCTCGGGTACCTCAAGCAGCTGCTCCCCCGCCGCCCCGACCTGAAGGTGGTCATCACCTCGGCGACCATCGACCCGGAGCGGTTCGCCCGGCACTTCGGCGACGCCGAGCCGGCACCGGTGGTCGAGGTCTCGGGGCGGACGTACCCGGTCGAGGTGCGGTACCGGCCGCTGATCGAGGCGGCCGACGACTCCGACGGTGACGTGGACGAGGGCGGCAGGGGCGGCGAGGACACCGACACCGTCCGGGACCAGATCCAGGCGATCGGCGACGCGGTCGAGGAACTGGCCGCCGAAGGGCCGGGGGACATCCTGGTCTTCCTCAGCGGGGAACGGGAGATCCGGGACACCGCCGACGCGCTGGCCAAGCTGGTGGAGAAGAAACCACTGCTGCGGCACACCGAGATCCTGCCGCTGTACGCCCGGCTCTCCACCGCCGAGCAGCACCGGGTGTTCGCCCCGCACGGCGGGCGTCGGGTGGTCCTGGCCACCAACGTGGCGGAGACGTCGCTGACCGTGCCCGGCATCAAGTACGTGGTCGACCCGGGTTTCGCCCGGATCTCCCGGTACAGCCAGCGGCTCAAGGTACAGCGGCTGCCCATCGAGCCGGTCTCCCAGGCGTCGGCCAACCAGCGAAAGGGCCGCTGCGGTCGCACCTCGGACGGCATCTGCATCCGGCTCTACGACGAGCAGGACTTCCTGTCCCGGCCGGAGTTCACCGACCCGGAGATCCTGCGTACCAACCTGGCCTCGGTCATCCTCCAGATGACCGCGATCGGGCTGGGCGACATCGCGGCGTTCCCGTTCATCGACCCGCCGGACCGACGGACCGTCGCCGACGGCGTCAACCTGCTGCACGAGTTGGGCGCGCTGGACCAGACCGGGGCGGACCTGTCCCGACGACTCACCCCGCTCGGCCGCCGGCTGGCCCAGCTCCCGGTCGACCCCCGGCTGGCCCGGATGGTGCTGGAGGGGGAGGCGAACGGCTGCGCCACCGAGGTGATGGTGATCGCCTCGGCGCTCTCCATCCAGGATCCCCGGGAACGCCCGGTGGAGAAGCAGGCCCAGGCCGACCAGGCGCACGCCCGGTTCGCCGACAAGGAGTCGGACTTCGCCGCGCTGCTCAACCTCTGGCGGTACCTGCGGGAGCAGCAGAAGGCTCTCTCGTCGAGCGCGTTCCGGCGGATGTGCAAGGCCGAGTACCTCAACTACCTACGGGTCCGTGAGTGGCAGGACATCTTCAGCCAGCTCCGGCAGGTACTGGCTGGGGACGGCACGCGGGGTGGTCCGCGCGGAGGGCGGGACCGTCG
>NZ_WVUH01000247.1 GCF_017614955.1 Micromonospora echinofusca
CCCGGGACCGGCCGTCGGTCCGGTCGCCCACCCGTTCCCGGGACCGTCCGTCGACCGCCGGCCGGTTCCCCCACCACCGGCCGCCCACCAACCGGTCGTGCCACGGCCGGCACCCACGCCCCCGCCGGGGCCCGCACCGGTGCCCGGTCCGTCCGGGCGGGGACTGAAACGCCGTCGTCCGCAGCCGGCACCGCCGGACTTCCAGCCTCCCCGGGGGTACGTCCCGGTGGCGGTACGCCGCAAGCGGCGCTGGCCGGGTCGGATGATGTTGCTGACCCTGCTCACCATCGCCTGCTGCTGCGGCTGCCCGGCCTACTTCGGCAAACCCGTCTGGGAGCAGTACCCGGCCGACGCGTCCCTACCGGAGCAGGTCCGGGACCTGACCCTGCGGGACGACCCGGCCAGCCAGCGCCTGACCCAGCGCCTGGACCAGGAGACCCGGGCGGCCCACCTGCTCGCCGACGGGACCTTCGCCGGCGTGTACCACACCAGCAGCAAGCAGGTGATCGTCTTCGGCAGCACCGGGCTCCGGTTCACCCCCGAACAGGACATGACCGACGAGTTGACCCGGCTCAGTACGACCTACCAGATCACCGGCATCGAGCCCATCGAGACCGGCCTGCGCGGCCAGTACCAGAGCTGCGGCACCGGCCGGCTCGACGGCACCGCCGTGGTGGTGTGCACCTGGGCCGACCACGGCAGCCTGGGCACCGGGGTGTTCACCCGCCTCTCGGTGACCGACAGCGCCGCCCTGCTCGCGGAGTTCCGCGACGGGATCGTCACCCGGGGTTGACCACCCGGGAGGCTGACCGGCGGCCGGGCTCGCGGTAACCGGCCCGCGCCGACGTCCCGGGCGGCGAGAATCGGTTCATGACGCGGCGCTGGCTCTTCGCCGACCAACTGGGGCCGCACTTCCTCGACGACCGGCGGCAGCCGGTGCTGCTGATCGAGTCGAAGGCGGTCTTCCGCCGTCGGGTGTACCACCGGCAGAAGGCGCACCTGATCCTGTCCGCGCTACGGCACCGGGCGGCGGAACTGGGCGACCAGGCCCGGTTCGTCCAAGCCGAGACCTACCGGGCGGCGCTGCGAAAGGTACGCGAGCCGGTCGAGGTGTGCCATCCCACGTCCCGGGCGGCGAAGGAGTTCGTGCACCGGCTGGACCGGGTCACGGTGCTCCCGCCCCGGGGCTTCGTGACCGGCCTGGACGACTTCGCCGCCTGGGCGGGTACCGCCCGGGGCGCGCTGCGGATGGAGAACTTCTACCGGTACGCCCGTCAGCGGCACGACGTGCTGATGGACGGGGACGGGCCGGTCGGCGGCCGGTGGAGCCTGGACGAGGAGAACCGCGAACCGCCCCCGAAGGGGACGGCACGGCTGGATGTCCCCGCCCCGCCGATGCCGAAGGAGGACGACATCGACGCGGAGGTCCGGGCCGAGCTGGACCGCTGGGAACGCGAGGGGATCCGGTTCGTCGGGCGGGACGGCCCCCGCCGGTTCCCGGCCACCCGTGCCGAGGCCACCGCCCGGTTGCGGCACTTCCTGCGGCACCGGCTGCCGCTGTTCGGTCCGTACGAGGACGCCATGCTGGCCGACGACCCGTGGCTGGCGCACAGCCTGCTCTCCTCCTCGTTCAACCTCGGACTGCTCGACCCGATGGAGGCGGTACGCGGCGCGGAACGCGCGTACCGGGACGGCAAGGCACCGCTGCCCAGCGTGGAGGGGTTCGTCCGGCAGCTCGTCGGCTGGCGGGACTTCGTCTGGCACCTCTACTGGCACTTCGAACCGGGCTACGGCGGCAGCAACCGGCTGGGCGCGCGTACCCCGGTACCGGCCTGGTTCGCCGACCTGGACGCCGACGCGGTCCAGGCGCACTGCCTGCGCGACGTGCTAGCCGGGGTACGCGACCACGGCTGGGTGCACCACATCCCCCGGCTGATGGTGCTGGGCAACTACGCCCTGCAACGCGGCTGGCGGCCGGCGGAACTGGTCGAATGGTTCCACCGCTGCTTCGTGGACGGCTACGCCTGGGTGATGACGGTGAACGTCGTCGGCATGAGCCAGTACGCCGACCTGGGCCGGATGTCCACCAAGCCGTACGCCTCGGGCGGGGCGTACATCAACCGGATGAGCGACTACTGCGGCGGCTGCCGGTACGACCCGAAACGCCGGGTCGGCGAGAAGGGCTGCCCGTACACCGCCGGCTACTGGGCCTTCCTGGCCCGTACCCGGGACCGGATACCACCCAACGCCCGGATGGCGCGCACCCTCAAGCAACTCGACCGGTTGACCGATCTCGACCAGGTGGTCGCGCAGGAGAAGGAGCGCGGCGCGGATCCGCCGTGACGGTCAGCCCTGCGGGGTGGGCGCGTTCTTCGCGGGCGCGTACCTCGGCACGTACTCCTGCCCGGTGAGCCGCTGGATCTCGCTCATGATCTCGTCGGTCATCTCCCGCAGCGACGTCCGGTCGTCGGAACGTCCGGTGAACTCCAGCGGTTTGCCGAACCGGACGGTGACCCGCCCGGCCCCGAGCCGGGGCATCCGGGCGCCGATCGGCTGCACCCGGTCGGTACCGATCATGCCGACCGGGACGACCGGCACCCCGGCGGCCAGGGCCAGCCGGGCCGCTCCGGTCCGGCCCCGGTAGAGCCGACCGTCGGGGGAACGGGTGCCCTCCGGGTAGACCGCGACCAGTTCGCCGGCGCGCAGCGCCGGGATCGCCGCGTCGAAGGCGGAGAGTGCGGCCCGGCCACCGGCCCGCTCGACCGGGATGGCCCCGAGCCCACCGATCACCGTCTTGGTCAGCCAGCCCCGGAAGCCGGTACCGGTGAAGTACTCCGACTTGGCCCAGAAGGCGATGTGCCGGGGTACCACCGCACCGAGGAAGAGTTCGTCGGCCACCGACAGGTGGTTGCCGGCGAAGATCGCGCCACCGGTCTCCGGTACGTTCTCCAGCCCCTCCACGGTCGGGCGCCAGCCGAGTCGCATGCCGTTGCCCACGGTGAGCTTGCCGATGGTGTAGAGCAGCGGCACGGGTCCTCCGGCGGTCGTGCTGATGGAGCGGGCGGTCTCACGTTACCCACCCCCTCAGGCGGCGGGAACGGTGACCCGCTACTGACCCGGATGGTGGATGGGCACCACCGTTGAGCAGCGTCGACGCGACGATCCGACCGTTGTGGACGAGGCCGGTACGGCTGCGACCGCCGTCACAGTCGGGACCGGTCACACCGCCCTCGCGCACCCCGTCCTGATGGTGACCGATCCAGCACAGGGAGGTACCAGATGCAACGGATGAACCTGGCCGCGGTGGCCCCGGAGGCGTACCGCGCGGTCCTCGGGATGGAGAGCTACGTCCGGGGCGCCGTCGACCACCGGTTGCTCGAACTGGTGAAGATCCGGGCCTCGGTCCTGAACGGCTGCGCGTTCTGCGTCGACATGCACACCCGGGACGCCCTCGCGGCCGGCGAGACCAGCCGGCGGCTCTTCGCCGTCGCCGCGTGGCGGGAGGCACCCTTCTTCGACGAGCGGGAGCGGGCGGCCCTCGCCCTCACCGACGCCGTCACCCGGCTCGGCGAGCACGGCGTACCGGACGACGTCTGGGACACGGCGGCGAAGCACTGGTCGGAGCGGGAACTCGCCGACCTGGTGGTGGCGATCGCCACCATCAACGTGTGGAACCGGATCGCGGTGAGCACCCGGGCGCAGCCGCCGGCCGACCACTGACCGGCGGCCGGGCCGCCACCGCAGCAGACACCTGTGGCGGCGGCCCGGTCAGGCCGTCCGATTTCCCGGTCACGTCATCCGGCCTCCGCCGCCGACGTCCGGGCAGCCGACCTCAGGCCAGCTCGGGGAACCAGAGCGCGATCTCCCGCTTGGCGCTGTCCACCGAGTCCGAGGCGTGCACCAGGTTCTCCCGGTTCGACAGCGACAGGTCACCCCGGATCGTCCCGGCGGCGGCCTTCCGCCCGTCGGTGGCCCCGACCAGGCCCCGGACCACGTCGATGACCTGGTCGCCGGAGAGGACCAGGGCGACCAGCGCACCGCCGGTCATGAAGTCCTTCAGCGGCGGGTAGAACGCCTTGTCCACGTGCTCGGCGTAGTGTTCGTCGGCGAGCTGCGCGTCCATCGTCCGGGACACCATCGCGTCGATCCGCAGACCCTTGCGCTCGAAGCGGCCGATGATCTCGCCCACCAGGCCCCGCCGGACCGCGTCGGGCTTGATCAGTACGAGCGTGCGCTCGTCCGGGTTGCTGCTGGACACGCTGGTTCCTCCTGGGAGCGGTACGGTCTCTGGCTGGGTACGGTCAGCCTAGCGAGCCACCCCCGGCGCCGCTGCGCCGGCCGGGCGGGTCGGTCCCGCATGCCCGGCGGAGTCTTCCCCTGCATGGCGGGTCCGGCCTAGCCTGGCCTTAACCCAGGGAGGTCCACTGTGGCGAATGCCCAACGACCGGTCGCACCCGCGCGTAAACTGCTCGCCGCGCTGCTCGGCACCGTGGCCACCTTCATCACCCTGTTCGGACTGGGCATGACCAGCTGGGCGATCGTCGCCCTCGGGGTCGCCCTGGTGGCGCTGTCGATCGCGCTGGGCACGGTACGCAGCGGCGGGCGGGCCTGGGTGATCGGCTCCGCCCACGTGCAGAGCGTCTCCGAGCCCCCCGCGTCGTACGCGTTCGGCCGCTGCGAGGTGCAGATCGTGATCGACGCGCCCGGTCTGCCGCCCCGGTCCAAGAAACTCATCGAGCCCCGGGTGCCGGTGGCGAAGTGGCCGGTACCGGGGCAGACCCTGCCGGTCCGGGTGGCCATCGACGACCAGCGGCGGGTACGCATCCTCTGGGACGAGGTCCCCACGCACGCCGAGGCGGCCGCCGCCGCAGCCGCCGCCGGCCTGCCGCCGGAGTTCGACGAGCCCCCGCTCGACGAGGTGCTGATCGGCCAGGACGCCCCGCCGTGGGCCCGCCGCGAACAGGACCCACCGCCGTGGACCACCCGGTCCACCGACGACGACCTCCTGCCACCCATCGGTGACCCGGTGCCCGCCGGCCCGGTCGACGACCTCGACGGCCTGCCGGACGACCGGGAGCCGGTGGTGGTCCGGCACACCCCGGGCGGGCTGGTGGTCCTGGAGGGCACCCTGGTCGAGGCGCCGGCCGCCGCGCCACTGCCCCGCCGGCCGGCCGCCGCCCCGGCGGTCACCCCGGCCCGGGTCGACCAGGAGGCCGAGCCGACGGTGGAGGTCACCACCGTGGACCCGGGCCGGGCCGACGGGCCCACCCTCGCGCCGGCCGGCGACGAGCGGAGCCGGCGAAACGAGCGCAACGACCGGGACGAACTGATCGACCTGCCCCTCGACGACCTGCCCACCGGCCTGGACGACGACCTGGTCGACCCCGACCTCTACCCGGCCGAGCCGGCCACCACCGGGGCACCGATCAGTGGCGTCGGGATCACACTGCTCGTCACCGACCTGCTCCGGTCGGTCGCCTTCTACACCGACACCCTCGGCTTCCTGGAGATCGACGGCGGCGACGGGAACGCGGTTCTCGCCTCCGGCAGTACCCGGCTCGTACTCCGGGAGATCACCGAGGCGGCCCCGATCAACCGCCGGCTGGTCCACCTCAACCTGGAGGTGCCGGACATCGACGCCGCCCACGAACGGCTGCGCGACGCCGGGGTCCGGTTCACCTACGCCCCCCGGGTGGTCAACCGGGGTAACCGGCTGGAGCTGTGGGCGGCGGCGTTCCGCGACCCCGACGGGCACGGCATCGCGCTGACCCAGTGGCGCGACCGCGTCACCGACTGACCCCGGAAACGACGGTCGGGCCGGTGGGATACCCACCGGCCCGACCGCGGTCCGTCGCCCGCGACTCTCAGCCCAGGATCGCCCGCCGCACGTGCAGCACGTACGCCCAGACCAGCGCGAAGGTCACCCCGAGTACGAAGAGCGACCAGTGCAGGAACCCGGCGAGCATCAGCAACCCCTGGAGCGCTGTGCCGGCGTGCCACGCCCAGCCCCGGTCGAGCAGCCGGGAGAGCACCACGGCGAGCACCGCCAGGGCGACGATCACCCCGATCGTGGTACCGGTCAACTCGCCGCCCAGGACCCGGATCGGCTGGATCGCCAGCAGCAGCACCAGCGTCTCCAGGATCAGCGTCCCGGCACCGAGCCCCTTCACCGCCCGGCCCGGGTTCCGCAGGCCCGACGGACGGCCCTCCCCCGGCCCGCCGGTACCCGACTGCGGCCCGGTCATTTCTTCAGCAACCGGCGGGCGTCGGCGACGGTCACCACCGAACCGGTGATCAGCACGCCCACCCCGCTCAACTCGCCCGGTACGTCCGACTCGGCCAACGCCACCGCCGCCTCGATGGCGTCCGGCATGTCGGCGGCCACCTCGACCCGGTCCGGACCGAACACCTCCTCGGCCAGCCGGCCCAACTCGTCGGCGGGCATCGCCCGGGGTGAGCTGTTCCGGGTCACCACCACCGCGTCGACCACCGGTTCGAGCAGCTCCAGCAGGCTCGGCGCGTCCTTGTCGGCCAGTACGCCGACCACCGCGACCAGCCGGCTGAACGCGAACTCCTCCTGCAACGCGGTGACCGTGGCGGCCATGCCGTGCGGGTTGTGCGCCCCGTCGAGCAGTACCGTCGGCGCGGTGCGGACCTTCTCCAGCCGGCCCGGGGAGCTGGCGGTGGCGAAGCCCTCCCGGACCGTCGCGACGTCGAGCTGCCGGTTCGCCCCGGCACCCAGGAACGCCTCGACCGCGGCGAGCGCCACAGCGGCGTTCTGCGCCTGGTGCGCGCCGTGCAGCGGGATGAACACCTCGTCGTAGACCCCACCGAGCCCCTGCAACGTGAGTACCTGCCCGCCGACCGCCACCGACCGGCGCAGTACCCCGAACTCGGCGCCCTCGCGGGCGATGGTGGCCCCCACCTCGGCGCAGCGTTCCAGGATCGGCCGGGCGGCCTCCTCGTCCTGCGCGGCGGCGACCACCGTGGCCCCCTTGTGGATGATGCCCGCCTTGGCCAGCGCGATGTCCTCGATCCGGTCGCCGAGCCACTCGGTGTGGTCCAGGCCGATCGGGGTCAGCACGCACACCCCGGCGTGCAGCACGTTGGTGGCGTCCTCGGCACCGCCGAGCCCGACCTCCACCACCGCCACGTCCACCGGCGCGTCGGCGAACGTGGCGAAGGCCAGCGCGGTGGTCATGTCGAAGTAGGTCAGCGGCTCGTCCGCGCGCTGGTCGACCAGCTCGGCCAGCGGCGCCACCTCGCGGTACGTGCTGACGAACCGTTCCTCGCTGACCGGCTCGCCGTCCAGGCTGATCCGCTCCCGGACGGTCTCCAGGTGCGGGCTGGTGTACCGGCCGGTGTGCAGGCCGAACGCCCGCAGCACCGAGTCGATCATGCGGGCCGTGGAGGTCTTGCCGTTCGTACCGGTCAGGTGGATCGACGGGTACGCCCGCTGCGGACTGCCCAACAGGTCGAGCAGTTCGGAGATCCGGTCCAGGTCGAAGACCATCCGGGTGAAGCCGCGCTGGGCCAGCGCGGCGTCCACCTGGACGAAGTCGGAGCGGTCGGTCACGAGGGCAGCGCCTCCAGAGCAGCGGTGATCCGGGCCAGGTCGGCCTCGGCGGTGGCGAGTCGTTCCCGGATCTTGGCGACCACCGGTTCCGGGGCCTTGCCGAGGAAGGCCGGGTTGTCGAGCTTCGCCCGGGCCTGGGCGGCCTCCTTCTCCGCCGCCGCCCGGTCCTTGGTCAACCGGGCCCGTTCCGCGGCCACGTCGATCGAGCCCCGGGTGTCCAGCGCCACGCTGACCGCACCGGCGACCGCGAGGGTGGCGCTGGCCTGGAAGTCGTCACCCGCCTCGTCGAGACGCACCAGCGACCGGATCAGCGGCTTGTGCGCGGCGATGCCCGCCCCGGTCAGCCCGTCGAGCCGGGCGGCGACCCGCTGGGCCGGCCGCAGCCCCTGGTCGGACCGGAACCGGCGGATCTCGGTCACCACCGTCTGGAGGGTCGCGATCTCCGCCTCGGCGGCGGTGTCCGCCTGCTCCCCGGCCACCGTCGGCCAGGCTGCGGTCAGCACGGTGTCCTGGCCGGTGAGCGCGGTCCAGAGCTCCTCGGTGACGAACGGGATGACCGGGTGCAGCAGGCGCAGCAGCTGGTCCAGCACGTGCCCGAGGACCCGGCGGGACACCTCGGCCTGCTCGCCCCCGCCGGCCAGCACCGGCTTGGACAGTTCCACGTACCAGTCGCAGACGTCGTCCCAGGCGAAGTGGTACAGCACGTCGCAGACCTTCGCGAACTCGTACGCCTCGAACAGCTCGTTGACCTCGGCGACGGTGGACGCGAGCCGGGACAGGATCCACCGGTCGACGGTGGAGAGCTGCGCTCCGGCGGGCACCGGCCCGGTGCAGTGCGCGCCGTTCATCAACGCGAACCGGGTGGCGTTCCAGAGCTTGTTGCAGAAGTTCCGCGAGCCCTGGCACCACTCCTCGCTGACCGGCACGTCCTGGCCGGGGTTGGCACCCCGGGCCAGGGTGAACCGGGTCGCGTCCGCGCCGAACCGGTCGATCCAGTCCAGCGGGTCGACCACGTTGCCGAACGTCTTCGACATCTTCTTGCCGAACTGGTCCCGGACCATGCCGTGCAGTGCGATCACGTCGAACGGCGGCCGGCCGTCCATCGCGTACAGGCCGAACATCATCATCCGGGCCACCCAGAAGAACAGGATGTCGTACCCGGTGACCAGCACACTGGTCGGGTAGAACTTCGCCAGGTCGGCGGTCTGCTCCGGCCAGCCGAGGGTGGAGAACGGCCACAGCCCGCTGGAGAACCAGGTGTCCAGCACGTCCTCGTCCTGGTGCCAGCCGTCACCGGTCGGCGGCTGCTCGTCCGGGCCGACGCAGACCACCTCGCCGTCCGGGCCGTACCAGACCGGGATCCGGTGCCCCCACCAGAGCTGGCGGGAGATGCACCAGTCGTGCATGTTGTCGACCCAGGCGAAGTAGCGCTTGGCCATGTCGGCCGGCTCGATGCGCACCCGCCCGTCGCGCACCGCGTCGCCGGCCGCCTTGGCCAGCGGGCTGGTGTTGATGAACCACTGGAGGGACAGCCGGGGCTCCACCGTCGTCCGGCACCGCGAGCAGTGCCCGACCGCGTGCACGTACGGCCGCTTCTCGGCCACGATCCGGCCCTGCTCGCGCAGCGCGGCGACGATCGCCGGCCGGGCCTCGAAGCGGTCCAGCCCCTGGAACGGGCCGTGCGCGGTGATCACCCCGCGCTCGTCCATGATCGTCAGGGAGGGCAGGTCGTGCCGCTGGCCGATCTCGAAGTCGTTCGGGTCGTGCGCCGGCGTCACCTTCACCATGCCGGTCCCGAACGACGGGTCGACGTGCTCGTCACCCACGATCGGGATCCGCCGGCCGGTGAGCGGCAGCTCGACCTCGGTGCCGATCAGGTGCTTGTACCGCTCGTCGTCCGGGTGCACGGCCACTGCCGTGTCACCGAGCATGGTCTCCGCGCGGGTGGTCGCCACCACCACGTCGTCGCTGTACCGGATGGAGACCAGCTCGCCGTCGTCGTCGGTGTGCTCCACCTCGATGTCCGACAGCGCGGTCAGGCAGCGCGGGCACCAGTTGATGATGCGCTCGGCGCGGTAGATCAGCCCGTCGTCGAAGAGCTTCTTGAAGATGGTCTGCACGGCCCGGGAGAGGCCCTCGTCCATGGTGAAGCGCTCCCGGTCCCAGTCGACCGAGTCGCCCAGCCGGCGCATCTGGCCGAGGATCCTGCCGCCGGACTCGGCCTTCCACTGCCAGACCCGCTCGACGAAGCGTTCCCGCCCCAGGTCATGCCGGGACAGCCCTTCGGCGGCGAGCTGCCGCTCGACGACATTCTGGGTGGCGATGCCGGCGTGGTCCATACCGGGCAGCCAGAGCGCCTCGTACCCCTGCATCCGCTTGCGGCGGGTCAGGGCGTCCATCAGGGTGTGTTCGAAGGCGTGCCCCATGTGCAGCGAACCGGTCACGTTCGGCGGGGGGATCACGATGGTGAACGGGGGCTTCTCGCTGTCGGTGGAGGCGCGGAAGTATCCGGCGGCTACCCACTGCTCGTACCGTCGCTGCTCGACGTCGCCCGGCTGGTACTGGGCGGACAGGGTCGGGGCATCGGTGCGATGGGCATCCAGTCTCTCGGTCACCCACAAAGTCTACGGAGCGGTTCGGCGGACCTGACGTGCACCACCTCCTGTTCGCGTACGGTGGCGGCTATGTCCGATGCGCATCTTTCCGCCCGGCGCCCGCTGGACGAACCGCAGCCGGTCGAGTTGACTCCGGACCCGATCCCGCTGGGCTACCCGGATCCGGCCGAGGACCGTCGCCGGGGTGGTACCCCGGCCGGACGGCGCAAGCGGATCCTGCTCGGCGCGGTGCTCCTGGTCAGTCTGGCCGGCATCACTGCAGGCGGTGTCGCGGGCTGGCGGGTGCTCAGTCAGAAGGACGCCGTGCTGGAGGTACCCGCCGACGCGGGCGGCCTGCGCCGGGACGACAGCCAACGCGCCCTCGCCACCGCCGAGTACCTGCGCAGCGGCTTCGCGGCCGACATCGAGCTGGACCGCAGCATCGGTGCGGTCTACCAGGACCCGGCCGACCCGAAGCGGTCGGTGCTGGTGTTCGGCGGCACCACGCTGCTCTGGCAACCGGAACGCGACCTGGACAGTCTCTTCACCCTGATGTCCGACGAGACCGGCAAGGTCACCGGCATCCGTGACGTACCCGCCGGCGACCTGGGCGGGGTGATGAAGTGCGGCCGTACGACCGACGCGGAGGGCAGTTTCGCGGTGTGCGGGTGGGCCGACCACGGCAGCGTCGTGATGGCGATGTTCGCCGACCGGGACGTGGACAGTTCGGCCGCCCTGTTGCGCCAGCTCCGCCAGGACATGCAGTCCCGCCCGTAGGGCGGAGGAACGACAGCGCTCCTCACAGAATTGCGCCGAGACTAGGGCGCCCTGGTCGTTGCTGTACCTGTCGTCACGGCAGCGACCGGGGCACAGCCGGCACACCTCTCATATGCAGATACAGGTGTGGGCCACCCCCAAACGGGGTGGCCCACACCTGTGAAGATGTCCGGCGGCGTCCTACTCTCCCACACCCTCCCGAGTGCAGTACCATCGGCGCTGGAAGGCTTAGCTTCCGGGTTCGGAATGTAACCGGGCGTTTCCCCTCCGCCATGACCGCCGTAACCCTATCG
>NZ_WVUH01000248.1 GCF_017614955.1 Micromonospora echinofusca
CCCACCGTACCGACCGGGCTGGCCGCCACCGTCAACGCGCTCACCATCAGCGTCACCTGGGCGGCGTCGACCGACAACCGGGCGGTGACCAGCTACGAGATCACCCGTACCGGCGGACCGCAGGGCACGGTCACCACCACCAGCACCACGACCAGCCGGCTCGACAGTGGACTGACCGCGCGGACCGCGTACACCTACACGGTCCGGGCGCTCGACGCGGCCGGCAACCGGTCGGCGGCCAGTGCCCCGGTCTCCGCCACCACCGGCGACGCACCCCCGCCACCGGCCGGCGGTACCCCACTCGGCGGCGACCCGCGTGAGGACACCATCTACTTCGTGATGACCGCCCGGTTCGCCGACGGCGACCCGACCAACAACCGGGGCGGCAGCCAGCACGTCAAGAGCGGCAACGCGGCCAACAACGACCCGATGTTCCGGGGCGACTTCCGGGGTCTGATCGACAAGCTCGACTACGTCAAGGGCCTCGGCTTCTCCGCCCTCTGGATCACCCCGGTCGTGCTGAACCGCTCCGACTACGACTTCCACGGCTACCACGGCTGGGACTTCCACCGGATCGACCCGCGCCTGGAGACGCCCGGCGCCAGCTACCAGGACCTGATCAACGCCGCGCACGCCAAGGGCATCAAGATATTCCAGGACGTGGTCTACAACCACAGCTCCCGCTGGGGTGCCAAGGGCCTGTTCACCCCCACCGTGTACGGCGTCCGCGACGAGCAGTGGAAGTGGTACTACAGCAGGCAGGAGCCTGGTCGCCAGTACGACCCGATGGTCGAGCACACCGGCACCGACCCGGAGCTGACCCCCGCGCAGAACGCGCTCGCCAAGGGCCGCCCGTACAACGGTGACCTCTGGTCCGGCACCGCGCCCGCCGGCAACCAGTGCCTGCGCTGGGGCACCCCGTCCGGGGCGTACAGCCCGGAGGGCTACACCATCTACAACTGCCAGTGGCCCGGCGCGACCACCAAGCACTTCCCCGCCGACCTCTACCACCAGTGCTGGATCGGCAACTGGGAGGGCGAGGACTCCCGCAGCTGCTGGCTGCACGAGGACCTGGCCGACTTCAACACCGAGAACCCGACCGTGCAGCAGTACCTGATCGACGTCTACAACAGGTACATCGACATGGGCGTGGACGGCTTCCGGATCGACACCGCCGTGCACATCCCCCGGGTCACCTGGAACCGTCGCTTCCTGCCGGCGATCCAGCAGCACGCGGTGGCCCGGCACGGTGAGAAGGGCAAGGACTTCTACGTCTTCGGCGAGGTCGCCGCGTTCGTCAACGACAAGTGGAACCGTGGCTCGGTCAACCACTCCGCCCAGTTCTTCACCTGGAAGGAGCGCAAGGAGTACAGCCCGGACGACGTCCGCGCCGCCATCGAGCAGTACGACTACGAGCAGCTGCTCGGCCCGAACGGGCAACCCACCAGCGACAACGCCTTCCTGCGGGGCAACGACTACCACACCCCGGACCACTCGAAGTTCTCCGGCATGAACGTCATCGACATGCGGATGCACATGAACTTCGGGGACGCCAACAACGCCTACTGGAACGGCAAGGACTCCGACGACAGCTACAACGACGCCACGTACAACGTCGTCTACGTCGACAGCCACGACTACGGGCCGAACAAGTCCCAGCAACGGTACGCCGGGGGTACCGACGCCTGGGCGGAGAACATGAGCCTGATGTGGACGTTCCGGGGCATCCCGACGCTCTACTACGGCTCGGAGATCGAGTTCGCCAAGGGCGCCCGGATCGACTGCGGCCCCACCTGCCCACTGGCCACCACCGGTCGCGCCTACTACGGCGACCACCTGGCCGGCACGGTGACCGCGAGCGACTTCGGCGTGGTCGCCAGCGCCAGCGGTGCGGTCGCGGCCACCCTGGACAAGCCGCTGGTCAAGCACGTACAGCGGCTCAACCAGATCCGCCGGGCGATTCCCGCCCTGCAGAAGGGGCAGTACTCCACCGCGGGCATCACCGGGAACATGGCCTTCAAGCGCCGGTACACCGCCGGTGCGGTGGACAGTTTCGCCCTGGTCACCATCTCCGGCGGGGCCACCTTCACCGGCATCCCCGACGGCACCTACGTCGACGCGGTCACCGGCGACACGAAGACGGTGACCAACGGCACCCTGACCGCCACGGTCAGTGGCCAGGGCAACCTGCGGGTGTACGTGCTCAGCCTGCCCGGAAATCCGGCCCCGGGGAGGATCGGCACCGCCGGTCCGTACCTGAAATAGTGGTCCCCCGTGGTGCCGGTGCGCCGGGACCCGCACCGGCACCACGGACCACGACGGTCGCCGGGCACCACGGCCCCACCCTGGTCAAGCCTGCCGGCCCAGCCCGGCCAGGTAGTCGTCGAAGCCGAGGCGCGGACGGTACCCCACGGCCCGCGCCCGGCCCAGGTCCAGCACCATCGGCCGGGCGAGCTGGTCCACCGCGTACCGGGTCAGCCGGGGTGACCGCCCGGTCGACCGGGCCAACCCGGTGGCCACCCGCGCGGCGGCGTCCACCAGCCCCACCGGCAGGTGCACGATCCGCACCGGCCGTCCGGCGGCGGCCAGCGCCGCCCGCAGCACCACGTCCCGGGAGTACGCGACAGCGTCCGCGATGTTGTACGCCCCGGCCGGCCAGTCCCGGGCGGCCAGGCAGGCGTCGGCGAGGTTCTCCACCGCCGTCAGGCTCAACCGCACGTCCGGGCCGGGCAGCGGCAGCACCCCGGCCCGGACCGCGTCCCGCAGCCGGGGCAGCAGATGCCGGTCACCCGGCCCGTACACCGCCCGGGGCCGCAGCACCACCGCACCGGCCGCCAACGCCAGGCGTTCCCCCGCCGCCTTGGTCCGCCCGTACGCGGAGAGCTGGCCGTCGACCGGGTCGTCCTCGGTGACCGGGCGGGACAGCACCTGCGGGCGGTACACGCTGGCGCTGCTCACCCAGACCACCGGCCGGTCCCCGGCGGCGTCGAGCAGTCGGGCGGTACCGGCCACGTTGACCGCCCGGTAGGCACGCTCGGTGGCCGGACCGGGCACCGGGTCACCCACCGCCGCCGCCAGGTGCACCACCAGGTCGGTACCGGTCAGGTCCGGGATGTCCCGGGTCGCGTCCCACGGCACGTGCCGGCCCACCGGCCCCGGCCGCCGGCCCAGGCAGCACACGTCCGCCCCGGCTGCGGCGGCGGCCCGGGTCACCGCCGCACCGCAGAACCCGCTCGCCCCGGTCACCGCCACCCGCAGCCCGGCGAGTTCCCGGCCGGCGGCGCCGGTCACGTGGTACCCCGCACGGTCAGCTCGGCCCAGCCGGGCAGCCCGGCCCGCCGGTCCACCCGGGAGCGGACCACCACCGGCCGGTACGGCGCCAGCGCGGCGAGCGTGTCGGCGAGCTGTACCCGCGCCAGCCGGGCCCCCGGGCAGGCGTGCCCGCCGGCCCCGAAGACGAGCTGCGCCACCTTCGGCGGGGCCGGTGCGGCACAGTCCGGACCCTGCCGGTGCGCCTGCGCGGCGTGCCGGGCGACCAGCAGCAGCCGGTCCCCGGCACGTACCGGGCAACCGTCGGCGCTGCCCTCGGCGGCGGCCACCCGGGGTAGCAGCGGCGACGGCGCGGTCACCCGGAGCAGCTCGTTGACCAGTACCTCCCGGGAGTCGTCGGTGTCGGCGGCGTTCCACAGCCGGTCGTCGGCGCACCAGGCCACACAGCGGGGGATCGCCGCGACCGTGGTGTTCACCGCCGCCACCGCCAGCATCGCGGCCCGTCCCACCTCGTCGGCCGGTACCCCGAGCAGCGCGGTCAGCTCACCCGCGGCGGCCCGGGCGGCCCGGCGCTGCCCGGGGCGGCGCAGCCCGGGTAGCTGCTCGGCGGCGGCGGTGGCGGCCACCCGGCGGGCTGCCGCTGCCAACCCGACCGGGTCGGCGGTGCTGCCGAGCAGGGCGACCGTGGTGGCCCCGGCCAGTTCGGCGGCGACCCGCACCAGGTCCACCGTGCCCCCGGTAGCCAGCGGCGCCAGTCGCTCGGCGAGCACCGCCGTCCAGACCGGCCGGAGCCGGGCCACCCCCGCCGAACCCAGCGTGTCGACCAGCGCGCGGCGGCTGTCCCGGTGCCCGGCGCCGTCCTCGTCGAAGAGCAGCCGGCTGCCACCCAACCGCTGGGCGGTCCCGCCGGTGGTCGTCCCGGCCCGCCGGTCCAGCGGCACCCGGGTCAGCGTGTCCTGGTACGCCTGCGTGCCGTGCACCAGCACGGTCCGGCCCCACCGCCGGACCGGCCACCGCCGGGTCGCCGCGAGCAGCGCGAACAGCACCGGATGGCTGCCCAGGTAGACCCGGCGGTCCCGGCGCCGCCCCACCGACTCAGGCACGGCCGGTCGCTCCCGCCAGGGTGGCGGCCAGCGTCGCCGTGGCGGCCCGGTCCGGCTTGCGGGACCGCCCGGCGGTCGGCACGGTGGCGAAGAGCAGCGCGTCCGGCCGGGCCGGACCCATCCGGGCCAGGACCGGGGCGAGCGCCTTGCGGAGCTGCCCCTCCGGCGTGCCCGGCACCGGCTCCACCACCGCCACCAGCCGTTCGTCCCCGTCGCCGGCCGGTACCCCGACCAGCACCGCCAGGTTCACCCCGGGTACGTGCAGCGCCGGCTCGTACAACCCGGGATAGATGTTCTCCGCCGCCCGCAGGATCATGTCCTTGCACCGTCCGGCGAGCACGATCCGGCCGGCGTCCAACCGGCCGACGTCCCCGGTGGCCGCCCACGTCATCGGCTCGTCGCCGAGGTAGCGGTCCGCCCGGTTCGCCCCGGTGAGCAGCACCTGACCGTCGGCGTCGACCCGGGCCCGGACCCCGGGCAGCGGGGCGCCCACCAGGTCCCCGTCGGCGTCGAAGGCGGCCTTCTCGGTCGCCTCCACGGCGGCGGCCGGGAAGATCTCGGTCAACGCGTACACCCCCCACGCCTGGTCGGCGCCGGCCCGCCGCAGCCGCCCCAGCAGGTCCGCGCTGACCGGTGCGGAACCGCTGTAGAACCGCCCGGTCAACCGGGGCTGCTCGGCCAGCAGCGCCCGTACCTGCGGCGGGGTCAGGTAACTGGCCTGCGGACGCAACCGGGCCAGCTGCCGGGCCAGTACCCGGGGCGACCGGGCCGGCAGGGCGACCGGTGCCCCGCTGGCCAGCGCGGGTACCAGCACGAAGAAGGTGCCACCGAGCACCGGCTCGTCCGGCCGGGGCCCGACCAGGTCGGCGACCGCCCGCATCCCGGCGGCCAGACCGGCCCGGCGGTGCACCACCGCCCGGGGTCGACTGGTCGTCCCCGAGGTGAAGACGATCACCGCGTCCCCGTCGGAATCGTGCGGGCGGGGCAGCTGCCCGACCCCGGGGGGCAGGGCCGGGGCGTTGCCCGGCAGGCGCCGCCCCACGGTCCGGACCGGACCGAGCCCGGCCAGCGTCGGCAGGGCGAGGTGGGCGCGCCGGGCCAGTGGCCGGGCCCAACCGGCGACCGCCTGGGCGGCGGCGTCCGCCACGATCAGTCCGGGCCGGGCCAGGGCCAGCCGGGCGGTGAGCACCTCCGGGCCGGCGGCCGGGTCCAGTACCGCCACCCGCAGGCCGAGCCGGTGTGCGGCGAGCATCACCGACAGCGCCCGGGGACCGGGCCGGACCGCCACGCCGAGGGTGTCCCCGGCGGCCAGGCCGTGCCGGTGCAGCGCGACGGCGTACCCGTCGGCCAGGTCGGCCAGTTCCCCCCGGGTGGCCCGGATGCGGGTACGGCCGGTCCGGGTGCTGCCGAGCACGGCCGGCCGGTCCGGTCGGTGCCGCAGCGCGGCGGCGAGTTCGTCGAGCATGGGTGGCGGCTCCTACCGGTCAACGCGGGTCGGGGGAGAGGGCACCGCTGCCCCGGTCCAGGTACCAGTTCGCGGTCCGGCGCAGCCCGTACGCCCGCAGCCGGCGGGTCGAGTTCTCCACCACCATCGCCCGGCTGTGCACGATCGAGTCGGTGGCCCGGCGGACCCGGTTCAGGAAGGTCCGGTCCGTCGGCGAGGGCCGCCGGGGCATCCCACCGACCTGCTCGTACAGCTCGGCGGTGATGGCCATGTTGTTGCCGGCGTGCATCCGGTAGGGCGCCCGGAACTGCCGGCCCCGGTGCGCCGGCCGGACCCGGCCGAAGCCGGCGGCGATGGCCACCAGCAGCCGGAACACCGCCCGCCCGACCGGCCCGTGTTCGTCGCGGCGGGCCCGCACCTGCCCGCACACCATGCCGGCGCCCCGGTCCAGGGCGGTGCGGGCGGCGGCCAGCCACCCCGGGTGCGGCAGGCAGTCCGCGTCGGTACGCGCCAACAGCCGGGCGCCGTGCGCGATGGCGTACCGGAAACCGGTGTCCACCGCCGCCCCGACCCCCTTCTGCGGCTCGTGGATCAGCCAGGTCGGTACCGGGGAGCGGGCGGCGAACGACGCCACCACCGTCGACGTGCCGTCGGTCGAGCCGTTGTCCACCACCAGCAGCGTGTAGTCCAGGTCGGTCTGCCGGGCCAGGGCGTCCAGGGTGTCGCCGATCCGGGCCGCCTCGTTGTAGGCCGGCACGACCACCCACAGGTCGGTCACGACTTCTCCCAGACCATGGTCATGATGCTGACCCCGCCGCCCAGGCCGATGAAGAGCACCCGGTCACCCCGGCGCAGTCCCCGTTCCGCCCGGGCGAACTGCACGCCCAGCGTGGCACTGGCCAGGTTGCCCAACTCCCCGACGGTGATCTCCAACTTGTCCTTGGGGACCCCGGTCACCTCGACGAAGCGGTCCAGGTACGGCATCGTCACCTGGTGCACCAGCACCCGGGCGTAGTCGGCCCAGTCCAGCCCGGTCCGCCGCCGCACCCGGTCCAGGATGTCGGTGCCGATCTGCTCGAACACCCCGCGCAGCGCGTGCCCGTCGCCGGTGAAGTAGGTGTGCTCGTCACCGCGCGGGTGCCGGGACCCGCCGCCGGGGATCCCGCCCACCGTCCAGTGCGCGGAGCAGGTCTCCGTGTCGACGTCCAGGATCCCGCCGCCGGTCACCGGCTCCACCAGGACGGCGGCACCGGCGTCCCCGAAGGTGTACCCGGCGAAGGCCCGCCGCGCCTGGGCGAGGTCGGTGAGCTGCCAGCGCATCGCCCGGGTGGGCGTCTCCCCGGTGACCACCAGCGCCCGCCGGGCCCGGCCGGCCAGGATGAACGAACGGGCCACGTCGATGCCGTTGAGGAAGCTGTTGCAGGCGTTGGTGACGTCCAGGGCGTGTGCCCGGCCACCCAGTTCGGCCTGCACGATGTGCGCGGTGGCCGGTTCCACCATGTCCCGGGAGGCGGAGGCGAACAGCAGCAGGTCCACGTCCTGCGCGGTGACGCCGGCCGCGTCGAGGGCCTGCCGGGCGGCCCGTACCGCGAGCGTCGAGGCGTACTCGTCGTCGCCGGCCATCCGGCGCTGCTCCACGCCGGTCATCATGGAGAACAGTCCGGCCGGCAGGGCGAGTCCGCTGGCCTCGGCGACCCGCTGTTGCAGGTCGACGGTCCGCACCACCTGCTCGGGGAGGCTGACGCCGACAGCGGTGATGCCGACCGGTGTGGCGGGGCGGCTCGGCGGGGTCGGTTCGATCATGGGCCTAGCTTTCGTGAGCAGGGGTGGTCGGCGGATGAGTAGGCGTGCTCATCCGCCCCCGGTGGTCGTACCGGGTGTGTGGCGGTGGTCAGCGGCGGGCCAGCCCCCGGTCGAGGCCGACGAAGGCCAACCCGAGCAGCCAGAACGCCACCGCGAAGAACACCGCGCTGACCGCCACCCCGAGGTAGCCGAGCTGGCCGGCGTCGACGAACGGGTACGGGTAGTGGTCCACGACCAGCCCCCGGAGCAGGGCGAACCCCAGGTACCCCAGCGGGAACGCCAGCCAGTACCCGGCGTACCGCAGCCGCAGCCGGCCCCGGGGTTGCAGGATCAGCCAGTCCAGCACGGCCAGCAGGGGTACCACCGTGTGCAGGAACTGGTTGCCCGCCGCGTCGACGAGGTCCCGGTCCGGCTGGGGCATGGCGAACGGGCTGGCCGGGTTGGCCAGCACCAGGTGGTACACCACCCCGGTGATGGTGATGTAGAGGGTGACCGCCCCGGTGAACACCGGCGACAGCGCCGGCCGGTCGTGCCAGGCCAACCAGGCGGCGTACCCGGCGACCAGCCCGACCGCCACGTTGCTCTGGATGGTGAAGTACGGCAGCAGCCCGGTGACGGTGGCCGGTCCGGCGGCGGTGAGCACGATTCCGGCCAGGACACAGATCACCGTCAGTAGCCGGAAGATGGCCGTAACCTGAGCCCGCCGCAGATTCACCGGGGCAAGCTACCAGCCGTTCCGGGGCGGCGTCACCAGCCGGTCGCGTGGCCCGTCACCAGCCGAAAGTGCCCGGTACCGGGTGGTCGTGGAGCCCCGCCGGGGCCGTCTCAGTCGTCGGCGAGGAGCTTCTTCTGCACCTTGCCCATCGCGTTGCGGGGCAGCGCGTCGACGAACCGCACCTGCCGGGGGCGCTTGTGCACCGACAGGTGCCCGGCCACGAAGTCGACCAGTTCCGCCTCGCCGACCCCGTCGGCGACCACGTACGCGGTGACCTGCTCGCCCAGGTCGGCGTGCGGTCGGCCGACCACTGCGGCCTCGCGTACCCCGGGGTGGGCCAGCAGGGCGTCCTCCACCTCACCGGCCCCGATCCGGTACCCGCCGCTCTTGATCAGGTCGGTGGACGCCCGGCCCACGATCCGGTGCCAGCCGGCCGGATCCACCGAGGCGATGTCCCCGGTCCGGAACCACCCGTCGGCGTCGAGCTGGGCGGCCGTGGCCTCCGGCCGGTTGAGGTACCCGTCGAAGAGCATCGGGCCGCGTACCCGCAGTTCACCGACGGACTCCCCGTCGGTGGGGACGTCCCGGCCGGCCTCGTCGACCACCCGGGTCGACACCCCGTCGAGCGGGAAACCGACGTACCCCGCCCGGCGCGGTCCGTCCGCCCGGCTGCTCACCGTGATCAGGGTCTCGGTCATGCCGTACCGCTCGACCGGCCGGTGCCCGGTCAGCGCGTGCAGCCGGTCGAAGACCGGTACCGGCAGGGCCGCGCTGCCGGAGACCAGCAGCCGGGCGTCGGCCAGGGCCCGGGCCGTCCCGGGCTGGGCGCAGATCCGCGACCAGACCGTCGGTACGCCGAAGTAGAGGGTGCCACCGGCGGCGGCGTACCGCTCGGGCAGCGGTCGTCCGGTGTGCCGCAGCCGGCAGCCGGTCCGTAGGGCCCCGAACACGCCGAGGACCAGCCCGTGCACGTGGAACAGGGGCAGCCCGTGTACCAGGATGTCGTCCGGGCTCCACGCCCAGGCGTCGACCAGCGCGTCGATGCCGGCCTCGACGGCGCGGTGGGACAGCAGCACGCCCTTCGGGGCGCCGGTCGTGCCGCTGGTGTACATGACCAGCGCGGTGTCGGTCGGTGCGGGGGCCGGTCGGTCGGTGGACGAGACCCGGGTCAGGTCGACCGGCACCCGGGGCAGGGCGGGTCCACCGTCGGCGGTGCCGGTGTCCGCCCCGGCCGGCGTCGTGCCGGCACCGGGCCCGGTGGTGAGCAGCAGGGCGGCGCCGGAGTCGGTCAGCAGGTGCCGTCGTTCGGCCGGGCCGGAGTCCGGGGGTACCGGCACCACTGCCGCGCCGGCCAGCAGGGCGCCGACCATGCCGACGACGGTCTCCACGGTGGCGGTGGCGTGTACCGCGACGACCGGCGCGCCGGCCACCTCGTCGGCGACCGCCCGCGCGCAGCCCCACAGCCGTTCGGCGGAGATCGTCGCGTCGGCCACGGTCACCGCGTCCGGCCTGTCCGACGCGAGCTGTGTCATCCCGGCCAGCAGCCGCACGCCGCCTCCCTCTGGTCGTCCCCGTCGCCGGTGCGGCAACGACCGAATCGTATCGACCGGCGGGCGCCGGCCCCGCGTGCCGCGGTCGGGGTGCAGCCGGGTCAGGGGTGCGACAGGGGTACCGCGCGGAGGGCCGCTGCCGGTGTCGTGTCGGGCGCCGGCGACGGGTGGTCGCGCGGACACTGTCGAGCTGCTCGCACGAACGGAGCGCTCCAGCTGTGCGAGCAGCTCGACAGCGTGCCGGACCGGCCCGTGCGGTCCTGGTTCGGACCGCGCCGCACCACCCGGACCGGTCCGGGGCGCCGGGATCAGTCCGTGTAACCCGACTCGACGATGCGTTCGGCCGCCCGGAAGTAGTCCTGCGGGTCCTGGGCGGGCAGCGAGCCGAGCCCGTCGACGTAGCGGTTGAACATGCAGAACGCCGCCGCGATCAGCACCGTGTCGTGGATCTCCACGTCCGTGGCGCCCTCGGCCCGGGCCGCCTCGACCATCTCGGTGGTGACGTTACGACCGCTCTTCTGGACCGCTCCGGCGATGTGCAGCAGGGCCCGCAGCTTGGCCGAGACCGGGGCCGAGTCGACGTCGGCCCGGACCTGGTCGACCAGGGCCATGCCCGGCTCGAGCTGGACGGCGGCGAACGCCGAGTGCGAGGCGCAGCAGAACTCGCACTCGTTGAGACCGGAGACGTAGGCCGCGATCAGTTCCCGATCGCCGGGCGGCAGCGAGTTCGGGGTACGCAGCAGGACCTCTGCCAGTTGGTTCAGTGGCTTGGCCGTCTCCGGCCGGTACCGCATCAGACCGATGATGCCGGGGAACTGCTTCTCGTCCAGGCCGAGGTCGATGTGTGCCAAGCTGTCACGCTCCTGAGGGGGGCGGTGACCGGTCCGCAGCCCACCGCCGGTGGTCGACCGGCCCGGGCGGGCGGCCCGGTGGGTAGGGGTTCGTCGATGCATGATGGCATGCCGTCACCCCGGCCCGGTTCTCGGCGCTTGCCCTTGCCGGCCACCGGCGCGGCCCGCCGGGTCAGGCCGGTTCTCCGGCCAGCCAGGACGCCAGCAGCATCCGGTCGATCGAGTCGATCCGGCCCAACGGGTGTCCGTCGGCGACCCGGGCGCGCAGCTCCGCCCGGCTGAACCAGCGCGCGTCGAGCAGTTCGGTGCCGTCGACGGCCACCTCGTCGGAGAGTGCCCGGGCCCGGAACGCCACCATCAGACCGGCCGGGAACGGCCAGGGCTGGGATCCCTGGTAGGCCACCGGGCCCACCCGTACCCCGGCCTCCTC
>NZ_WVUH01000249.1 GCF_017614955.1 Micromonospora echinofusca
CGCCAGTTCAGCCTCACCCCGGAAGCCGCAACCCGCGAGGAGGCACCGCGCACGCCCCCAGCCGGTGTCACCCCCCATCGGCCGCTGACGCCATCCACCACGGCTGGCCTCGGCGACCAGGTCGTCTCCACCGGACCTACCGGGGCACGAATGACCAGATCATCGACGTCGCCGCCCGGTCTGCAGGGCAGCACGGACAGCGATTCACCGGCCTCACTCGTCGCGCCCCGGCCAACGCGCGCCCGAAGTGCAGGTTCCGTGGCCGCACTCGTGGCAAGCTGGAGCATCCCGCCTGCACCGGACGCCATCAGCGATGACACCGCCCAGCCGGCCAGCGAGGTACCCGGGCCGCCGGTGGTGCACCGGCTGGACGGTCTGCTGCGCCACCAACCGGCGGAACAGACCACGGCTGGCCAGGAACCCGGGCATGAGGCGCCGGGCTCGGACACGGACAGCGGCTGGGTGGACCGGTACATGACGAGGAACCTGGAGCTCCGCAGTCGGCTGCCGGAGACCTACCAGGGCGGGGTACTGCGACTGCTCGACTCGCTGGTCGGCTACGTCCGATCGGGCCGGCGGGCACCAGTCGGAAACATCGATGCCGGGATCGGACTCGTGCCGTCGTTCGCGGGCACGGTCTACCTGACCGCCGATGCCGCAGCCGGCATCCGGTTCAGCCGTGGCTCGATCGTCACCCACGACGCTCCCGTCGTCGGATCCCGCCGCCGACCGCAGCCGCAGTCCGACGGCGCACTGGTCGTCATCAGCACCACGGAGAACGCGCCGCTGGCGCCGCTGGTCGGCCGGTCGGACGCGCCGGAGGTGGTCATCCCCTCCGGTGCCCGGTTCCGGGTGACCGAGGTGATCGACCACGCCGGGCGCACGACAGAGGTACATCTGGAACAGCTCACCACCGGCCGGACCGTCAGCCCGACGGCGCCACGTCCGGTGTATGCCGGGCGGGTCCTGGGCAGCAACGAGGAGTACCTCGTACTGGGCACCGGGTCGCAGCAGACCGCCTTTCCCGAGGGGATCGCCCTGCTGAGCGGGGCGACACAGGTCGTGATGGGCGCGATCGACTCACGGCCCGTACTCGACTACGAACAGGATGGTGTCAGTTGGTCCTGGCAGGTCACCCCGCGGGAGATGGCCGACTGGCTCGGAGAACTCGGCTGGAGCGGCGAGCCGGTGCAGTTCGTGGGCGGCCGGCCGGACCAGGGCAGCACCGCCTGGTTCGCCGCGTTCGCCCGGGAGACAGGCACCTGGGTGTATCACACGACAGGGCCCGTCAGCTCTGACGGAACCCGGCTGATCCTCGACAGCGGGGAGATCGTCCACTGGCACGCGCACCGGCCGACCGCGGACAGTGGCGATGCCCCACACGCCACGGACCAGTTCGGCCAGCTACGTCCGGTGGGAGAACCCGTGTCCGGGTCGCTGCCCGCCGGACGGTACTTCTCGACAAACGATGCGGACATCGAACTGGCCATGGATCTGTCGGAGCAGTCCGACCGCGAGGTCGTTCTGCTCCACGTCGATCCGGACGGCATGGTGCAGGTCACCCGGGCCGATGGCGGCCACGGGCGGATCGGGGCCGACGAACTCGCCAGATATCTCGTCGACCAGGAACAGTCCCGGCCCATCCAGTTGTACCTGCCGGGTACGGCCACCACAGAGCAGACGGTACGGCTGGCAGATCAGTTGGCCAACCGTACCGGCCGGGACGTCTACCTGCCGGAACTGGGCGCCACGGCCAACGTCTGGTGGGGCGTGCTGCGGGTCCGCCCCGGTCAGAGCTGGCGGCACATCCCAGGCTCCGACGTCGGTCCCGAGCTGGTCAGCGACGGGCTCGGTCGCCTTCTGCCCCCCGAGCAGGCGCCTCAGGTGCAGCGCACTGCCGCCGGTTTCGGCTTCTTCGACGACTCGACAGCCCGCCGGGATTTCACCTTCACACCGGTCAGTGACGGAATGCTCACGATGGGCTTCGCCGTCAACGCAGAGGGCCAGCCGGTGATGCGGAACGTCGCCGGTGACGAACTGCCCGTGGACATCGATCTGGTGCACTCCCTGATGGCCGAACGGATCGTTGAAACCGAACGGCTACAGACACTTCAACTGCACATGCCGGGCATGACCGTGTACGGCGAGATCTTCAACCGGACCGTATCCGCTCTGCTGAAGGGGCCGGTCACCGACATTGTCGTACCCGTCTCGGACGAACTACGGACCGGCGGTGGACGCAGGGAAAGGTTCACAGTCGGCGCACGGCCCGTGCCGATTCGGCCGGACGACGTCAACAGCGCGGTCCTGGCCTCTCTCATGGACGGCGCGGCGGTACAGATCTTCGAACGAGGAAACGGGTCGCTACTGAGGCTACGGTCGGTCCTGACGGCCACCGACGGCGCCGTGACCTGGGCCAAAACGGGCGAAGAAGCCGACCTGGAGCAATGGGACCGTGCCGTCGTCCCGGCGAGTGCGATGGCCGTCGTAACCGGCCTCGACTCACAGATCGGCACACCCACCGTCTCACTCGCCGACGGCACCAGCGTGCCGGTCACCGCAGAGACGATGCACACGTTGTGGAACGCGCCGGTCGGGGCGACGGTGATCCTGGCTCTGCCGGCCCGCAAAGCCGAACACGAGACGGCGCTGCAGACCTGGCTTTCCGAGTTGGCCGACTCAAGCAGGCACTACCTGTTCACCCCGGGCCCGGGGCACCAGGCGCTCGTCGACGCGGACGGACGCATTCGGTCCGTCCCGACCGACAAGGATGTGGTGCCTGGCCCGGCGTGGATGCGGCACCTGACGACGGTGCCAGAGGGTGGGGCCGTCTTCCCGCCGCTGGACTGGGACACCGACGGGGTCCTCCGCGAGCACCGGTACGCGGGGGTGGTCCAGATGCCGGGCGCGGTGTTCTGGCCCTCGCCGGCACTGGCCGTGGAGGCTGCTTTCCGCATCTACGGTCCGTGGACTTCGGCGCGACCGGCGATCCGTCCGGATGTGTTCCTGATCCATCTCCATGAACGCTGGGACCGAGTCATGGAAGATCCCACTGAGACCGCCAGGTGGATCCGCACCGTGGGATGGCGGGAGGGACAGCCGATCCAGGCGGCGTGGCCGGGGCTGATGTCTCCGGTCGACTCCCGGCAGGCAGCCGCACGTTCGGACTTCCTCGACAGGCTCGGTCACGAGCTCGGCGTTCCGGTGTATCTGTCGGCAGAACCGACCGCCGATGTGGCGCTCGCCGACGGTAACGTCCGGCTGCTGACGGAAGCGGACGTCCCACCGGGAGACCGCCGCTGGTCGGTCGTGGGGCCCACCGAGGGGCGCAACCTGCTAGCGACCGACCATCTGGGGCAGCTCACCACGGAACGGATCGCCGCCAGCAGCGCACCGAACGGCCTGGCGCTGTACTACCAGCACCCCTGGCAGGGCGTACTCGACTATTCACAGACCGAGTTCTATGACCTGGCGCTGGACCTCGACCCGACGGGTCGGCCGCTGGCGCCGGTCTCGGAGCCGACGGGCCAGCAGGGGGGAAGCTGGACCCAGCTCCAGCCGGCAGAGCCGGGCGACCTCGTCAACCTGCTGGCGAACGCGCAGGCGTACGGTGCCCGCCGATGGAACGGAGAGCCGCTTCGGCTGCTCGTCAACACACCAGCCAACCCGAACAACACCAGCCCGAGAAACATCATCTTCGCCCGGTGGGTGACCGAGCTGAGCGAGATGCTGGTCCCGTTGCGCCGTGAACGACTGGCTGCGCGTGCTGTCCCGGTGCACGAGCTGGTACGGGACCTGCCCGTGGAAATCTACGCCCCCGCCCCCAGCACGAGCTGGCAGCACAGCGAAGGGCTCAACGACGTCACCGCGCGGTGGGAACGAATCGTCGCGGTGGACTACCTGCATCCGAGCGGATCCGCGCCACCGAACACCTACACGTCGGTGGGTGACGTGCTGGGCTACGACAGCCCGGCGCTGTTCCCCTCCGCCTCCGGCCTGGTCTCAGCCGGCCGGGTCTCCCGCACCCAGCTGTACAACGAGTCACCCTCCAGCACGGAATTCCTGTTCAACAACGGCCCGGAGGGTGGGCGTTTCAGCAACCCGTTCACGACACAGCCCCACCCGGGACTCTTCGTCCTCGACATCGTCGTCAGCATCATCAACGGCGGACTCTATGTGATCGACCGCTCCAGCCGGCCCCGACCGGTAGACGTCGACCAGCTTGAGACGATCATCCGGACAAGCTGGCAGCCCGGGACGAGCATTCAGATACCGACCCGGTTCCGCCTCGTCAATGGAGGCGAGATCACGGTGAACGAGGGCACTGTGCCCATCCAGACGCGGCAGGCGCTCCGTGAGGTGGCGCGTCGGCTCGGGACCGATGCGTACGTCCTCGCGCCCGGCGCGAGACCCCGGTACCTCTACCAGACCCAGTCGATCGTCTCGGTGGACATCCTGGGACAGCCGATGCCCTGGGAGCGGCTTGCCGATGACGACGGGACCGGTCGGTTCGACACCGATCCGTCCGGCGCCCTGGTACCCCTGGCGGATGTCACACCCGTCGGCCAGGAGATTCTCGGCGGCCTCAGAGACATCCACATCCCCAACGGGATCCTGCTGCCGCCGTTCAATCGGTCGGCCCCCGAGCGGGTACCCGACCCGGCGGCGGCTGCCGCCGCCGAGCGGGTGGCAGAGGCCAGGGCGCGACTGGCGGCGGCAGCCGAGGCACGCAGACGGGCCAAGATGGCCAGAGCCAGCGCGCCGGAGACGGCCGAGACGACAGACCCGGGGAGCACGTCGGAAACGACCGGAACGGCGGACGCGGCGAATGCCCTGGCTGCCGACCAGGCCATCGTTGCCACCGCGGCGGACCTGCCGCCCGTCTGGGTGGAAGCCGCTGGTCAGCAACCGGAGATGCCGTTCCTCGGCGCCAGACGCGACGAGTTCGTGATTGTCGCCGACGGCGCGCGTGACCGCGTCTACATCCCGTTGAGCCGCCCGGCACCCGACCAATCGGCAGCAGCCGACGAGCCGAGGCGCGGCTGGACCGACCATGCGGCGGAACTGGCGGACCTCATCCGGGACGGTACCGACGAGCAACTGCGAGGCGCCGTCGCCACCCGGCTGGCCCGGCTGGACGATCCGCCGCCGCCACCGCTGGTGGTGTCGGAGACAGAGCAGTTGCGGCTGATCAGTACCGGGAGCACGCCGGAGACCGTCGACCTCAGACGCCGGAAGTGGGAGGAGTTCAACGAACACACCGTGAGGCGGCGCGGGGCCGACATGGCGCGGTACCGCACGGAGATCGCCGATCTTCAGGAGGAGCTGGCCCGCCGCGTCCGGGAGGGGACCGGCAGACCCGACCGGGCGCCGATCAGCCCGGGGCAGTTGGCCGAACTCATGCGACGGCACGGGTACGACGGTCGACGGCCGGTCCGGCTGATCGTCAACGAGTTGGAGTACAACCGGAACCACCCGGCCGACCGGGTACCGGAATTCCGCAGCTTCGCGGGGAGACTCGCGGACCTCATCGGTCAGCCGGTCTACGCGCCGACCTCCGTGGTCGACCGGCGTGCGGCGAACTATCCGCCTTCGCTGTACGGCGCGGACGGCGAGGAACCGGGAACCACGGAAGCGGAGCAGAACCCTGGCACGTGGGTCCGCCTCACGCCGGGGGCACACCTGAGCGAGACGGCGGCCACGTGGACCGACACGGACGCCGACACGGTGGTCGATCTGACCGACGCGGATCCTGACGACGCGGGCTCCGACACCGAGGTCGAACCCACCGGGTCGGACACCGAACCGGATCCTGAGTCGAGCATCGAACAGATCCTCGCGCCCGGCTCTCAGGCTCCGTGACGGTCCTGCCCCGGCGTCGGCGGCCGGGGCGGGACCGTCACCTGTTCAGACCGCGCTGTGCTCCAGCGCCTGCCGGGCGATCTCGACCCGGGACCGGGCACCCAGTTTGCTGAGGATGTGCGACACGTGTGACTGCACCGTGCGTCGGGACAGCAGCAGCTCGGCGGCGATGTCCGGGTTGGAGCGGCCTTGGGCGACCAGTCGCGCGACGGTCAGCTCGGTCGGGGACAGCGCCGCCCAGCCCTGCTGCGGTCGACGCCGTGGCCCGCGTACCCCCCGGCGGATGCCGTACGAGCGCAGCCGTGCCTCAGCGCGCCGGACGTCCCAGGTGGCCTCCAGCTCGGTGTACACCCGCATCGCGTTGTCGAGTGCGGTGCGGGCCTCGGCCGTCCGGCCCTGCTGGGCCAGCGCCGCCGCCGCGTCCTCCCAGGCCTGGCCGAGCAGGGACTGCCGGCCCGCGTCCCGGTAGTGGGCGGCGGCGACGAGCAGCGGCTCCGGGTCGGCGGCCAGCAGGCCCCGGCAGCGTCCGGCGGCGATCTCCGGTCCCGGGGCGGGAACGGTGGCCGCGTCGGTGGCGCAGGTCTGCGCGGCGGTCTCGGCGAGGTTCCGGTCACCGACGGCCAGGGCCAGCCGCACCAGGTCCGGCAGGAGCAGGAAACGGTCGTCCATCACCGAGTACTCCGGTTGCACCATCACCGCCAGCGTCGCAACCGCCTCGTCGAGCCGTCCGTCGCGCTCGGCGAGCAGCGCCCGGGCGGCCAGGACCGGGCTCATGTTGTTGCGGACCATCGGGCTGTCCAGGGGCAGCGGGTCGAGGTGGTCCAGCTGGGCCTCGGCGGCGGCCCGCTCGTCGCGGTGCGCGGCGATCAGCGCACCGTGGCCGAACAGGTGCATGGCCAGGTCCAGGGTACGGATCGGGTCGGTCACCGCACCGATCTCGGCCAGGGCGTCGTCCCAGCGGCCGATGGTGTAGTAGAACCCGCCGCTGACCTGGCCGAGCCGGCGCAGGGTACCGCCACCGGTCCGCTCGGCGAGTTCGCGTACGGCGCGCAGGGCCACCTCGGCCTCGACGAGCCGGTCGAACCGGTCCAGGGTGTGCACCCGGTTGTAGAGCAGCAGCAGGCGGATGTGCAGGCACTCGGGTTCGTCGCCGATCTCGGCCAGGCCGCTGTCGAGCCAGTCGAGCAGTTGGACGAAGTTGCCCCGGTGGGCGCTGATCCCGCCCAGCCAGAGCAGTGCCGAACCGGCGGCGTAGCGGTCCCCGACCAGTCGCCCCAGGCGCAGTGCCTCCCGGGCGGCCGCCTCGGCGTCGTCGAGCTGGCCGCGTTGATTGAGCAGCAGCATCGCCCGGGTGGACAGCAGCCGGGCCCGCCAGCGGTCGGAGATCCGCTCGTCGCGGAGCCCGGCGTCGGTGAACTCCAACCCCTGGGGGCCGTTGCGGGACAGGGTGTTGGCGAGGATGTCACGCATCTCCGCGGCCCGATCCGGATCAGCGGTGCGGTCGAGGACCTGCCGGGCGTAGGTCTCGACGTCGTCCCCCTTGGCGATCTTGGCGATCCGGAACAGCGACCGGGCCAGCGCGGTGGCCAGCGATTCCCCACGGGGACTGTCCAGCCCCACGTGTTCCAGCCCGAGGCGCAGCAGGTCGACGGCGACCTCCAGGGCCTGGTTGACCAGGGAGGGGGCGTACTGCTCCAGCCAGCCGGTGGTCCACTCGTCGGCGACCGAGCGGCCGGCGAGCAGCTGCTCGGCGACCGCCCGCACCGACCCGCCCGCCTCGGCCAACGCGCGGGCGGCCTGCCGGTGCAGGCCGGCCCGGACAGCACCGGGCATGGACTCGTACAGCGCCTCCCGGACCAGCGGATGGCGGAACTCCAGCCGGTCGTCGCCTCCGGACACCACCACGCCGGCGACCATCGCGTCCTCCAGGGGGGCGATCAGATCCACCGGGGAGCGGCCCAGGACGGCGCAGAGGTCGGTGACGGCGAACCGGGTACCGAGCAGCGTGGCGACCCGCAGCGCCTCACTGGCCGTGGGCGACAGGAACGACAGACGTCGGGAGACCGCCGCGGCGAGCGAGGTCGGCAGCGGACGGTGCGGGTCGAGGTGTCCACCGGTGTGCCGCAGCGCGTCGACGATCTCCCGGATCAGCAGCGGGTTGCCGCTGGCGGTCGCTGCCTGTCCGAGCAGTTCGGGCCCCGGGTCGGCGTCGAGCAGTACGGTGACCAGGCGGGTCACCTCCGGTTCGGGCAGCGGGGCCAGGGTGATCTGCTGGCCGTGGGTGGTCAGGTCCTTGCGGAGCAGGTCGAGTTCGGCCCGGTCGGGCACCGCCCGGGTGGCGGTGACCACCAGCAGCGGCAGCTGCTCGACCAGGCGTACCAGTCGACGGACCATCAGCAGGCTGGCGTCGTCGACCCAGTGCAGGTCGTCGACCACGAGGACCAGCGGCGCGTCGGCGCAGAGCCGCTCCACGAGGTCGAGCAGCGCCTCGGTCAGGGCCTCGGTCGGGTCGCCGACCCAGGCCAGGTCGCCGGCCTCGCCGCGCAGCACCGCCGCGATCCGGGCCCGGCGTGGATCGGTGGACCGGGACTCGATGCCGAGCACGTCGAGCATCACCCGCAACGGGAAACGGCCGTTGAGCTGGTCGCCGGCCCCCCAGGCGACCGTGCAGCCGCGGGTCCGGGCCGTCCGTAGCCCGGCCGTGATCAGGGCGGATTTTCCGATCCCCGCCTCGCCCTCGACCAGGACCGCTCCCCCACGGCCGGCGGTGACATCGTCCAACAGGCGGGCAAACATCGACAGTTCGCTACTTCGACCGACATAGACCTCAGTGCCCATGGCGGAAGCCTAGGCCCAGGCCCAGGCCCGACCCATCCCACGACCGGGTCGGCCCGCGCTGACCTGGTCGGTTTGGGTCCCCGGCCGTACCGGCACAACCGTCGGCCGCAGTCGGTACCGGTCGGTCACCCGATACGACGACGCCGATAGTGCCGTGACACTCGCCGCCGACGCAACGGCTGCCCAGCATCAGCGTCGGAGGTCGACCCGGACAGCTCCGGGTAGGCGGCCCGCAGGACCCGCAGGACCCACGCCATCCGCCGCACCGCCCGCTCCGGGTGCTCACCGAACTCCCCGGCCACCAGGACGGCACAGCCGAGGGGCCCGTACCGCCACAGGCTGCCACGTACGGCCGACCGGACCCGCTCGGCCGTGGGCGAGTCGGACTCCTGCACGGACGAGGCGAACAGCGCCTCCGCCCGGAGCGAGACGATCTCTGAAGGGGTCATCGCAGCGTCACCCGCTCTCCACGGTGGCGTCGACCGCCCGTCCGGGCCGGTCCCGGGTCGACAGCGGTCGAGTCGCCGTGACTCCAGGGTGGAGGTCGGCGCGGACCGAGACATCCGCATGTTCCCCCCAACTACCGGACGGGTGGCCGCCCGCCGTCCGCCGGGGCACCCGGCGGCACCGCACCGGCGGCCGCCGGATCCGCCGTCGTGCGGAAACATCCGCCAGGTTGCCTATGGGACTGCGGACCCGGGGTCCCCGCACGCCACACCCCGGGCCGCAGGTGACGGGGTGCTGCCGGGCCGGGCACGAACGGTAGTCCCACAACGGACGGTGCGCACCACCGGAGAGCACCGGTGCGCAGGATGCCGGCCACCGCCGGGCCCAGCCCGGCCCAACTGCCGTGATCTGGCGGATGATCCCCCGCGCCAGGTCGATGAGGATCACATCCACAGCCGACGGCCGGGGCCCGGGCCGGATGACCGTCCCGTCGCCGGTGGTGACGGGCAGGCGGGTCGTGACTGCGATCCGCACGGCACAGGAGGAGATTCTGATGAACAGTGACCTGGCGATCGTCGCGTTGCGGGTACTCGTCGTCGACAGCAACCTGGTCGTGCGGCGCGGACTGATGAGCATGCTGGAGGCCGGCGGCCACCTGGTCGCGGGCGAGGCCACCGACGCCCCGTCGGCGGTACGGCTCGTGCAGACCCTGCGGCCGGACATGGTGCTGCTGGACGTCCGGATGCCCGGACAGAGTGGAATGGAACTCCTGGCGTCCCTGGTGTCCCACACCCGCGTGCTGATCGTGACCGGGGTGGACTCCCCCGAGGTGATCGACCAGGCGCTGCGGGCCGGCGCCACCGGCTACCTCGTGTACGGCCAGTTCACCTCGGAGGAACTCCTCGACGCGGTCGCCGCCACCGCCGCCGGGCGGCCCAAGCTCTCCCCCGTCGCGGTCGAGGCGCTGGTGGCGAACCTGCGGTCCGGCCGGGTACGCCCCACCCGCTCCGCCACCACCACGGCTGCCCACGGCCTGTCCCGGCGGGAGGCCGAGATCATGGAACACGTGGTACGCGGCCAGGGCAACGCCCAGATCGCCCGCACCCTGTACCTGAGCGAGAAGACCGTGAAGAACCACATCAACCACATCAACGCCAAGCTGGGTACCCGTAACCGGGCCGAGGCGATCGCCTGCTGGCTGGGTCTGGCCGGTCCGGCGGAGCAGGCCGGTCCCGGTCAGCGGCCGGTACCGGTGGTCCGGCACCTGGGGCGGCCGGACCACCGGTTGTCATGAGGTGGTGAGGCTCCAGGACAACACGTCCTGGGCGGCGGTGTACTCGCTGGTGGCGCCGGTGAACCCGACGTACACCGGTCGGGTCCCGAAGCGGGCGGCCAGGTCGACGCCCGCCGAGGTGACCGCGCTGGTCGGCTTGGTCCGGCCGGTGCTGACGTAGACGGTCAGCCGGTGCTGGGCCGCGTCGTAGTCGACCCAGACGGTGAACGCCGTGCCCGCGGCCATGTCGAACCTCGGCTGGCCGTGGGCGAGATGCGAGCTGACGTTGCCGTTGGAGACGATGCCCACGTGGTTCCAGTTGGGGTCGCCGGAGTCGTCGCAGACGTCGAGCTCGACGGCCACACTCGGACGGATCCGCTGGTCGGAGTAGTAGTCGCCGTACCCGAGGTAGGACGCCGAGTCACCGAGTGCACTCGGACCCTCGGCCTGCACCAGGAACGCGATGCCCTCGGCCGCGTCGTGCAGCAGTACCCGGAAGGTGGCGGAGAACGACCGTCCGGCGCCGATGGTGGTACGTGACCAGGCGCTGCCGGCGACGTCGTACTGGTTGCCGGTGAGCCGCAGCGCCGATCCGGCCTGGCGGGCCGAGCCGTTGAGGGTCAGTCCGGCGGTGCTGCTGAAGTCGGCGTACCGGATGCTCGGTCCGGGGGGCGTGGCACGCGGGGTGGGGG